>NZ_JAAMNI020000002.1:0-167506 GCF_011065955.2 Clostridium sp. FP2
GGGGTACGGCAACGATTAATGCAAAAAACAGCCACAAGACAGCATTTTCCATTTTTAATGAACAGTAAATCAAAAATGGAACTACTATTTTGTGGCTGTTATGACGTACTATATGAAAGAGACGACATAACTGAATCTTGAAAGTATGTTACCTCAACTCTACAAGGGGTACAGCCGACATATACTCGTTATCTATACTAAGAGAACAAGAAACGAGTAATCTGAACCTATTGCACATTGTATACATATAATCTTCGTAACCACCATTTGACCCAATAAAATAGTGCTCTTAATTATAATTTTAATCAAGGTTAAAATGAACGTGGAAAGACCGACTTGACTAAAATTATAATTAAGAAATAGCAGTGATAGGGTCCAATGGCTAAGTATGCAAATACTTTGTGTACTTTAAGCACAAGGTATTGTTTTTTATTAAACAACGTACAAAACTTTGATTTTTAGCTTCTATGTGTACTATCAATACTATGGTTTTTTCTAATATAGTTAATGTGTAAAAATAGGCCACATTATGGATATTAATTCCAACATGTGGCTATAGTTGTTGAATGATATATAAATAATCCTTACTATATAACCAACATTTTCCTAAAAGAACGTACTTTAATACTGTTAATATTTCTCTACCATTGTCACTTATAGTTTATAATCTTTTTTTATTATAGCTAATATAACATCATCCTCAAACTTGCCTTTCATAATGCTTCGTTCTCTAACAATACCCTCTTGAAGAAAGTTAGCCTTTTTTAAAGCTTTTACAGAAGCATCATTACCGAGGGTTACAGTAGCTTCTACCCTATTAAGGTTCATAACCTCAAATCCAAATTTCACTAAAATCTTTATAGCTTCAGTTGCATAGCCTTTATTCCATTCATCACGATTAAAGCCATACCCAATCTCACTTCTTCTTGAATTATCATCAAAATCAAATAAGCAGCAATATCCAATGATCTTATCATCATTCTTCCTTGCAATTCCCCAGGTAATCTCTTCTTTATTTTGAAATTCCTCTTTGTACTGATTTATTTTAGAAAGTGCATCCTCCTTAGTAGCCATTGGTTTGTACCAATCATATTTAGCAACTTTAGGATCACTATAAATTTTAAATATATCGTCTACATCCTCTGGCGTTACTTCCCTATATATCACTCTTTCAGATTCCAATTCTGGAAATATGTCAAAACAAGATTTGTTAATTTTCATTTCCTGTGTAACATTACTATTTATCATTTAGTATCACTCCTTTTAATATTTAATGTATATTACTCTACATGAATTTACATTACCTGCTGTTAATTCCACCACTTCGGTTTTGCTTTTTAATTAGGAAAGTTCGCCCGAAACTACCAATATAACTTACTGTTTAGCAATATTATACCATAATATAACGTTTTTATAAATTTATAGATTCTACTAATATGGACTATATATGAAAACTGTCGCAATAAGGTATACCCTAATGACACTATCAAAATATGTTTCACTGGGGTTATAAAAAGGATATATGAAATGTTTCAAATTTAAATAGACTTGGTGCAACATCTATAAAACAATATATAGCCACATGTTGGATATTAATTCTAGCATGTGGCCGGTTTTTACTCGTATGTCGGCTGTACCCGCTATAGTCTTGATTAGTAAAAAAAGAAAGTTCACATAAACTATTTTTTTACTACTCCATCACTCCATAAAACAGTATATTTACCTTCTACGTTCGTAGGTTTTAAACTCAATGTATATATACCTAAAGGGCTTCCAACATCAAATGGAAGATATTCAAAATCAGGATTCTTATTAATGCCATTTTCACTATCTTTATTTGGCTTAACTTCTTGTTTTTTATTTAACTGTCCTTCTAAAAAATTTTCCGGATAAGTTAATTCTCTATAAGTTGTGCCATTTTCATTAATTACATATCCCTTAAACACAATTTCACCTTTAGAATTTGTAATTTGCCAGTCAACTTTCCCTTCCTTTAAATCAAAATCTATTCTTGAAAAAAAACCACCATTGGATTTAAGTTCATATTCGCTTGTTATAATTTCAGACTTTGATTTTGAAAAATCACCATTGTTTACTTTTAAATTTAATACTACACTCTTATTAGAACAAGATGTTAACAATAACAGTAAAGAAAAGAGTAAGTAGAGTACCCTAAAACGCTTATTCATATTTATCCTCCTCAAAAGTTTATTTCGATTATCTTCATAAAATAAAATTAAGTCATTGTTGAACTATCTCTTTTTTTCTTACTTTAATTTAGAATACATTAGTAATATTGACGGATATCTTTTCACTTTAAATCCGCACCACATTAACAGTGACGGCAATTGCATTAAGACTAAAATTAGAGTGGGTGATGTTAACGATATATTGAAATTGATCATAACAATTGTAAATGCAGAATTAAACCCATTAACATAAATCCAAAACTCAGATAAATGCTGTGGAATTACGGTTAAACTTTTACTATATGAAATAAATGTTATTAGCCATATTAAAGTGCCAATAATTGATGGTAGCGATACAGATAACAAGTCATATTTTTTTTGTTGTTTTAAATTCATTTTGTATCCTATAAAAAGATACATGAAAATTATAAGTATAAAAAATGTTATCTTTATAATTGTTATTATACTTAGAGAGTTTTCAAAATCGGTTACTAATATTCGAAAGGGAAAGAAAAATATAATAAAACTAACCATTATTACTAACAAATGAGCAATAAATGAATATAATAGATTTTTGTAATTTATAAAAATTCACCTTCTTTTCTAAATTTAGATTAATAATAATTTACTCTCAGTGATCATTATCAATATTATACCATTAATGGATATTAGTATTAAGTAACATTCAAATTTATATTTTATATCAAAATACAAAAAATCGTTGGTAATTAAGGAAAGTGAAAGTTACACAAGTGAGTTGTGTAACTTTCACTTTCTTTACTTTCTAAGGGTTTGCAGGTTTCGTATATAATTGTTGAATTGAATGTTACATAAATATATATTACACTAGTATTATGTTACTTTATATAATAAGTGAGTTGGAGGAATTTTAATGAATAGCGTTGAGCCAATTAGAAATATAAAAACAATAAAAAATATACGTTCAATTTTAAAAAGCCAGTCAGTAAGAAATGAATTACTTTTCATATTTGGAATTAATGTGGGTTTGCGAATTAGTGACATATTGAAATTGAAGATAGAAGATCTAGTAAAAACGAACTTTAAAACTGTAAAAGACTATGTAATTATTACAGAAAAGAAAACAGGTAAAACAAAGAAGTTTTATATCGGAGATATAGTAAAAAAGGTTATTGAAAATTACATAAAAGAATTACCTAACTTGGAAATGAGCAACTATGTTTTTCAAAGTAGAAAAGGTGAAAATATGCCGATAACAAGGCAGCAGACATATAGGATTCTTAATAATGCAGCTGAAATGATAGGTCTTGTAGAAAAAAGCGAAAAGGGAGTTCTTATGTCTGGAGAAATAGGAACTCACACCCTTCGTAAAACTTTTGGCTACCATGCATATCAAAATGGATCCTCATTAGAATTACTTATGGATATATTTAATCATTCATCAAAGACACAGACTTTAAGATATATTGGAATTACCGAAGAACAAAAGAAAGAAGTTTATTTACGATCTAATTTAGGGTAGTGGAAAGGCTTTTGGTGCTATGTGGGAATATCTATATCCAAATCTTAATATTGCCATTTTACCAAAATGGTAATGAATCTATGTGAAAAATATTATAAACTAGAAATAGTTTAGCTAGTAAGTTAAAAAAGGAGTGGTGTTTAAATGAATATAATTATGAGGTGTTTTTTCAACTAAAGTGGAGGGATAAGAATGTATTATTCATCTATTCCTCCTATCAAATGCGCGGTTTTCTAAAACTGTGTAACAGTATTATTTTACTGTGAAATAATGATAATTTATATTAGGAGGATGAAAAGATAATGAAAAAGACAGTATTACTATTTTTATTAAGCAATTACGCCGATTGGGAAGCCGGTTATGTAGCTGCCGAATTGAATTGTGACGATGATAGCAACCCTTATTGCATTAAAACCATCAGCTTATCGAAGGAACCAGTGCACTCAATCGGAGGAATTAAGGTATTACCGGATTATTCTCTGGAGGCAGTACCTGAAGATTATGAAGCGCTAATACTGATTGGAGGTACAGGCTGGCGGACATCTGAGTCCAATAAAATTGTACCTTTGGTAAAAGCAACATTACAAAAAGGCAAGCCTATTGCAGGAATTTGTGATGGGTCTGTCTTCCTGGCAAAGCATGGGTTTCTTAATGGTGTTAAGCATACTTCAAATGATTTAGAGGACTTAGAAAAATACGCTACCAAGGAATATACCAATGCGCAGGGTTATGTAAACGAACCTGCTGTGATGGATGGCAACATTATAACTGCTAATGGATCAGCACCTCTTGAATTTGCCAGACTCATTTTCAGCAAACTCCATCTAGATTCTGAGGAAGTTATAAAGCGGTGGTATGATTTTAATAAACTAGGTAAAATTGAGTTCAAAAAAATGCATGCTATAGATTTATAGAAGAATATGTATATTATCCTAAGCAAGCTTATTATAGATTACTTAGGGCACAATATTACTATCTTATTGAACAATTAAAGCCACATACTGGATTAATATCTAATCCAGTATGTGGCTCACTTTCGTGTATGCCGGTTGTATCGGTACATTCCTTAACGTTGTAAATCCGCATAATGTTGGCGGTACCCCATAGCCATCAATCTAAGAAAACTCTATAAAAATCCCCCCCCCCATTTGTAAAAATGTTATCATTAAAGAGACAATAAAAAGACAACGTGGGGGGGATTATGCATGACAGAAAGAAAAAATTTAAAATTGGAAGAAGATATAAAGATTTTTTCAGATGAACTAAAACTCTGTTTTTCAAAAGAGGAGATTGAACAAGTCGCGAGAGAGACGGGTTTTGTCAAAAGAAAAAGTAAAATTAAAGCATGGGAATTCGTTTGCTTATGCTGCTTTATGGATGTAGAAGTTGCGAATAATACACTTGTTACCTTATGCACAAAACTTAGTGAAAAAACAGGCATACTTGTTTCCAGTCAGGAATTAGACCAACGTTTAAATGAAAGATGTGTAAAGTTTTTGAAGAACCAGAAAGTTATAAAGATATTTATCCTGGATCTGGTGGATGTTCTCAAGCTTCAGGTGTAAAAATACAACTAGAATATGAATTAAAATCTGGAAATCTTCTTAATATACAAGTAGGAGCTGGCTCTGGAAGTGACAATACTTTTGGAAGCAAAATAAGAGAAACTATCAAAGCCGGAGATCTTATTTTAAGAGACCTTGGATATTTCAACTTTGAAGATTTTTTGGACATAGAAAAAAGAAAAGGCTTTTATATATCAAGACTCAAACCTAATATAGCAGTGTATATAGAAAGTAATGATATAGAGTATTACAAGAATGGTACTCCAAAAAAATCAAGCCTTTTTAAAAGAATCTATATTTCTGACATAATGAAACAAATGAGTGATGGAGAACATTATGAACTTAAAGATGTCTATATAGGTCAAGGTAAAAAGCTAAAAACCAGGCTTATTTTATATAAACTAACAAATGAGCAATTGAAAAAGAGGTCAGAAAAAAGTAAAAAGAATGCTAAAAAGAAAGGTATAGAAAAAAGCGATAATACGATTGGATTATTAGGAATATCTATGTATATAACAAATATTGAGCAAGAAGTTTTAAGTGCGAAGCAAGTCTATGAGCTCTATGCGTTACGCTTACAAATAGAAACAATTTTTAAAACGTGGAAATCCATATTTCATATACATGCTGTAAAGCAAGTTAAGATAGAGCGGTGTAAGTGTCAGCTTTACGGGAAACTTATTTTGCTACTTTTAAGCTCTGCTGTAATGTTTAAAATGAGAACTTTGGCAATAAAAAATAAAGAACTTGAAGCCAGTGAAATGAAGGTTTCTGAGATAGTTCATGAATATATTGATAGACTATACGGGGATCTTATAAAGTTTCCTAGTAAAACTTTCAATAACGTAAAGTCAGTATTTGAAAATGTAGTTAAAAATGGCCTAAAATCTCATAAAAAGGACAAAAAAACTGTTTTTGATATTCTCGGAGTATGTTATAAACAGATGTCAGCAAATGTTAAATTTGCAGCATAAATCAAATTAATAAGATCATAAAATTCCTACTGTATACGTGGTTTTTTTGGTGCGCCATAAAATTGTTCAAATAACAATATACACTTACAATATATCATTCAAATTCATAAAAGGAAAATTAATAGTAAAAAAATGTAGAGGATAACAATCCAATATTGTTTAATATGGCTTAGCTTGATGGCTATGGGGTCTCGCCAACATTTCTCTGAATCACACCAACAGAAATTAAAAATGTCTAAAGCTAACTAATATCAATACATACACTAATCCAATATATCTACTGAAAATGAGTTTAGCATCAATCTAAGAAAAAGAAAAAAGGCATTGCTGCCTTTTGGGTTGGTATACAATATACGAAAATTACGTAATAATTTACGAACAAATCTATCTTTCCGATAACAATTCTAACGCTTCATTAGCCATCGTCAAAATATTATGCTGAACGTCATATGCATTTTTCAAATCTTCTTTATTATACCATTTAAGTAAATTAGATTCACCATCTCCTGGTATTGTATCAAAAGATTTTGCAGTTGCATAATAAACAAAGTCTATATGATAATGTTCTGGATTTATTTCACCGAAAATTGTGTACATGGGATTTATTAACAATTTTTCTCCTACCAATTCGCATGAATTCTTAAGTTGGTTATTTATTGGATTGTATAGATTTATTTTTAAACCTGATTCTTCTTGTGCTTCACGAATACATGCCTCTTCTGGCAATTCATTCAATTCGATATGTCCACCTAAAGGAAGTATTTTTTTAGCCTTTTTATGTAAATGTAATAATACTTTATCCTTATATATTATAAATATGGAAACCGTAAAATGCCTATCCATCCCCTATCACTCCTCCAAAATTTTATACTGAATATTTCATCATAATTTACTGCTACGACTTAATCACTAGAAAAATTATACCATTAAACACCATTTTTACAAACTATAGTTTGATGCTAAAACAAACTACCCTACGTAAAGGTATACCATTACGTAGAGTCAAAATCCCAAAAATTGTGGTTGTAAAGTATAACAAAACAATTACGAACATCTACGTAAAGTATATTTACCCTTATGGAGATGTTCGTAATACCGCATCCATGAAAGAATATTGTGTATTTATTTTTTAAAATTATCTTTATCTTTGCTAAAAACGCCCCATAATCCTATACAAAAACCTAATATACCAATCAAACAAAATACAGCAAAAATTGGAGTCAAGCCAAACCAGTCTATATAAATTAACAATTTTGTAGAGCCATTTATAACGCCATATATTTTGTTACAATACAAACATACAAAAATTATAGTTATAATACCTATAGAACTTATAAACATACTAATACCACTAAAAATTATTTTTCTCATTTTTATTTTCTCCCCTCACACTTTCAATATTCATCAAAATATAATTAATTGATAAATAAGAAGGTTTTTCTTATTATATAATATATGGTATTATTATTAAAATATGTAAAGGAGTGTTGATAAATGAAAAAAGGTAAAAAAATTATTTCTCTTGCTATCGTAATGGCATTATGTATATCAACTAGTTCATTCACTGTATTCGCAAAAGACGTTACTTCAAGTTCTCTCAATGGCTATATCTATAGCCCAGTTAATGCCAAAACTGCAATCTCAGAGTCAGTAGGTCAAACTGTAGTATACCCAGACAAACATGACGATACAGAAAAAGTAGTACGTACAAAGGATGTCTTATATGATGGGATGTATGACAAAGACGGTAAACTAGCAAACATAGATAAGTCAAAATTAAAAAAAGCATTGTTAGATAGATGGAGTAAAGATTCTGTTACCAATAAATCAAATATTGATAATATAGATATGATAGTTAATGATGCAGCTAAAGAGGCTGCAAAAATTAAATCAGGCGAAACTACAGTTCAACCACTCTTAGGTGATACTTATTCATGGTCGACTTCACCTTATAGATACTCTAGCACTCCTATGGTTACATACTCGACAGCTTGGGTAGTGGAAGATAATTATCGTTCATCAGTTCCAATAGGTGTTAGTTACACGCAATCAATAAGCGTTCAACAGTCAGTAGGGTTTACCGGTGAAGCAGATATAAAAGTTGCGTTAGGATTTAGTTCCACAACTACTACAACACAAACAGCTTCATATACCCAGGGTGTTTCCATACCCGCATGGACAGTATGGGCAACTAGACCATATATTAACTGGAACAAAGATTTATATAAGGGATACCAAGATCACTATTTCTATGATCTAACTACTGGTAATTGGACACATATTTATAAATGGCTATACGGCGAAAATTATGTATCAACATCTAAAGTAAATCAATATTACTCAGCAACAAATAGTTCACACTCAACCACTGCAAGTACTCCAATGCCTCCAACCGGTCAACCATAAGCCATTATATAATAGCTGAAGGTTTCGGATTTGGAAATGAGCATATAGAAGATATGAAAATCAGATTTCAAAATAATACTTAACTAAAATAACCTAGGATTTAATATCTTAGGTTATTTTACTGTACTTATTCTTAAAAGGCGCACTAACAAGGTGATACTCCTTTTTCTTCTTTTTAAATATTTATATTAGTTAGATTTATGCTATTTTTTAATTCCTGTTGGTGTGATTCAGATAAATGTTGGCGAGACCCCATCAAGCTATGAATTTATATAAATTTCACTTGCACCTTACGCAACGTAATCATTTATAATTAAATTAATAAGCATTTAAACGCTAACAATTAAGTAAATGGAGGATGGTTGACACATGAATCAGAGTATAAATAGAATGCTAAGATTAAGACCATATAAATCATGCGATGCTAAATATATTGTGAAATGGATAGACAGCGAAGAAGATTTTGTGAAATGGTGTGCAAATAAAATAACATATCCTTTGACAGAAGAATCAATGAAAGAAACAAAAGAAAGTTTTGAAAATTATGAAAAAGGATGGCTATTTACTGCGTTGGATGAAGAGGGAGATCCTGTTGGGTTCATAGCAATGATGAATGCCAATTATGAAAATGAGAGTATACATGTTGGCTTTGTTATTACTGATTCATCAAAAAGAAATAATGGATTTGGAAAGCAAATGGTAAATCAAGCAATAAGATATGCCTTTGAAATATTAAATATGTCGAGGGTAACTTTAAAAGTTTTTGATAATAATCCAAGTGCTCATAGGTGTTATCAAAATGTGGGCTTTGTTGATGAAAAGTATTTGAAAAATGGATTTCCATATAAAGATAAAATGTGGGGATGCTATGATATGGCTATAGCAAAATTATCATACAGTGTATGAATATAAATTTAAGTTACTTAATTCGCTTTCTTCTTTTATTGTAAAACATCAAGAGCAGAAATGCTCTTTTTACTTTTTTTGCAAGAGTACCACAAACGGTCGTTTATGGTACTCTAGCAAAAAAAAATAAAGCAAGAGCATTTCTACCCTTGTTAATCTTTTATTCATTTTTTAAACCTAAAAATGTACTTATAATTGGAATCGCAATGTATAGATAAGGTTCTAATTTAATAGCCATACTATCATTAGAAGAAATTTCAATTACTGTTTTATTAGCAAGTTTATGAAAAATTTTGCTTATAATATTGAAAATAATCCAACCACAAATAGTTCCTATGGTATTCATTATTAAATCATTAATATCTGATGCACGATGTGGAACAAACAATTGACCAATTTCAATAATAATTGAAAATAATATTCCATTACATAATGTCGGTAATAATTTTCTATACTTTTTCCATAATGTTGGCAATAAAAATCCAAAAGGCATAAAAAATATTATATTAAGTATAGAAGAAATTTCAAATCCATCGTTAAAAGGTACTAAATTTATAATGGGATTAAATATTGGACTGTTTAATCTTGAAAGTCTTTGCCAGTCGCTCAAATAAGGAAATCCTACTACTTCTGTTAACGAAATCATAAGATATAATATAAAAAGATATCCAAAAAAGTAATGTTGCCATTCTATTTTCTTTTTAAGACTTTTACTATTTTTGTTTAAAAATATATTTAAAATAGTTATTAGAAAAATTGATATTATCATTGATATTATAAAACTTTTTACCATGAAAATCTTTCCCCCACCCTGGTTTAATTGTTATATATATATAACGATTGTAAAATATAAAACACTTCAAAATAAAATACGATTGTGAATTAACTTACAAGTAAAGTATAACAGTATGTATCATATGTCACTATTACTTAGAGTAAATTTTTTTAATAATCTATTAAAGTGGTTTTTATAAGAAGTGGCAGCTTTAAGTTAATAAAAAAAGCTTAAAGCATTACATAATATGGGAAGTGGCCCATTTTTACATGAATGGTTGCCGTACCCCATAATATCTTTTACTGCATCGCAAGTATCTTTAAAACTAATATCCTTAGCATAACTAAAATCCTTTTGATATACTTGCCAATGTTTTTTCATAGTATCATTGTGTTGAACCACTTGAATAATCGACTCATAGTTTTCAACGATATTAACTGAATTTCTCTTATTGGCAGTAGCATCTATTGCTGACTTTAACATACAACTTACTTTTCTTGTAGAAAAGCAAATGGTTTTATTCTTACTTGATTTCTTCTTTGTTGAAGTCGTAGTCACAGGTTTTTCTATAGTAATAGTTTTCTTACCAGCAAAAAATTTAGACTTTACTATATCTTTATTTTCAGGGGTTGATAGACATTTTTACGTCATTGCCATTATATGTTTTTCGGACAATCTGGCCCTTAAATAGCAAGGGGGGAGGGGGGGCGTTTAGACTAGAGAATTTGAACCTTTTTGCAAAAATGGATTATAGTATTCTTAAGATTACTTTTAGTCGTTATTTTCCATTTATATCAGTTCTCTATGAATTTAATATTCCCATAGTAGTCAATATTCAAAGCACTCCATTTTTACATACAATGTGCATTTTTACAAATATTATAATTGAAATTGTATCATTTGTATGATAATATTGTATGCAATACAGCATTTAGGAGGTTTTATATGCCAGTAAATTCTTTTGAAGATTATCCAATGACTTGGAAACCTGATAAATCCAAGCTTGGTTCACCATTATACCTATCCATTGCAAATTTGTTGGAATACGATATTATAAATGGCTACCTTGCTCCAACCATACAATTACCCCCTCAACGAGAGTTGGCAGATTATCTTGATATAAATCTCAGTACAATAACAAGGGCATTTAAAATATGTGAATTAAAAGGATTAATTTATGCCACTACTGGTAAAGGAACTTTTGTTTCACCAAATGCAGGTGCCTCTATCTCGTTAACAGATGGTGTAGTTGATAGCAATTGCATAAATATGGGAAATATACGACCACTTGATGAAACCAACTCCATTGTAGCAGAGGCAGCTAAAAATATTTTATCAAAGGGATATATTGATAAGTTGCTTAATTATTCCCTCCAGTTAGGTACTCCATCTCACAAAATGTATGCCCGAAGGTGGTTGCAAAGATATAATATTGATACGAAAATTGAAAACATTGTGATCACATCAGGTGCTCAAAATTCCTGTGCAATTTCTTTGATTTCTCTTTTTAATCCTGGAGATAAAATTGCAGTTGATAGATATACCTATGCTAATTTTATTGAATTAGCGTACACCCTTAATATCCAATTGGTTCCAATAGAAGGAGATCCTCTAGGAATGAACCCGGAGGAATTAGATATTCATTGTAAGTCAAGTAGCATACAAGGCATATATTTGATACCTTCATGTAATAATCCTACAGCAGTTCTGATGAATATGGAGCGTAGAAAAGACCTTTCAAAAATTATAAAAAAGCATAATCTTATCTTGATCGAAAATGACATTTATTCATTTCTTGCACCACAAAATTTTCACCCCATTACTTGTTTTATACCTGAACAATCCATTTACATATGCAGCGTCTCAAAATCTTTGTCTTCAGGTATGCGAGTAGCCTTTATGGTCTACCCTGAAAAATACGCTTCAAGAATAGCTCGTGGAATTTATAACATAAATATCAAAACATCAGCATTAAATGCTGAAATTATTACTGAACTAATTAGTACTGGAATGGCAGATATAATAGTTGAGGAAAAAAAGTCAATTTTAAAGGAACGAAATGATATTTATAAAAAATATTTTAAGATAGAAAATTCAAATGAAAATCCTATCAGTTTATTTAGGTGGCTTCCTTTGCAGAAAAAATATAATGCAAATCAATTTGAAAAGGATGCTTTAGCAAAGGGAATCTCAATATATCATTCAAATCGCTTCTTAGTTGGGAATTATAAAACAGAACAATTTTTGCGTGTTTCCATTTCATCCCCCGCTGATTCCAGTGAATTAAAAAAAGGATTAGAAATATTAAAAATTTATTTAGCTGAATTAACTGATAAAACAAATAATAATTCACTAATAATATGAACCTGCAAGAAAAGTTCCAAAATCTTTTCATAAATTATGTAAACCTTTAAGCTGATGTAGAATAAAATCAGTTTGAAGGTTTTATTTTTGGGAAGAAAAAACGAGAGTCTAGAAAAAAATAGAAGGTGGGAGCTCTCATTGGTAAACTTCTTATATGAATATCCAATAAAAGGCTCACCGATATCAATAAACTTATCAAAGATATTTGCGGGCTTGATATGTCCGATTCCACAAAATATCTACACGCCTAACCATAGGATTCTCACTGTTTTTTATTGACTTTCCTTTAATTAGGTGTGTAATGATTTAAGGGATAAATGGACATTTTCCAGCCACCAATCCCTTAAAATATTAATCTAAACTTTGCCAGTTTTTAGAGTTTACATGGAATTTGAAACGTATTCTTTAACTTTCCCTTTCTTTTTTTCTAACTTTACTAAGAAAGACCTGCTACAAACTTACCCATTTTTGAAAGCCCTTTTATAATATTTTCCTTCGATGTTGCATAAGATAATCTTACGAACCCTTCACCGCCAGGTCCAAATCCATTTCCTGGAACAACTATAACATGCTGCTCTTTCAATAGCTTAACTGCAAACTCTTCTGAAGAAAGTCCCGTTTTCTTAATATTTATAAATGCATAGAAAGCTCCCTTTGGCTCTTCACAAGAAATATTATCAATGCCATTTATAAGTCTGACTACAAGATCTCTTCTTTTCTTGTATTCTTTTATCATACTGTCTCTGACTTCTTGACTCCCTGTTATGGCTTCGACAGCTGCAAACTGTGAAACTGTGGTTACGGATGACACCACGTTTTCCTGCATCTTTGTCATTGCTGCAACAACATTCTCCGGGCCTGCAGTATATCCAACTCTCCAGCCAGTCATAGCATGTGACTTTGATAATCCATCTATAACTATAGTTCTTTCTATCATCCCAGGAAATGATGCTATACTTACATATTCTTCACCGGTATAATTTAGGTACTTGTACATTTCATCGGATATTACGTACAAATCCTTTTCTATAGCAAGCTCTGCTATAGCTTTTAGATTTTCTGCACTTGCAACTCCGCCTGTTGGGTTTGAAGGTGAATTTACAATAATCACCTTTGTCTTATTAGTAACAGCCTTTCTTAATTTATCTATATCGTACATAAATCCATTTTCTTCGAGCACTGTTACCAGTACAGGAACTGCACCACACTGAACAGCCATCCCATAATAATTTGTAAAGTGTGGATCGCTTATTATTATTTCATCCCTCAAATCTAAAATTGCAAGCATTGATAAATATAAAGATTCCATGGCACCTACAGTGACCATTATGTTTTCCAGCTTGTAATCAAAGCCTCTTCTGTTATAATCATCCCTTATAGCCTCACGAAGTGGTGTATATCCAACGTTAGGAGTATAGTGGGTTGCACCGTTTCTCAATGCAGTAACACCAGCTTCAATAATGTTCTCCGGAGTGATAAAATCAGGTTCACCTATAGCAAATGAAATAACATCCTCTAGTCCATCCGCCATATTTGCCATTTTTCATATTAATGATTGTGGAATGTCATTGCTTCTCTTTGAAATACCTAACATGTTTTTGTCTCCCTTCTATTTATTATTTGTGTATTTCTAGAACTTTACGTTAAAGCGTTTTTTATATTGTGTTGCTAATTCATTACGGAAATTTGGATGTGCAATATTAATTAATGTGCTTGCTCTTTCCTTTAGTGATTTCCCCTTCAATTCCGCTATACCGTATTCCGTTACTATATAATCCACGTCGTGTCTTGAAGTAGTGACCGCTGCACCGTGGTCAATATATGGCACAATCTTTGATATTATGCTTCCATCCTTAAGAGTTGCAGTTGACGGCATAGCGATTATTGCTTTTCCTAAACCATCAAGAGACATGGCTGCACCTCTGACGAAATCAACCTGTCCGCCCACACCCGAAAATTGCTTAGTTCCAATGGTGTCTGATACCACTTGTCCCAAAAAGTCCACCTGCATGCAAGCATTTATGGATATCATTTTTGTATTTTGAGCTATAATCATAGGATGATTTACATAATCTGCTGGTTTCAGTAAAACAACAGGATTATGGTTTACAAAATCATATAGACTTTTATCTCCCATAATAAATGTGCCTACTAATTTACCTTTATCTATTCCCTTTTCCGAACCATCAATGGCTCCTGCCTTATATAGATCTACTATGCCGCTTGATATCATTTCGGAATGGATACCAAGATGTTTTTTATCTTTAAGTTGTGCAAGTACTGCATCAGGAATAGCACCTATTCCAAGCTGGAGTGTTGAACCGTCTTCAACAAGAGATGCACAGTACTTACCGATAGTTGCTTCAACCTCATCAATTACAGGAGCCTTTATCTCTGCAAGTGGATGAGAAGTCTCAATAAGCTTATCTATTTCACTTACATGAATAAGGGTATCCCCATATACGTATGGCATCTGGTCATTAACCTCTGCGAGAACTATTTTGGCCTGCTTCGCAGCTTCCATTGTATAGTCGCTTGAAACCCCTGCACTACAATATCCGTTTTCATCAGGCGGCGATACCATAACCATAAGCACGTCTATATTAATTATGCCTTTTCGTAGGTTAAAAGGTACCTGATGAAGAAACACAGGGACAAAATCTGCATCTCCTTCATTAATGGCTCTTCTTGTTCCTGCTCCTGCAAACCAGCACCTAACATTAAAGTGTTCCTTGTTTTCAGGGAGGGCATACTCGCCCTTCCCCATGGAAACCATATGAGATATGGTTACATTCTTGTAGCTTTCCTTGTTTGCCACCATGGCCGCAACAAGAACCGGTGGTTCTGCTGCTGCGTGACCAAGTATCACAGTATTTCCGGATTTTATCAACTTAACCGCTTCCTCTGCCGTGGTTAGTTTTTCTCTGTATATCTCCTTGACCACCATAAAATACCTCCTATTCATTATAGCTTTTTTCAAGTCTTACATAGCTTTTGTAATGTTCATCTGCTGCCTTTTGTGCTTCAGCAAACAATTTTTCTGCCAACTCTGGGTATTTCATTTTAAGTGATGCGTAGCGAGTTTCTCCATCAAAGAATTCCTTTACATGTTTTGTAGGTGCTTTTGAGTCTAATGTGAATGGCTTTTCCCTTTTATCCGGATTAAACCTATACAGCGTCCATAATCCAGCGTCAACTGCTTTCTTCATTTCATTCTGTACATTACTCATTCCAGCTTTAATACCATGTGAAATACAAGGTGCATACGCAATTATCAATGATGGACCTTTATGCTCTTCTGCCTCTGTTAAAGCCTTAATTAGTTGATTACGATCTGCACCCATTGCAACCTGAGCAACATATGTGTTTCCGTAAGTCATCATCTGTCTTCCGAGATCTTTCTTTTGTGTCTTCTTACCAGAATCCGCGAATTTAGCATTTGCTCCTATTGGTGTAGCCTTTGAAGCCTGTCCACCTGTATTTGAATATAGCTCTGTATCAACTACAAATATGTTTATATCTTCTCCTGATGCAATAACATGGTCAAGCCCTCCAAATCCGATGTCATATGCCCATCCGTCTCCGCCAAACAACCAAATGCTCTTTTTTGTAAATTGGTCTCTGTGAAGAAGCATATTTTCTGCAATAGTCTTTGCTTCGCCATCTAGCTTGGCATCCTTTAATGCTTTGGACATAGCTTCACTTGTTGGGTCTGAGCATCTTAGGCTGTCAAATGTTTCTAGCCATTCATTTATAGCCTTTTCAAGTTTTGTTTCCTTTACCATAGTAAGCAAATTCAAAGCCTGCATTTTAACACCGTTTCTTCTTTGCTTTACTCCTAGGAACATTCCAAGACCTGCTTCTGCCTGATTTTCAAACAGTGAACATACATAACTTGGTCCATGACCCTTTTTATTTGTTGTATATGGGAAAGATGGCATTGCAGCCGCCCAAGCCATTGAACAACCGATTGCATTTACCCAGTAAGCCTTATCTCCATAAAGCTGAGTGATTAATTTAGCGTATGGTGTTTCTCCACATCCTGCACATGCACCGCTAAATTCAAGAAGCGGCTGACGAAACTGGCTTCCCTTTACTGTCTTAACGTCAAATAAATCTCCCTTATCACTTATATTTAAAGCATAATCCCAGTTTGTTGTATCTTTAATCCAATCTCCTGCAACCACCATTTTAAGTGCCTTTTCCTTTGCAGGGCAAGATGCTGCACAGCTGCCACAACCTGTACAGTTAAGGGTGCTTACTTGAAGAGTATAATTCATTCCATTTGCTGCTGCTCCATTTGCATCAATTAATGAAAAGTTTTCCGGCGCGTTATTTACTTCCTCAGCATCCAGCAGGTAAGGTCTAATAGCAGCGTGTGGACATACGTAGGAACACTGGTTGCATTGAAGGCACTTGGACGCATCCCAAACAGGAATTTCTGTTGCAATTCCTCTCTTTTCAAATGCTGTTGTTCCCATTTTGAAAGTTCCATCTTCATGGCCTATAAATGTACTTACAGGAAGATCATCTCCCCTCTGTCTATTTACAGGGATTACGATATTCTTAATCATATCTGGAAGATCTTCATCCATTGTATTTTCAACCTTTGCACTGCTCCAACTTTCTGGAACATTTACCTTGATAGGACTAGTAATGCCACTATCAACAGCATTTAAGTTCATATTTACAACCTTTTCGCCCTTCTTTGCATAGGTCCTTTTTACTGCTTCCTTCATGTACTTAACTGCGTCCTCAATAGGAATGACTTTTGTCAATGCAAAGAATGCAGCCTGAAGAATCATATTAGCTCTATTGCCAAGACCTAACTCATTAGATATCTTATTTGCATCTACTATATAGAAGTTAATATTGTGGTCTGCGATATACTTCTTTACGTTTAAAGGAAGTCTGTCTGTTAATTCTTCTTCCTTCCATGAGCAGTTAAGCAGGAATGTTCCGCCGTCCTTTATTTCGTGAATCATGTCATACTTATCAAGGTATGTTTCGTTGTGACAAGCAAGGAGGTCTGCTGCTTTAACAAGATAAGTTGAACGAATAGGGTTCTTGCTAAATCTTAAGTGAGACTTAGTAATACCATATGATTTCTTTGTATCATATTCAAAATATGCCTGAGTATACATATCAGTATGATCACCGATAATCTTTGCTGAATTCTTATTGGCACCGATAGTTCCGTCAGAACCAAGACCCCAGAACTTGCAAGACACTGTGTCTCTAGACTCAGTAACTATCGGTGTGCTTGAGTCAAGTGACAAGAATGTAACATCGTCAACAATACCTATAGTAAAGTTATTCTTTGGCTCATCATTTTTTAGGTTATCAAATACAGCTTTGATCTGTGCAGGATTTGTATCTTTTGATGAAAGACCATAACGACCGCCATAAATTTTTGGTGCATTTTCATTATTTGTATAAGTTGCGCAGACATCAACATATAAAGCTTCACCTATACTTCCTGGCTCCTTTGAACGGTCAAGAACGGCAATCTTCTTTACTGTGTTTGGGATAGCCTTTAGAAAATATTCAACACTAAAAGGTCTGTATAGGTGAACCTCAAGAAGACCAACCTTTTCGCCCTTGTTATTTAAATATTCAACTGTTTCACGTGCAGTTTCACAAACGGAGCCCATAGCAACGATTAGTCTGTCTGCATCTTTTGCACCGTAGTAATTAAACAGATGATAGTCTCTTCCTGTAATCTTATTTATTTCTTCCAAGTATGCTTCAACTACTTCAGGAAGCCCATCATAATGTGGATTGTTAGCCTCTTGATTCTGGAAGTATACATCAGGACCCTGTACAGTAGTTCTAATCGATGGGTGCTCTGGATTCATAGCTACTGCACGCCAAGCTTCAAGAGCATCAATGTCAACAAGCTTTGTAACCTTATCCAAATCAATCATCTCAATTTTTTGTACTTCATGAGAAGTTCTAAATCCGTCAAAGAAATGAATAAAAGGTATTCGTGCCTTAATTGCCGATAAGTGTGCTACACCTGCAAGGTCCATAACTGCCTGAACACTTCCTGATGCAAGCATTGCAAAACCGGTTGCTCTACAGTCCATTACATCCTGATGGTCACCAAAAATTGAATTAGCATGTGTACCTACAGATCTTGCTGCAACATGAAGAACTCCTGGATGTCTATGTCCAGCGATAATGTGAAGACAAGGTATCATTAACATTAAGCCCTGTGATGATGTAAAGGTAGTCGCAAGAGCCCCCGCCTCTAACGCTCCATGAACCGCACCACAAGCTCCAGCTTCTGATTGCATTTCTACTAATGTAACAGGCTGTCCAAACATATTTTTTCTACCTTCAGATGCCCATTCATCTGTCTTTTCCGCCATTGGCGATGATGGTGTTATTGGGTAGATACCTGCAACTTCAGTAAACTGGTAGGCTACTGTAGCGCAAGCTTCATTACCATCCATAGTTTTCATTACTTTATTATTACTATTCATAATTCTTACCTCCTAAATTGAATTCGACTAACTACAACTATTCGTTCTTTAAATACGCTATCAAACTCTGGCATCTTAATAGGACTCACCCCCGTTATTTTCATCTTTTCTGCAGTTTGCAAACCACTTTTGATTCTCTGAAATCATATATTTCAGCAAACCCTACTTTATTGTACAATTACGTACAATGTGCACTTCATATAAAGTTTATCAGCAATATTGTGTGTTTTAAATAGTAATATTGTATGTACTACAATGTTACTATTTATATTCTGCTATTAGATAATTTTTCTAACGCACTTTTTTTCCTTATAAACGCTGCAAAGCTCAAAATATATGACTTTTATGCTATTCAATTTAGTTGCACATACAATTTTGATGAAAAGATAATGATGCGTTGTAAACTGGTTCTTTTTAAATCTTAAGTTATTAGATAATTATTAAAAAATTTACTAACCATATAGAACTCATAAAATTATATTACATACAATTTTAACATTGATTTCATATAATGCTAATGATAAAATATGTACAAATTCTATATTACCTGAAAATGACACTATGTTATTGAAAAAATCATGAAAGGCTATTAAAGAAAAAAATCTTATAGAAAACTTATTAATAAAAGAGACATTAATCTAAATTATTAAATTTATGGAGGTAAAATTATGAAAGTATATGTTTTAGACATAGGTTGGTTAGAGTGTGATAAAAATAGTATGGTTGCTATGTCAGTTACCGCAACGAAAAGCAATAAAAGTCCAAAATGTGAGTGGATAAAAATTCCTGTAATGGCGATACTTATAGATCATCCAGATGGGAAAATTCTATATGATGTAGGCTGTAACCCAAAAGCAATGGAAGGCTATTGGCCGGAATGGTTAAGAGAAGCATTTCCATTTTACAAAACTGATGAACAAGACTTACAAAAACAATTGGCATTATGTGATACTAAACCAGAAGATATTAAGACAGTTATTCTTTCTCATATGCATGTAGATCATGCAGGATATTTAGATCTGTTTAAACATGCAGATGTATATGTTCCTAAAGCAGATTATGAACATGCACTAACTCTCGTCCATTTATGTCCTGATTCCGCAAAGCATGGCGTTTATATAAAAGAAGATTTAGAAGTTCCTGTTAAGCAGTTCCATTTGGTTGAGGAAGATTTTTATATCGCAGATGGTATTGAAATAATTTCGCTGCCTGGGCATGCTCCAGGAGTTCTTGGAATAGTTGTTCATTTGGAGAGAGAAGGAACAATCATTTTTCCACAAGATTGCATTTATACAAGTGAAAATTATGGTCCTCCAGCTAAAGCCTCTGGTATAGTATTTGATAGCATCGCGTTCTTCAATTCAATTGAGAAAGTTAGAAAACTTCAAAAGAAATATAACGCTAAAGTTATGTATGCTCATGATATGGAATTCTTCAAAACACTAAAGCACGCTCCTGAGTATTATGAATAAAATAATAAATATTATATAATCTAAAGATTTGGTAAGTGGTATTTAAAAGCTCCAAAAGGCATCGCTGCGAGTAAATCTAAGGCTGTTGCAAAATTTTGCAACAGCCATTTTTTAATCTTCTTGAACAACTGGTTTTAAAGCTGATCTTAACATCGAAATTGCTGTATATAAAACTACAACTAGGGGTACAGGTAGTAACGGAACCAAAAACGGCTATAAGCGTGTAAAAAAATGGATTTTAAATTTAAATACCTATTTCACCACTGATAAAAAATATCTGGTAATGGCTTATAAATAATTAATGAGCCATTACCAGATATTTTTTTAATGCTGTTCATTAAAGTATACTTTTTTAAACAGTATATAGAGAGTTCAATATATTTATTTTTTGTGTTTTTGAACATTCAAATTAAATTATTGGTACTTTCAAACGCTTGCTGTACACACGTTAGGCTTAATCATAACCATATATTTACACGCTTATAGCCGATTACTGTTCCATTACTACCTATACCCCTTGTTAGAACTACAAAAAGCTCAACAGGAGCAATTAAGCCAAGACCAATTGAAACATAATACAGATATACAAGAATATCAAAACAAATATAAATTGCTATTAGAAGAACTGGAGAAGAAAAAAACAACTCCAAGAGCTAAGAAAGAAGCACAGCGGTAAAAAGCAAAAAAATATCTTCAGAAGGAGTTTGATTATTTTAATATGAAAATAATAACTTGTCTAAAGAAGACCAATTATCACTAGATAATGCAAAACCTTCATTGGCAATTGAAGGTTTGATTGTTACCGAAGCAGAAACGAGACTTTTAGAAGATTATCTTAAAGGAATAATTACCGAAGCTGACGTTTTTAAAATCATAAACAGTAAACTCTAAATAAAGGTTAAAAAAGACCAGTAAATATAAATTTACTGGTCTTTTTTTCTAATGCTATAATTTCCATGAATTATTTAATGTATTTTATACCATAATTAGATACAAAATACATCCTTTATTAAAGTGTTTCACTGTTTGCATTTACTGGTTCTGTTAGAAAAAAATCAATTAAATTTCTAAACATTAATTTTTTTAAACACCCTAACATACTAATTATAAATGATTCATTTACTGGTTCCTTGTAATCTGGTCTGTTTGCCCAATTTAGAATATTTTTTATTTTACTACAATATTCCTCAAAATCAGGTGTTTTTTCTTCATATAATTTATTATTATAAATCTTGGTTATATCTATTATTTTACGAACTTCAAATTCATTTAATCGCTTAGACATAGCCCAATCCCAAAATTGAAATTTTTCAGTATCTAACACATAATCCCTCATAAGATTTATGTAGTATTCTATTCGTTCAACTTTTTCTTCTGGACTTTCTTTAAATAAATTATTTTCATGCATACTACTACACCTACCTTCAATACGTTTTTGATATTAAAGATAATTCTATAAAGAAGTGTAAACTCCTTTTATTATTTTCACTAAAAAAAAGTATATTCTTTAAAATGCTAAAAAAGTAAATACATTGCCAATAGTTCTTGCTATAGCCGATTACTGTTCCATTACTACCTATACCCCTATTACTTTATAATTAGCATTCTACAATCTTGTGCTTGTACAACTTTAAATCCTGTATTTTTATATAGCTTTAGTGCTTTTTCATTACTTGCTAATGCATTTAAATTAACGCCTCCTGCATTTTGTTCTAAACCTCTGTTCACTGTAAATTCAATTATTTTTTTACCGTAACCTTTTCCCTGGTGTTTTATATTAACAAATAATAAATCTATCTCAGCGTTTTTAACCATTGAGCCCCCAACCATCTCATTGTTCTCAAAAAATAGATAAATGTATTCTTTTTCTTCAAGCGTATATTTTCTATTATTTTGAAGTGCCTCTTTGCTTGCACTTAAATACCAGTTATATGGTTTAATGTTATTTTCTTTTCTTAATACTGAAAATGCCTCACTTTCAAGTCCCATTTTATCATCGTAATATTTATCTTCATACTTTACTACAGAAAGATTAGGTTCGCTCAATTTAGGTCCCTTATACGTAAAACGATACACAGAACTTCGATATTCAAATCCAATTTCATCAAATAACTGTTTCCAATTTAAATTATCTTTCACATAAAAAGTTTCAATGGTATTTATAGACTTTTCTTTAAAAATTTTTTTAGCCTCTTCCCAGAGCTTTAAACCAATAGTTTTTATTAGTTCATTAGTTACAGCTCCCATTTCAACACAACAATAGCCACCACTTATCATTAAATGAATAAATCCTTGAATGCCTTTATCATCATATACCAAAATTTTAGATGCCGTCTTTAAATTTTCAATTTCTTCTGGCATTGCCTTGTATTCTAGTGTATATATCCTAACAATTTCATCAATATCAGCTTGTTTATAATCTCTAATCATATTAATTCCCCTTTATTTTTTATTACTGTAAAAATCTTCACTATTTCAGACCTTTATAGTATAATTCCACCATTAATCCTGATTTGAGTATTTATTTTGCGCAAAGTAAAAGCCGCAAGAAAGTGCAACTCCCCTACAGCTAAAAATCTTCCTTTTTAATTCTATTACAGTTATAAACTAAAGGATGAAATTTCTACTCTATAAGTGGTTTACTTATATTTGCCAATGCTAAAAAGAGGTACACAAAATAAACCTAATAAATCAGGCTGATTAAACTCCTTAAAGGTTAATTTTCTTAATGAAAATTAATAGCAAATAATTGTTTTCATCTTATAGAATTCTCCTTTCATATTAAGTTTTTATCAATTGTTAATATCTTTACAAAATACATTATATTACTAAATTATCATAAATTCAACAAAAATATTGTCTTTAAAGCTTAATGGAAATTAGCATCAGTTTTGAGTTTACACAGAACTCGAAACTGATGCTAATTAAGTTGCTTATATGTTCCAATTATAGGAATTTTTTCTTCAAAAGATTTGTTCTCTCTGGTTGTGTATTTTATTGTACATTCAAAAGAATAATTAAAATCAGGTAATACATTACTCATATGAGGTGAATAAGAAGATGAATTACCATAAATGAGTACATTATTATTACTAGGTTGTATGTATTCCGTTTTGCTATTTAATAAATATTTTTTTTCCTTAGTACCGTTTATTAGGACAAATTCTATTTTAACTTCTTTGATATTTTTCATATCTTTAAGATATTTAACTTCCCCTAATTCAAAAGATTCGCTGTTTATATCTTTCAGATAAATCCCGTCTACTATTTCCCAATTTTCATTCTTTCCATTAATATTATATATGATTTGCTTTTTGGTATTCACTATAGTCTGATCTGATGTTTTAAGGTTATTTAAGTCAATAATATGTACAGATACACAAGATGCAATAACTACTGCTATAAATATTATAATATATCTAGGTTTCATAGTTAAACCGCCTTTTTTCTATATTACATTATTTTTTTAGAAAATGCATTAATAAATTTCCCACACAATATATTTATTATGTAAATAGTTGGGATGGATATTCTGTGGGATTTACACCGTTATTGAATAAGGATGAAATTCAGTTATTAGCTGGACAAACTTACTCCCTGCTCTAAATTAAAATATTTTATTAAGGTGCAGTAACAAACATCTTTTATATAGTCTTAGTAGCAGTCAGTAAACTTGGGATATGGAAACGATTCGTGTAAAAAACTGTAATAGACAACCTAAGATTTACAATACAATTATAGTTACAAATACTAGCCTTTCATTACTTATTATTTAGGATCAACGGTACCTATAGTACTATATGTTTTAAATAGTGAACCAACTCTATCCTTTAGATCAAAGTATCCTGAACCCATCATTATTGTTGGTTTAACTTTTAGAGCATTTGGTTTTCCGTTTTCCAGGCAGTCTTCATTCGCATATACGGCAACAATCTCTCCAATAAACATCGTAAAATCAAATATAGGAATGGTTTGTATTACCTTACAAAGATAATTTACAGGACATTCTTTTATCATTGGTGCATTTCCTGCTTCATCATAAAACGAATCAAAAACATTTGATTTATCTTCTTTATTACCAGAGACGCATCCACAAAAATCAGTATTATCAATAGATTCAGAGGATGGTATGTTTACACTAAAGAATCCACTTTCCACTACACCTGAAGTTGTATAGTGGGAATTTTTCAATGAAATATACAATACAGGCTTCTCACTTACAACACCGTATGCACCAAGTGTGGCATAGTTTGGCTTTCCATTAACCATCGCTCCTGCTAAAACTGTAATAAATGGTCCAAAAGGGATATTTGCTATTTTTTTCTTTATCATATTCTTTCTCCAATTCAATTATGTATTTGTTGCAACAATAATAATTATACAGAAAAATCAAAAAAAGTATAGACTAAATGCACCACAAGGGAATCTTCTGATTAAAGTTTTTCAAGCATTCAGCCAATTTGAGAGAGAACTCATAGTTCAGAGGACGAAAATGTGGTCGGCCAAAAGTTAAAGATAAAAATATTGAAAATGCATTGAATCTATATAATTCAAAAGAATACAGCATAAGTGAAATTGTAGCAATGTCTAGAATAAGCCAGGCAACATTATGTAGATATATATGAAAATCTAAAACTACAATAATAACCTTACTTTATATATTCAGTAACTAAATCAGTAAAAAGAATACCTTCTAAATGGTCTATTTCATGGCAAAAACATTTTGCTAAATCTCCTGTACCACTCACTATAATATCCTCACCATTTTCATTCAATGCTTGTACCGTTACATTTGCAGGTCTTTTTAACTTTCCCAATGTATTTGGAATACTTAAACAGCCCTCCACAACTTCCTGAATACCTTCCTGCTTAATTATCCTTGGATTAACTAATTTTATAAGTCCTTGCCCCATATCTATTACAACTAACCTCTTTAGTATGCCTACTTGCGGAGACGCTAACCCTCCACCTTTTGAATGATACATAGTATCCGCCATATCAGTTAGAATTCGCCTTATTTTATCGTCTACTACTTCAACTACTCTGCTCTTTTTTCTTAATATTTCATCATCAAAAAGTCTAATTTGTCTTAATGCCATTTAAACTACCCCCCTACTTTGTTGTGCTCTCGATTTTCTTTCACTTTCTTCAAAAAGAAAAATTTCCTCTATGGAGCTGTGGAATGTTTTACAAATATCATAAGCTAACCATATAGACGGCTCAAATTTTTCAGTTTCAATGGAGTTAATTGCTTGTCTTGATACCCCTACAAGTTCTCCTAATTGTTCTTGAGTTAATCCAAAAGATTCACGAAATTGTTTTATTCTATTTTTCATTAATTACCACCTCGGTAAGGTTAACCTTACATTGTAAATATAGCATTACTTTATTTTTGTGTCAAGTTAACCTTACATAATATAGAATAAATAAAATTTCAATCTAAATTAATAATCCTCGTATTTTACAGTTTCACCGTAACTTATGAAGAGTGTGTCTTAAATAGGTTTTGCATACTCATCATTATTCTAACGCAATGATAATAGTAAAAAAGCTACAATGAATACCATAATAGGGGTTTTGTGTTGGAATTATTTTATGTCAAAAAACTATAGATAAATAATCAAAAATTAGGTAGAATGGTAGTTACTAGAGGTTACAAAATGTATATAGAAGATGATTTTATGAGAGATAACAAATATGACTACATATTATAAAAACTTGAAGTTATAGGTAATACATATTAAAATTAAAACAGATAAAATTACAATAAACAAATTAAAATTACAATTATTTACCAATAGAGGGTAATCACCTAAGGTGATGATTAATAGATATAATGCAGCACTCCTTATTTGGGTTACAAAAAAATTGGAGGGCTTTTTTTATGCTGGCAGAAAAAAGACACATTGATGACTTAAGTGATTTTATAAGAAAATTAGCTATAGTACCAATAAAGGAAGATTTTCAAAATAGTTTGGTATCATGAAACATTCCGATAAGATTATGGGTGTAACCTAGGTTATCTAGAGGAGGTATTATTATGTTATATAAAGATTTAGAACAACGATGGAAGCTTAGTATTAGTGGTAGTATGACTACTACGCTAAAAGGAATCTCCGAGGATGAGGATTTTGATTCTGTTTTTGACTCCTGGTATAGGAATAAATTTCAAAAGGCAGAAGGAAAGCTGCAGTTTGTTAAGAGAATTACTGATGAAAGATTTGATGTAGATGAGGATCTCTTAGAGGATATTAAAAAGGTGTTTAAAGAGAGGTACCTTAAAAAAATAGATAAGTTAAAGGGTAATGCAGCGGAGAGGGTTAAAAAGCAGAAGGTGGAACCAGTTACGGATAAACAGATGAAGTATGCGAGGAAGCTTTATAAAAAGGTTTATGGCGAAGCAAAGGGCTTTGATGATAAAGCTTATAGTAAGCATGAGATGGTTTTAATAATTGGGGATTTGGTGATTTGGTGGAAAGATTAAATAATATGGAGCAAGAGAAACGCTTTGAATGCGCAGTTATGGAGTTGAGTAATTTTAGAAAATAATATAGAGGTGCTTTTTCTAATAGTTTAGAAGAATATAAGTGAAAAAGCACGATAATAATAGAATATAGATGTTAAGTTACCTATATGAACAGATATGAATGGATATAAGCAAAAATAAAGGTGTAATTTATTTACTTTTTGCGTATACTAATATTAATAGAACCCACCACGCCTCTTTACAATGCGCACCAGGTGGGACATTTTATTTGTGGATGATATAATGGAAAGTGATAATATAATTTGTAACAAAACTCCTACAACTTTTGAAGAACAGTTAAAGATGTTGAGAAAAAGAAATCTTATTATTGATGATGAAAATAGAGCAATTGATATACTAAGCAGAGTTAATTATTATAGGTTAAGTGCTTATATGTTAATATTTAAGTCAGATGGTATGTTTTTTTATGATACTACACTAGAAGACATCTACGATACTTATTGCATATCATATAGCACATAAATATGGATCTTACTAAAAAAAGACTCCCTATAGGGAGTTGTAAAAGGTCATGAGCATAGCGAATTTTATTGAACAACAGCATGCATTATCAATAAATTCTTGGGTTTTCATAATAACCAACCTCCAATGAAAATTCAGTATAGTACTGATAAATTCATTATAACGTTAGATATGTTAATATACGTTTGAGTTTAGGCGCTAGTGCCTATCGGAAATGCTACTGAGTGCTAATTAAAGCCTGAAGCCACCCTGTGGTAGTTTAATATATCAATTCCTACTGTAATTAATGAAAAAGAGTAAGTTTAACAACTGATTTTTTCTATGGTTAACAACGCAACATGGTGGCTCATTTTTGAGGATACATATGGCTCAACATAGAGCGGATTGATGGCTCAAATCCAACGAAATATTTAGTCTTTTGAATGATATTTTACAGAGGGGCGATTTAAAATTGAAAGTCTTTATTATTATTTTGATGATATATATGCTATTCTTTATAACACCTGTTATACTATATCTCAAGTTAAAAGATAACGTAAACCCGATAGAATTTTTAAAATTGAACAATAGTATTAAAGAGGGAATTTTCATTAGCATCTTATTTGTAATTGTTCTAATAATAAAAAGAATTATATTCGGAGGAGGACTTATTAATCTAAATATAGGAATATTATGGATAAGTGGTTCGTTGGTTGGAATATTTGAAGAAATACCATTTAGAGGTTTTGTGTTTCAAAAACTTTTAAATCATATGAATTTTATATTAGCTAATTTATTAACAACCGTATTATTTGTATTAATACATATACCAATTTGGATATTAAGTGATGTAAACATTGTAAGCTCTATTAAAAGTGTTTTTATCGTTAGTCTTATCTTGGGTTATTTATTTCATGAATACACGTCTTTGTGGGTTCCAATCATATGTCATTCCGTTTTTAATATATGCATTTGGATAGGACTAACATAATTAAATAATAAAAATTTAAAACTTAACATTTGCATAATTCCTATAAGGTTTTTTGAAAATAATATATGCTAATGGAGTAAGCAGAATGGACTCTTCTATTATAGAAGTAGTAATTAAATTTATATATATAGAATTTCCTATTAATAAACTTATCAAAGCAAAAACTAAAACTACACTAATAGCTCTGGTTTTTAATTTTTTTCTATAGTTTTCACTTATAAGGGGGCGTTCTTCTGTATCTGCTGGAGCATACAAGATAACTAAAATAAGACTTATTATATACATTGTTACTATAATGATTTTATTTAATGAGAAATTTATACTTATAAAAACATTTCCTAAAAATACAACATAATTTATTATAATACAATTTAAGCTAGTGTTTGCATGCACCCCACAAGCAAAAGATCTAAATATACCAAAAACTATAAAAGCAACTAAGGTATATATAAATATTTCGAGAAAATATGCAGTGAAAAATAAAATAATAATTTTAAAAAGATTCATTATTATAACTTGAAATCCATATTGGATTTTTTCAATCTCCTCTTCTGATTTTTCTGTATTGTTTGTTATAAATTTAATAAATGTTTTAGTTATCTTTTCAGTAATATTCATTCGTTAATCTCCTTGTTTTGTATTTCGAATCAATATAAAAGTATTCTAAGACTAAAATTATATGCTTTACGACTAAATTTACATGTTTTATGAAATTTCATATAAATAAACTATTTTACTGTGGTATATTAAATATATGAAAATTTAAATAATTTTTACAAAGGAGTATATAATGAGAAAAAAATGTGGAATTAAAAAATTTTTAGCACTACTATTTTGTACAATCACTATGTCAGTAGCTGCAGTTTCGACTTCACTGTGTCCGTTTTGGATGTTCAATGAATGTAAAATGCCTAAGTCACTATACAAGATTGACTAATTATACTTGTTACTATTATTAATAATTATAAATTCTTGACAAAATGTTAAATTCTGAATTTTGGTATTTAACAGTACATTAGTATATTTTTCCTTAATAATAGTTTTAACAAATTTTAAACCTATTCCTCTATTGAAACCTTTAGTTGAAAAATTCTTTTCATATATTTTGTGAATAGATGGAGTACTCTCATTACAAGAATTATTTATAATAAGTGAAGTACTCTTTTCATCTTTAAATATTAAGAAGTTAATAAATTTATTATCACATAATTCGGTTGCTTCAATTGCATTGTCAAGCAATATTCCTACAATTCTACATATATCAATTAAATTTATTGATAGTTCATTTATATCATCAATAATTTCAATCTTTACTTTAATATTTTTTGATTGAGCATTAATAATTTTAGAAGAGATGATTGCCTTTAATGGATCAATTTTTATGTGCTGAAGCAACATGAAACATATGTCTTTTTCTAAAATTTTTTTACTTTCTGGTACTAAATTATTTTCATAAAAAATTTTTAAACCCTCAATATTATCTGATTTAATGTATTCATCCATAATTTGAAGTATGTTAATATAGTCATGTTTAAAATTTCGTAAGTCATTAGAAACATATTCTAACATACTTGTGTATTCCTTAAGTTTAGACAATTCCTCATCTCTAAATTTTACTTCCAAACTTGCGTTTGTATTTTCATTGTTTAATTTTGTAAGTATGATTATTATAGCTGAAAAAAATAATATAAAAAATAGATTTAGCGCAACATTAATTTTCCCAAAAGACTTAAATGAATCTTTTAAAAAATTTGAATATAAGTATATAGAAATTAAAGCTATTAATAAGCAACCGGCAAAAATCAAAATATTTTTCGACTTAATTTGAATGAAATTACTAAAATATTTTTTTTTAAAAGATATTTCTACAACTTTGCTTATAACATAAGATATTAATAAAATACTTAAAGAGGTTATTACCTTAGCTTTAGGATTGTTTAAAATTTCAGAATAATTTAATTTTATGACAAAAACTAAAAAGAACCCTGTTATAGCATCACTTAAAACAAAAATTAATTGCGTAAAAGCAGAAAAAATTATAGTGTAATATAATTTTTTCGAGATTATATATAAATATATTAGTATTACGATAGTAATACTAGGGCTTAATAAATAATTTTGTTTATTTACATACAATAAAAAACTAATTATAAAAATAATAGTATTAAATATCAGAATATTTTTAATAGATATTTTAATAATACTAATAGTAGTCATTATGATACTTATATTTACTGTTAAAATGAGCATATACGTTATATTTAAAATTAATCTAGGCATTTTTTAATCAGTCCCTTTATATACATTATAGAAACAAAACAAGTTTCATCATTTACAAAATGTAGAATATGATTACGTTTATCAATTGAACTTATATTAGCTATGTTTACCAAATAAGATTTATGAGACTTATAAAAATATGAATTTAAATTAATCTCTAGATCTCTCAATTTTCCATAAAACTCAAATTCTCCATTAAGTGTATGAAGCCTCAATTTATGAGCTATATTTGTTGTTTCAAAAAATAAGATATCACATAAAAAGAACTTATTTATTCTATTTCCTAAATTTATCGTTATAGTATCTTCTTTTTCAATATTATTTTTGTCGTAATCCTTACAAGCTTCTAGTAAACATTCATTAATTTTATTCTTAATATTTTTAAAATCACTTTTTAAAATATAATCTAAAGCTTGTACTTTATATTTAAAAGTTAAAAGAGAAAGCTCAGAATGGGATGTAACAAAAACAATATATCCATTTGAATCATACCTTCTTATAATCTTTGCAAGTTCTATTCCTGATATCTGATCTTTTAAATCTACATCTAGAAAATAAATAAAACTTCTCTCTTTATTGCTTTTTACATAAGCAATAACTTCGTCATATTTTTTTGTTGATAATTCTATTTCTAAATCAATTTCCAAATTAATTAATTCGTCCTTTATAATGCTTTCAATTTGTTTTCTTTGATGTTCATTATCTTCACAAAGTATAATACCAAGCATTGTGCACCCCCTAAATTCACATTAATACAAGTATTACATATTATAACATAATTTTGCGAATTATGCATTTTTGTTGATTAATTCGGGTACATACGACATACACGTAAAAACCAGCCACATCATGGGGTAATTTACATAATCACGTTAACCATTAAAATTAAACCATTATTAAAGCTATTTCAAATACTATATGTTCAATTAGAAATATTTCAAAACTTCTTTCTTATAGTTTCGAAACAAAAAAATGGCTATTTAATGTTCTTTCATAAAATATACTTTGTGAAATATATGGGGTCTCGCCACATAGCCATCAAGCTAAGAAAATTCTATAAAAATAAAGACCCCCATTTGTAAAAATGTTATTATTTGAAAGATAATAAAAACACATCAACGGGGGTAATTTACAAATGATAGAAGAAAACTTAAAATTGGATAAAGATATAAAACTTTTTGCAGCTGAACTTAAAAGTTGTTTTTCAAAAGTGGAGCTTGAAGCAATAGCAAGAGAAACAGGTTTTGTGAAAAGAAAAGGTAAAATTCGCGCATGGGAATTCGGTTGCTTATACTGCTTTATAGATGCAGAGGTTGCGAATAATACACTTGTTACCCTATGTACAAAACTTAATGCCGAAATAGGAATAGTTATTTCTAATCAAGCATTAGATCACCGTTTAAATGGAAAATGCGTGGAATTTTTAAAGAAAATTTTTGAGAATCTGTTGCGCCAAACAATATCAAATAATACTTGTATACCAAGTGTATGGCATGAACATTTCAAACGAATAAGAATACTTGATTCTACTGCTTTTCAAGTACCAGAAAGCCATAAAGATATTTACCCTGGATCTTACGGCTGTTCTCAAGCTTCAGGTGTAAAAATACAACTAGAATATGAATTGAAATCTGGAAATCTGCTTGACATTCTTGTTCTAGTTTTGTATTATTGTATTAAGCACTTGTTACAATATTGCTAAACAAGAACAGGGGGATGCGTTTGAAATTTGAATTTAATCCTAATATACCAATTTATCTTCAGATCATTGAAGAAATAAAAAGACAAATTATTTTTGGAGAGAGGAAACCAGGGAGTAAGATAGAAAGTGTAAGAGATTTAGCTCAGACCATGGGAGTCAACCCAAATACAATGCAAAGAGCATTTGCATCGCTTGAAAGTGAGAAGCTTAGTTATACTGAAAGAACCTCAGGTAGATTTATAACCATTGATAGTGAATTAATCAAAAAAATCAAAGATGAATTAATCCAAAAGAAAATTTCAGAGTTTGTTGAGCTTATGAAAAAATCTGGTTTTCACAAGTCTGATATATTAAGACTAATTGAAGAGTTTATGGAGGAAAGTAACTATGAGTAATTTAGTTGAAATAATTAATTTAACAAAAAAATATGAAGGGAAAATAATATTGGATAATATTTCACTCATAATTCCAGAAGGTAGAATAGTGGGTCTCCTTGGAGCAAATGGAACTGGCAAAACTACAATAATAAAAATTATAACAGGTGCTATTAAGAATTATTCTGGGAAAGTTCTAATTGACAACCATAGACCTGGGATATATACAAGATCAATTGTGTCATATTTGCCAGACAAGACTTATTTAAGTTCATGGATGAAGGTTAAGGATACAGTGAGTTTACTTACAGATTTTTATATGGATTTTGATAAAAATAAAGCTTTGGAGCTATTAAAATTACTTAACATAGATATTGATCAAAATGTTACAAAGCTCTCAAAGGGCACCTATGAAAAGGTTCAGCTCATCCTTGTAATGTCACGGCGTGCAAAACTTTATGTGCTCGATGAACCTTTGGATGGTGTGGATTCGGCTAGTCGTGACACAATAATTGATACCATACTTACTAATTATAATGAAAAAAGTTCAGTTATTATATCTACTCAGCTTATCCAAGATATTGAAAGCTCTTTTGATGACGTTATTATTATTAAGGATAGTAAGATTTTAGTTAATGATGAAGTAGATAATGTTCGAGCTAAATTTGGGAAATCCATAGATAATATTTGTAGGGAGGCTTTTAAATGTTGCTGAAGCTTTTAAAGTATGACATTAAGTCAAGTTATCTTAAGATTGTTATGTCATTTTTAGCTTATATTGCAATTGCATCTGCATTGATGATATTTTTCAGAAATCACGAAAAAGTTAATACAGTTGTGTTAACTTTTGGAATTATAGCCTTATGTGTAATAACATTTCTAATAATATTCCAACGATATAATGAAAATTTTTATCATAATGAGGGATATTTTATGTTCACGATTCCCGTAGATGGTAGAATGCTTTTAGCTTCAAAGCTTATTTCTGCATTTATTTGGATTTTAGCATTAGTATTAATTATAGTTTTTTGGATTACAATACTTGTATTTTATTATGGTGAATCAGGTTATATTAACGATACTTATAAGTTTATTGAAATAAATAAGACATATGCAATAATCCTTGGAATTAATTACTTGGTAAACATAATTCAATTTGTATTAGTAATATATTTTTCTATATCCGTTTCAAAGTTGCCAATTTGGCGAAGGTTTAGCTTAATGGCTGGATTAGTAATATCTTTTGTGCTAGGAATTTTGAATTTACTTTCTTCATTTCTCTTTAGGAAGGTAGCCCACCACACAAATACAATAACAGTCATTAATAATTTAATTGAACAAGTTTTGATAAATAAGTTATTGGTTCAATGTCTTTTTGAATTATTTATACTAGTTGTGTTATTCTTTGCAACCGCATACTTGCTTGATAATAGGACAAGTCTAAAATGATTTTTTTATATAACTAAAACACTAATTTTAGGGGGTTATATTATGCTTAATGAGGTATTAAAAATCGAAAAACTAAAAAAAGTAATTGGTAAACGTACAATAGTTTCAGATATTTCCATTGAACTAAAAAAAGGCGAAATATTCGGGTTTCTAGGGCCTAATGGAGCGGGTAAATCCACTACTATTAAGATGATTGTGGGACTATCCAAAATTACTGAGGGGAATATATATGTGGGAGGATGCTCAGTGAAAAAGGATTTTAAAGGAGCAATGCGTAACATTGGGTGCATAGTTGAAAATCCGGATATGTATAATTATATGTCTGGACTCGATAATCTTAAAATATTTGCTAAAATATATAAAGGTGTAAATGAGATGCGAATCAACGAAGTAGTGAAAATTGTGGATCTTGAGAAGGCAATAAATGATAAGGTAAAAACTTATTCCCTAGGTATGAAACAACGTTTAGGTATTGCCCAGGCACTACTACATAGTCCAAAACTTCTTATACTTGATGAGCCTACAAATGGTCTTGACCCAGCTGGAATTAAAGATCTGCGTGAGCTACTTCGAAATCTTTCATCAGAAACTGCTCTTACGGTGCTTGTATCTAGTCATATATTAGGTGAAATGCAGCAGATGTGCGACCGTGTTGGTATAATTAATAAAGGCAAAATTATAACGGTAAAATCCGTTGAAGAACTTCTTAACATGTCACAGAAGGATAATACTACTGTTTTGGTATTAGAATCTAATAATAATGAGAAGGCAGCTTCGCTTCTAACAAGCCTTAATATAAATAATAGCATCTTGGAATGCGGAGTACATATTGAAACAACCAAGGATCGTATTCCAGAAGTAGTTACAACATTAACTTATGCTGGTATAGCTATTTTCGGTATGGATAAACAAGAAACTCAATCACTTGAAGATGTATTTATGAAGCTTACAGGGGAGGGGAAATAATATGGGTAGTTTTTTTACACTTGTTTCAATAGAAAATACAAAGTTATGGAAAAGACTTTCTACAAAAGTAATGTTAATCATAATGATTGCAATTATAATATTAGCAACGGGTATTTTTAAATATACCGAATCTCAAAAGGAGTCAAACACTACTAATATTTCTGAAAATTGGAAACAACTCTTTCAGAAAGATATTATTTTAAAAAAAGCTAAGATAAAACAAATTGAGAATGGAACAGATAAAATGTCAAAAGCACTTATAGGATCATTTAAAAAGAGTATAGCTGAAGGGGAATACAGAATTAATAACAATATCAAACCAGAATTAAAAGGAAATATTTGGACAAGAGTCATAGAAGTGAATCAAAATGCTTCTTATAATTTAATTATTGCGCTTTTGTTAATAATAGCATGTTCAGCTTTAGTTGCGGGTGAGTTTTCAGAGGGTACAATGAAAATGATGATATCACGTCCTTATAAACGATTTGAGATTCTTACTGCAAAACTAATAGTCATAATGCTTTATGGTCTTCTACTTCTTGTAACAACATTTTTGTTAAACTTTATAATACTGGGTATACTTTGTGGCTTTGATGGCATAGGCGCTAAGGAAATGATGTGGACAGGTAGCAGAATAATATATATTCCAACTATATTAAAAACAATTATTTTTTTCGGTCTTGATTTTCTTCAGGTAATTGTATATGTAATAATGGCTTTTACAATTTCAGCAATATCTCGTTCTCGTTCAATTGCAACCGGCTTTTCTTTATTCTTACTTTTAGTTGTTAGGCAGCTTATTCAAACATTTGCTATTCTTATCAGTTGGGGTAAATATCTTCCATTTGGATTGTCTGATTTCACTAGTGTTGTTAATACAGGATTATGCGTTGAGGGTACAACACTTGCTTTTGCTATTAGTATATCGGCTATATATTCTGTGATATTCTGTTTTGCAGGTTATTTAGTTTTTGAAAAACGCGATATTTAAACATAAGTATTTTAGTGATTAGGAAAGAGAAGGTCAGCCATTTTATGGCTGACCTTCTCAGACTGTTGACAAACATAACATGTAAAACATCCCAATTTTTAATTGGGATGTTGATCCTTATATCGATAGATTAGATGTGTAAATAAAAAAAATCGATTTTAGTACAAAATATGTTGGTGCCGATGCTGGTTATGCTACAAATCTTATATGTAAAGAATTGTTTGAAAGAGAGCTAAAATCCGTAATGGGATAACGTAGGTCTCCACATACAAAAGGAATGTACACAAAAAATATATTTCAATATGTTAAAGAACAGGACATATACGTATGCCCTGACTTAAGGGCTTTGCATTATAAAACGACAACAGGAGATGGATATAAAGAATATGTTGGTAATGCAAAAGATTGCGAGAAATGCCCAAATAAAGCTCAATGTTTTTCTGAAATAGTAAGTTTAAAACTATTAGAAGACATATTTGGGAAACGTACAAAGAAGATGTTGTAAAGTTTACCAAAACTGATAAAGGTAGAAATATATATAGAAGACGAAAAGAGACTATAGAGCGAAGCTTTGCAGATTCAAAACAACTGCATGGGCTTCGCTATTGCCATATGCGTGGACTAGGAAATGTGCAAGAGCAGTGCCTGCTTACAGCAGCAGTGCAAAACATAAAGAAGATAGCTAGACTGCTATTTTCCATGTTTTTTAATTTTCTAACTAAGAATTTAGGGGTTATTTCTAATTTTTCCATAACTCAGAATGCTATCGCATGATTGAAGGTAAAAAAACCTGAGAAGGTCAGCCATTTTATGGCTGACCTTCTCTTATGGTTAAATAATGACGTTTGATGACTTTAGTGTTGAATCATGTATTTTTATGGGATACAATTCAATCAAATAATGGTTTAAAAGTAATAAATACCATAATAATAAAATATATATTTGCATATGACATGGTTAAAACCATTGGAAAAAGGATACTGAAATTAGACAAGCAGCTTCATTTTTAAGTAAGAATAAAAAAAATATAAATATAAATAAAGAAGTTCGTTTAAGCAAAGGAGTGAGAATTGTGAACAATTTTAAGGTTACATCAATTATATCCGATACTAGCTAGTTTATTGCAAAGTGCAAAGCAATATTAAGAAATTAATAACATAATCATTTTTAAAGAGTGATTTTTACTAAAGATTAAAACTTAGTAAAAATACATATCTACGTTAAAGGATTATTACAATTATATTTATTATTCTACTTTGCATTTGATGACAGCTATGTTGGTATAGGATTTAGTTGAAAGACTAATAAAAAAAGGGAGATGGGTATATATGTCAATAATTAAAAATCCACTTTTAAGAAATGCCAAAAATTATAATGAGGATTTAGCATCCGGTAATTTATTGAAAGAAATTACGGACAATCAGTTAGAAACAATTAGTGGTGGTACTAATGACTGGGTTTCAAAACAAGCAGCAAATATTGCAGGGTTAGGTACTAATTATGGTAGAGTTTGTACAGTCTCAGCAGAGTGTGATTTCACTAATCTTTGTGCTGGTACAAAATAATAATTAATATTATTTTGGTTATTATGAATTGCTTAAAGAGTAGTAGTAAACATTTGTTGGACAATCCAATACGTGCTTAATAGACTAAGTAAGCATACCTAGGGTAAAGCATTAATACAACTGTATTTGGTATAGGATCTAGTCGAAAGACTAATAAAAAAAGGGAGATGGGTATACATGTCAATAATTAAAAATCCACTTTTAAGAAATGCCAAAAATTATAATGAGGATTTAGCATCCGGTAATTTATTGAAAGAAATTACGGACAATCAGTTAGAAACAATTAGTGGTGGTACTAATGACTGGGTTTCAAAACAAGCAGCAAATATTGCAGGGTTAGGTACTAATTATGGTAGAGTTTGTACAGTCTCAGCAGAGTGTGATTTCACTAATCTTTGTGCTGGTACAAAATAATAATTAATATTATTTTGGTTATTATGAATTGCTTAAAGAGTAGTAGTAAACATTTGTTGGACAATCCAATACGTGCTTAATAGACTAAGTAAGCATACCTAGGGTAAAGCATTAATACAACTGTATTTGGTATAGGATCTAGTCGAAAGACTAATAAAAAAAGGGAGATGGGTATACATGTCAATAATTAAAAATCCACTTTTAAGAAATGCCAAAAATTATAATGAGGATTTAGCATCAGGTAATTTATTGAAAGAAATTACGGACAATCAGTTAGAAACAATTAGTGGTGGTACTAATGACTGGGTTTCAAAACAAGCAGCAAATATTGCAGGGTTAGGTACTAATTATGGTAGAGTTTGTACAGTCTCAGCAGAGTGTGATTTCACTAATCTTTGTGCTGGTACAAAATAATAATTAATATTATTTTGGTTATTATGAATTGCTTAAAGAGTAGTAGTAAACATTTGTTGGACAATCCAATACGTGCTTAATAGACTAAGTAAGCATACCTAGGGTAAAGCATTAATACAACTGTATTTGGTATAGGATCTAGTCGAAAGACTAATAAAAAAAGGGAGATGGGTATACATGTCAATAATTAAAAATCCACTTTTAAGAAATGCCAAAAATTATAATGAGGATTTAGCATCAGGTAATTTATTGAAAGAAATTACGGACAATCAGTTAGAAACAATTAGTGGTGGTACTAATGACTGGCTTTCAAAAAAAGCAGCAAATATGGCAGGATTAGGTAATAATTATGGTAGAGTTTGTACAGTCTCAGCAGAGTGTGATTTCACTAATCTTTGTGGCGATACAAAATAATAATTAATATTATTATTTCGGTTATTATGAATTACTCAAAGAGTAGTAGTAAACATTTGTTGGACAATCCAATACATGCTTAATACACTAAGTAAGCATACCTAGGGTAAAGCATTAATACAACTGTATTTGGTATAGGATCTAGTCGAAAGACTAATAAAAAAAGGGAGATGGGTATACATGTCAATAATTAAAAATCCACTTTTAAGAAATGCCAAAAATTATAATGAGGATTTAGCATCAGGTAATTTATTGAAAGAAATTACGGACAATCAGTTAGAAACAATTAGTGGTGGTACTAATGACTGGCTTTCAAAAAAAGCAGCAAATATGGCAGGATTAGGTAATAATTATGGTAGAATTTGTTCAGTATCAGCAGAGTGTGAAGGTTTTCTTTGTGGTGATACAAAATAATAATTAATATTATTTTGGTTATTATGAATTACTCAAAGAGTAGTAGTAAACATTTGTTGGACAATCTAATGTTTACTTAATACTTAATATATTAACTAAGTATTAAGTAAACTTAAATTAGGCAAGATTGTTGAATTTTTTTTCAGCAATCTTACTTTTAGTTTATTTAACCAAAGTAAGTATATGACAATGCTTCGTGGTGCATTACAACATGGTTTATATGTAGCAAGTGTGAATCTTGCCAAAGTAACCTTTAGCAAATAATTTGTACTGGTTCTTAGAGATTTGCCTATAATAAACATTTTAAACATAGACAAATAGTTAATCGACATGGAAATAATCTAGTAGACATTATAGAATTCCAAAAAACAACTTAATGATGCAGTAAAAATATTATTAGTATAAAATACATACTAGAAGGAGTCAACTATGGAAAAATTAAATGATCATATTAAATATTGGATAACTCTGTTTCCAGAAATAAAAAATGAAAACCAGAAACTAATGTCAATATATAATGATTGTACATTGAAAAATATGAATGAAGATATTTTGATACCTTGTAAATTGCTAACATTAATTGAAACAACATATAGTCAGGAATTTTTAAATATTATAGAGCGTTTGAAGAAAACTCACGATATGCCATTTGTTGAAATATTCATGCCAATTATAAATATTAAATATAACATAATTGTAAAGGATTTAAAAAAATATTCATTTTTTCAGAATAAGGATAAGATGATAAGTGAATTTGTTTACTGCCTATATTCAGAAGTCTATAAAAAAGCATTCCGCATATGTATACAAGAGCTAAACATAGCAAAAATAAATGGCAAATTAAATGGTGAATCAAAGGAAGAAGAATTCAATTATTATACATTAAACTTATTAAGTAACAAAAACTATTTGCTTTATTTTTATAATGAGTATCCTAATTTATGGTCAGAATTGATGACTAGAGCTACTTATTTGAGTGATTTTATAATACAAATCATTAACCATATAGATTCAGATAAAAAGGATTTAATTGATTTGTTTTTAGATGGAAATGATAACAACTTCATAATAACCCAGATAGATTTTGGAGCGGGAGATTCTCATCAACAAGGCAAAAGTGTTGGGATAATTCAATTTAACTACAAATATCACGTTGTCTATAAACCACATCATTTAAAGATAGATACCGGGTTTCAAACGTTTTGTAAATGGCTTAACGAACAAAAAATTAATGGGTACCTACAATTACAAACCCCTATTGTTTTTACAACTAAGGAGTATGGTTGGACATCATATGTGAGTTATAAATCTTGTGAGGATGAGCAACAGATGCTCAATTATTATCACCGTATCGGACATTTGTTAGCATTATTATATTTATTTGATGCTAAGGATTTTCATCATGAAAATCTAATTGCTCATGGGGAGATACCCATTTTGATTGACTTAGAAACATTATTTCATGGAACCGTAGTAGACTCTAAAAACGATTTATCAACTCAGCTAATGGAAAATTCAGTTCTAGAAACAATGCTATTGCCAAGACGTATTCAACTAACTAAGGACCGTAATAAAGTAGTAGATATTAGTGGAGTTAGTGGGTTCACTGAACAAGAATGTCCATTATTAGTCCCTACAATTATAAATCAACTTCGTTCAGATATGAAAATTATTTATACAAACCCAATTATAACTCCGGAGAAAAACATTCCTAAAATTGAGGGACAAGAGCTTTCAAAAATTCAGCCTCAATATGTTGATCAGATTGTATCAGGCTTTTCGTCACTGTATGATTGGATAATGTTACATAAACAAGAAACTAATAGTATCATTATGGATTCATTTAATGAAAGTCATTGTCGATTAATTTTAAAATCTACAAATATATATGCTACATTATTAAGATTGGGAACACATCCTGATTTGCACGTTAATCCAATAAATAAAGAAGTATTTTTATGCAGAATAGCTTTAAGTAATATAACAAAAAAATCAAGATTATTAAGTTTCCATGAACATCAGGATTTAATGAATGGAGATGTTCCTTATTTTTATACTATCTTTAATAAAACTGATATATACAACTCAAAACAAGATAAAATAAAAGGAGTTAAATTAATTAGTACACCAGCTCAAAACTTTAAAAAAAGACTTAATGCTATGTGCGAAAAAGATAAACAACTACAAATCAAGTTAATTGATTTGAGTTTTATACATTCATTGCCACTAAACCATATCACCACAAACTATGAATTAGCTGATGCAATTTGTTATGACAGAGATGAAATCTTACAACTGGCGCAAAAAACCGGTAAAGTCATTGCAGATAATAGCATATTACTTAATAACGACTGTACCTGGGTTGGAATAGAACTAGATAAATTATCTGAGGAAATGACTTGTGTTAGTACTCTCTCACCCGATTTATATAAGGGATTAGCTGGAATTGCATTGTTTTTTAGTTGTTTATACAAAATCACTCAATTAAATGAATATGAATTATACACAAGAGCAGTATGTCATCAACTAGTTCACACTATTGAACCATTAACAATAAAAGATTTTAAAAATTTGAAAAAAATTGATAATCAAGGATTTGATATTGGTGGGTTTACAGGTGTGGGGAGTGTTCTTTATGCATTATACCATATTTCTTTAAATATTAATGATGTTCATTATCATAAAATCGTTATTGACAAAGTTATGCTGATATATAAAGCACATATTATTGATAGTAAAATGAATAAAGATATTATTGGTGGTATAAGTGGATATGTAATGATGCTATTGTCAATTTATGAACACGAAACTGATGCGATCATTAAAGAGAAATTGGAAAAAATTATTTTGGATTTAGAAGTATCATTACATGATATTAGTAAAATAGATGGAGAAGGATATACTGGGTTTGCACATGGTACAAGTGGTGCAATTGCTACACTAATTAGGATTAATTCTCACTTTCCAGATGATAAACGTATTATTTCCATTAAACAACTATTAGATCATGAGCGTAGCTTATTTGATAAACAAGAACAAAATTGGTATACAAAAGAAGATGGTACTAGTAAAGCGGTTGGATGGTGTAATGGAGCTACTGGGATATTGTTGAGTCGCGTACTATTGAAAAAATACAACTATAGTGATGATTTAATTGATAATGAAATAGACATCGCAGTACAATCGGTGTTAAATAAGGGATTTGGCAATAATATAACACTGTGCCATGGGGACACGGGTAATGCTATTGTTCTAATGGAATATATTAAAATAATAAAAAATGAAGACGTAAAAGAAAAATTGAATATTGTATGTCATAAAATAGTTCATTATTTAAAAGAAAATATAGATAAGACGTTATACAAAACCATAGATTTTTATGGGTTAATGATTGGTAAAAGTGGAGAGGGATATTTTTTATTAAAATTACTTCAAGATGATATAGGCAACATACTTTTCTTAGAATAGGTGGTTAATTATGGCAAAAATACATTTTGTTGAACAAGTACATCAAACTGAATGTGGGTTATGTTGCATTGCAATGGTTTTGGATTATTATAAAAGTTGCTATTCAGTATCGGACTTAAGAAAAGTCATGGAAATAGGACGTGATGGTTCAAATTTATTTCAAATGAGTTCCTTATTACAAAAATTTAATTTTAAAACAAAAGCTTATAAAACAAACCTAGGTGGATTAAAACAATTAACATTTCCTTGTATTATATTGTGGGACAATAATCATTTCGTTGTTTTAGAAAATATAAGTGAAAAAATCACAATAATTGATCCTGCTTTTGCAAGAAGAGTTATATCTGCCGAAGAATTTATGAAACATTATTCAAATGTTGTATTAACAATGAAACCAACAAGTGATTTTCAACCAATGAAAAAGAAAAGTTCCAATTATAAAATGTTTTATAATGAAATGATACAAAACAAAAAACTTTTTATATATACATTTATATTTTCTTTAATAAATTCACTAGTAACGTTAATTATTCCAATAGGCATACAATTTTTAATTGATGCTATATTTAAAAAGGCAATACCTAATAGTTTTATATTCATCATAATAATTATGGTTTGTAGTTTAACTTTAATTTCACTTTGTAGGGGGATGGTATCGGCAAAATTAAATGCATTGTTAAACAGGTCAATGGCATACAAAGTATTTAAACACTTGCTAAATGTTCCATATAAATATTTTGAATTAAGAGCAGCAAGTGATATTTTATATAGATTAAGTAGTGTTGAAGTTATCAAAAGCTTACTATCTAATAAGTCAATCAACATATTCTTGGATGGTATCTCCTTAATAGTTATTTTAAGTTATATGATTTTTAAATCACCACTGTTAAGTTTAATAGTAATAGGTATTCTTTGTGTATTTTTAATAATTACACTATTGATGAAGGGAAAAATGAAAGAATTGAGTCTTTATGACCTATATGAGCGTAGTAAAATACAACGTATTCAAATGGATAGTATTTCCACTATATTTATGATTAAAGTAAATGCTTTAGAAGAATGTATTGAAAATAAATGGGTGCATCAGATGGAACGTTCAATAACTAAGGCATTAAAAAAAGATTATTTTTTAACTATATATACAGTATTAAATCAAACTATACAATTGACAGCTCCTATTCTTGTTCTGTTATTTGCATTTCAATTAAAGACATTTACTATTGGTGAAGTAATAGCATTCTATTCTATTACAGTTTATTTTTTTTCAGTTTCAACATCACTTTTTCAAGTAATTAATGATATAGTATTTGTAAATAATAATTTAGAACGCTTGAAAGATATTATTGAATATCCAAAAGAAGAAGTTGTAAAAACCCATATGGATACTCAATTTCATGGTAATATTAATGTTGAAAATGTAGTGTTTTCTTATACGGCTGATTCTAAGCCAGTATTACAAAATGTTTCAATAAATATTAAGCCTGGGCAAAAGATTGCTTTAGTTGGGGAATCAGGATCTGGTAAATCAACCTTAGGTAAATTAATTTTAGGATTATACGATTGTCAACATGGGGATATTCTTTATGATGGAGTGTCCATCACTGAAATTAATAAAAAAAATCTACGTCAACAAATAGGTGTGGTTCCGCAAGATGTTACTCTACAAAATACAACTTTGTATAATAATATAACATTGGGTAAAACAAATGTAACTGAAGAAAATCTTATTAATTCGTGTAAAATCGCTCAAATATATGATGATATTTGTCGAATGCCTTTAGGTTTCGATACAATTATTTCAAATTTAGGTAACAATTTATCCGGTGGGCAACGACAGCGTATAGCTTTAGCAAGAGCACTTATTAATCGTCCATCAATTATTGTCTTAGATGAAGCAACTAGTTCTTTAGATACTATCAATGAACGTTTAATTACAAATCATTTTAAGCAAGAAAAGTGTACACGAATTGTAATTGCACATCGTTTATCTACAGTTGAAGATGCTGACTGTATCTATGTAATGAAAGAAGGACGAATAGTTGAATATGGTACTCACACTGAACTTTTGTCCCAAAAAGGATATTATAAAGAGCTGTATCAAAATTCTTGAGTATAATAGAACCATTCATTGGGGTATGAAGAGTATATTTGTAACCAGAAGCAATGTAAGCGTCAAAAATTCTCCGTATTTATTTTTAGGAACTACTTTGATAAACAAAATCCAGTAGTAAGCAGCAAGTGCTTTTCTACTGGATTTTTTTTTAATCTTTTTTAGAGATGTCGATAAGCATAATTCACTGGTTATAAAGGATGATTGTTTCTAGTATACTGAAATCAATGCGGACCGGCCTTTAAAAAACCAAGCATAAAATGGAAAAAATCCATTGCCAGCACCCTCAAAATATACTATCCTTTTTAGTGACGAAACTGAAAAGGATAATAAGGAGATGCTAACAATGGAACACATATATCTTATCAGACATTTAAGGAAATTTGAAGGAAAAAGTTTAAGAAAAATTGCAGAAATTACTGGGCATGATTTTTCTACAGTTAAAAGATATGTTGATAAAGATGATTTTAATCTCGGTATGCCCACAAAACAAAAAACGCTCCTATCATTTAAAATAACCTAATAATCTTTCATATTGGGTTGAGCATAGTATAACTGGGAAAATACCCAGTTATACTATTTAATAGAATGATTTTAATTAGTTATCGCGAAAAATTACATATCAAGATATTTTCACAAATTCTTCATAAATTATGTCTAATTGAATGTACGATTTTATGTAAAATCGTACATTTGGTTACGACGTAATTCATAAAAGATACGACAGAACTTAATATAAAATTGCGTTACATCAAATCTACATATGTGGCATAGGTGCTTCATAGCAACCGTATTTATAAAAATTGTACCATTCAAGAATACTTTTTTCGGGTGCAACTTCTAACGCAATCATTACTTCTTTAGCGAATTCCAAAGGCGCTGTGCCATTTGATGTAATAATATTATTATCTCTCACTGCCGGTTGCATCATATACTTTTCTTCTCCCATATAAGCATCTCCAGCCCACTTCTTCAAATCATTTAAATCATTACTAGTATGTTTGACATTGTTTAAAATACCCATTTTACCTAGAAAAACCGAGGCATCACAAATACCACCTAAAACTTTTTTGTTGTTCAGAGCGTTTTCTACTAAAGGCTTAACCTGCTGAGCCTTCTCAGTTCTCCATGACATTCCACCAATTAGAACTAAGCCTTCAAAATCAGTTGGAGCAGATTTAATATCATAATCTGGAATAACAGTAAATCCACCTAGTGATTTAATACTATCTTTCGTCAAGGAAACAGTTTTTATAGAATATACCTCTTGACCCAATGCAAGAATTAACGAAGATACATAAGCAGCTTCCCAATCAGCATACTTATCCAAAATAACAAATAATACAGTTTTTTTCATTACATAACCTCTTTTCTAAAATTTTATTAGTTATAACAAATAATAATTAAGTCGTTTTACCTAACTATCTACAGATAATACACCATTTTTAAATGAAGCTGAATGTGTATCGGTAATTAATAGCCACGTGCCTTGATGTTTTTCCAATGTAACTATTGAATAATAAACTCCAGAATCTACAGGTGATACGGAATTCTCCTTGAATTTAATATCATATTTTATCATGTAAAATTTAACATTTTTTTCTTTTCCTAAATAAGTTGACTCTAATTTATATTTAAGTAGCGGATATTTCTGTGGATTAATCTCTTTTAGTTCTAAAAAATCTCTACTTTTGATTATATTAGGAATAGAATCAAAACTCTTTAATTGATCAGCCTTTATAACCAATGAATTATGCTTATCGACATCTCTCTCAATGTCTGCAACTTTATAGTATTGTTTTATACTTTTTTTTATACTCATATTTTCATATGAAAAAAATACAAAACATAAAATTAATGACAGTAGAATAACTCCACCTATAACTATTTTATATATTAATTTCATCTCAAAATCTCCTTTTACAATGGAGTATTACGTACCCCATTAGTTAATATAATGTATCTTCTAGCTGTAGTATAGTTACTTATTCTTAACCCTATATACTAGTAACGATAAAATTATTAGCACTACTGATGCCACAAGCAAATAATACTTTTCTTTAAAGCTATTATTCATCAAAGAAAATAGAAACAAATTCTTTGTGTATTTACCCTTTGTCATAATATCAAAGACAAAATAAACTATTGGTATCATATACCCTATGCTTACATTTTCAGTAAGAGAAGCAACAAATAATCCTAATCCGCCTAGAAATAGTGTAGATATAAAGGTTCCCATTATTAACCTTCCAGAAGTAAATGTTCCACCAAGATAAATTAATATATTAACAAATAATGCTATTAGTGATATTAGTAAAATTACTGATATAAGTATTCTTATTATATAAACCAATATAGGAGAAATAGCCTTTGCGTTTATTGTCTCTTTTATATTTTCATCTTCTTCTGGTGTAAATATTGGCACTAGAATCACTACTCCAATTATTACAATAAATTGCTCACATATTCTTGCAGCCATTGGAAAATCCAAGTTGGTAATGCTAAAGATTATGGGAGTTGAAATTAATAACATAAGTGATAACAATATATTATTTCGAAAAGCTATTCTTAAATTTACCTTTGAAATTTGTAAAACATTTCGAATACCTATCATAAAAATCAATCCTTCCTGTTCGCTTTAGCTTTAATATATAAATAGATGCAATCACGAAAATTACCGATACCGAAATAAAGAATATCCTATTTAAAAATATATTAGGTATAATAGAAACAAATACATCTCTATCCTCTATTGTATTAAATCTTATCATTAATTGACTTAAATCATAACTTCCAGTTAATACGCCTTTAGATATAGAGGAGTACCACCAAATCATCTGAACTGGAATAGCTATTGCTGTCTCTGTAAGAAGAGTTAAAAACATCCCTACAGCAGTTACTGCCATAAGTGTTGGCATAAGCCACCCTATTGAATACTTAAAAACCGCAAAATAATCTACCGTTAAATTAAGTTTTTCGCTAAAACTGACGGCCTGAAACGTTGAGACACCTGCAAGTAATAAAATTGGAATCATCATCATTATAACTAAGGCACTATATCTCGACAGGATTAACTTAGCAGAACTTACTCTTCTACTATAAATGAGCTCTTTCATATTGCTTTTTCTATCTTTCCTAATAAAAGATACTACAACAAACACTGGAAATAAACCCATTACGATTCCCATATAATCGCAAAACAGCCTTGCAAAACCATTTGTAATCTTATCCTTCTCTATTAAATCTTTATAAGTTTTCATTGCTTCCTCATAGGTTATTGGCCTAACGCCAAAACGCTTTAAATTTTCTTTTGAATAATTAGATTGCTCTCCTATTATATTACTCGCTTCCTCCATTAATACTTTAAAGCTAGCATAGTCTTTTGAGCTGCTGCTAAAATGTATTTCACTCCATTTTTCAGTTTTATGCAATGCATCTAACTCGCTTAGAGATCTTCCTGTTGTTTGACTTATAATTTCTTCTATCTTTTTCGTGTCTTCCTTATCTAATTTAACATTTTTAAACAAGCCATGTGGATAAGCCGAGTATGTTCCTTTCATATGCTCTTCATACATCATTAATGTTGATTTAGAGATAACTTGTTCTGGTATCTCTTCGTTCGTAGTTCCATAAGGATACCTATCATTCTCTTTATTGTACTTTTCAACGCCTTGAACATAAGAAGGCTTTATCAAAGCACTTCCTAGATACTGTGGATCATTTCCTTTTATATCTGAAAAGTATTGGGTGGTATAAAATGCTATGGTTATACAAATAAAAACTATATAAATCAAGCTCTTACCTAATTGCGTGCATTCCTTTAGAAATAGGTTAAACATTATCTATCCCTCCAATCATAAGCATGTACGAATCTTCAATATTGGGTTCGCAAATTTGGGCATTATCGCTTGGAGGAACATCTGAGATAACCCTAATGGAGATACTGTCCCCTATCATAATCATACCTGTTATAATATATTCTTGTTTTATTCTTTCTAATTCATCGGTGTTAACGTTCATAGAAAAAACTTTTCCTTCTGCTTTGCTTTTTAATTCCTGAACAGTTCCTTTAAATATAAGGCTCCCATTGTCTAATATCCCAATGTTTTTGCAGGTGGCCTCAATATCTCCGATTATATGTGTTGAAAGAATAACTATTTTATCCTTTGCTAGTTCACAAAGAAGGTTTCTAAATCGAATTCTCTCCTTTGGATCTAACCCTGCTGTTGGCTCATCAACTATTAAAACTTTTGGATTATGTAAAATTGCTTTATCTATTCCAAGTCTTCTTTTCATTCCGCCAGATAGAGCCTTAACCTTTACTTTTTTACAATCTAACAAGTTAACTTTTTCTAAAAGTTCTGGAATTACTTTTTTCCTCTCACTTGAGGGAACCTCTGATAAAACTCCTAAATAATCCATAGCTTCATAAACGGATAGATTTGGATAAACTGAGAAGTCCTGAGGAAGATATCCAATAAGTTTTCTTAATTCTTTAGTTTTTAAAATATCTAGCTTTGGTTTCCTTCCACCTACTTTTCCCCTTGTTCTTGCAGATGCTAAACCTTCTTTTGTCCTTTCACTTATGAGGGCTCTTTCAAATTGGCCTCAGTTTCATATGCTATATAAAAATACAAAAAATAAAAAATTTTTATGGTTGTTTTTGTCTTAAATTCTTTATAACATTACAATAATTACTTTTGTGATGTCACAAAAAATAAAACATTGTATTAAATTACATAATTATACTGTATAATATGATAGTACATAATAAAGAAAAATATGGGAGGTATGAGAAAAATAAAAAAACGTAGAAAAACCAAAAAGCGTACAAGTACACTTGTTTTATTATTTGTGATATTTGAATTGACGTTCACAATAATTACTGGTCCATTTATGCTTTATTATGGTCCATTTAAAAATGTGAAGACTACAGTGGTAGGTGCGGCAATGACTACTTATTCATTACAATGGCTTGCAACAACATTTTTATCAAAAGAGGCAATAGAAAAAATCATGAGCACGCAAATAGTGGATGCATTAGTCCAAAATAACTTAGATAGTGTAAAAGTAGAAAATAAAGATGATGATAGTATAGAAAGATATGATGTAAAAGGAAATAATTTTAAAGGTTACATATTAATAATTAATGACCCAACTAGGCTAAAAGTAGGTTACACTAGTTTGATTCATAAGGAAGGGCAACTAACTAGTGATATCGCAAAGGATAACAATGCAATTGCGGCAATCAATGCTGGTGGATTTAAAGATGTAGATAATGGAACGAAATGGACAGGAACAGGAGCAAATCCAATTGGAATTATAATGGCCAATGGGAAAACTGCTTTTAATGATATAACTGATGTAAATAAAAAAACAGAAGTTGTAGCAATGACTAGTTCAGGAAAATTATTAGTTGGTCCTCATAGCCTTTCAGAGATGAAAACAGCTGGAGTTACCGATGCAGTATCTTTTGGACCAGCACTTATAGTTAGTGGACAAAAAACTATTACTAAAGGTAATGGTGGTTGGGGTATTGCACCTAGAACATGTGTAGCGCAAAGAAAAGATGGAGCAATAATATTTTTAGTAATTGACGGTAGACAGACAAAAAGTTTAGGGGCTTCTTTAAAAGAAGCGCAAGATGTATTATATGATTATGGAGCCGTTAACGCTTCTAACTTAGATGGTGGTTCTTCTTCTACATTATTTTATGATGATGAAGTTATAAATAGTCCATCAGATAGTTTTGGAGAAAGGACAGTACCTTCAATTATGTATATAAAGAGTAGGTAATAAGCTAAAATCTAAGAATAGGATACTTTAAAGTTAAAGGAGAAAGAAATATGAGTCGGCTGAAAAGAATAAGCATATGGATAGTAGTATCTTTATCTTTGCAATGTTTAGGGCTCTTTTACATTGATCATTATTTTTTAGCTACCGATTCAAAGGCAGTTTCAAAAAAAGTTGTCAAAGAGGTAAGTACCAAAGATATTGATATTACTATACCAACAAATGCAGAAAATATATTAGTATCCTATGATGCTAAATATTTATCTTATTATGATGATGATAAATTGGTAATTGCTAATTGTTCGACTGGGAAAACTAAAAACATAAAATCGGAAGATGGATGTAACATTTCTTTTGCTTCATGGGTTCCCGGTAGAAATAGAATGGTTTTCGTAGAAAAAGAAAGTGATGATGAATCTAGTAACTTAATATTATATTCTTATGATGTAGTAAAAGGTGAAAAAGTAGAAACGATAAAATTAGAGTGGGGTGCTACTAACCCTAAAGTAGAAGATATCCAAACAGCGCCATTAACAGGACTTACTTACGTGAAGGTATCAAACAATGCTAATAAAAGCAGTATTTATAGAATCGATAGAAATCCAGATATGTCAAAAATCGATACAATACCTAAACTCGTGGGCAATATAGCATTGATTCGCCATGAAGATAAATTAGTCTATGAAGGCTCAGTGTATAATAAAATATATGTTACTGGTCAAAGTGATGCTTTAAGTGTTAGTGGTGTTGATAAGCTTACATTGGTTGGCATTGATAATGATGATACTATATACCTTTCAGAAATGAAAGATAATTTAATAAGTAAAATTTATTATGGTAAAACGTCACAAAAGACTAGCACATGGAAAGCCATTGAATTACAAACACCTTGCGCTAAAGAAAATTTATTTATATCAACTAATGGTAAAATATATCAAAATGATGCACTAAAAGGTGCTATTAAAGATATAAATTCTGGAACTCAAACTAGCTATAAAGGTAAATTTATCCAATTATATAATAAGGGAGTAGCATCTCTTGTAAATAACAAAATATCTTTTGTTCCTTTTAAGTAATCAATGAATCCAAACTATGCCAGGGGTCTGTGTAGTAACGGAACTAAAAACCGGAACACAGACCCTGAAATTTATCATCTAAATTAGCTAATATGTCGCTAATCCGAAGGCCCGTATTAATACCCACAACAAATATTAAGTAGTTTTTATATCCTGTCTTCAATAATTCCATTTTCATTTCTTCAAGTTTTTCTCTATCCCTAATTGGTTGAACTAACTTCATGATCTACAAGTCCTTAATATTATAAATAAATATACATAAAGCTGAATATTTAGTAATTTTGTAAAATTTTATTGAAAAATGTCGTAAAACTTGTATAATATAATTGTAATGATAAAATTAAAATTAATTTAGGGGGAAATAAAATGAGTAAAAAGAAAAAAAGCTTTCCTACGGCATTTACTGTGCTATTTATAGTTCTAATTTTTGCAGCTGTACTTACCTATGTGGTACCAGCAGGTTCATATGCAAAATTAAAGTATGATAATGAAAAAATCGTTTTCACTGTAACAAACCCAGATGCCTCTGTAAAGGAATTACCTGGAACACAAGATACACTAAATAAACTAAAAATCAAGATAGACATAGAAAAATTTAAGGATGGAAGTATTAGCAAACCTGTGGCAATTCCAGACACTTATGAGAAGGTAAAGCAAAACCCTCAAGGTTTATCTAATATAATTCAAGCTCCGATAAAAGGAGTATATGACACCATTGATATTATTATGTTTGTATTTATAATTGGTGGATGTATTGGTGTATTAAATAGCAGTGGAGCTTTTGATGCAGGTATTGCAAGTCTTTCACGTATTACCAAAGGAAAAGAATTTATTTTAATTATTGTAGTTACAATATTGATTTCTATAGGAGGAACCACTTTTGGATTAGCAGAAGAAACCATTGCCCTATATCCAATACTTGTTCCAGTATTTATGGCAGCAGGCTATGATGCAATAGTATGTATTGCTGCGCTTTATATGGGCTCATCCATTGGTACCATGTTTTCCACTGTAAATCCATTTTCATCAGTTATTGGGTCAAATGCAGCAGGAATAACCTTTACACAAGGGTTAGGAATGAGGGGTGCAGGGTTATTAATTGCAACAACAATAACTATTATTTATATTATGAAGTATGGTAAAAAAATAAAAAATGATCCAACAAAATCTTTAATATACAGTCAAAAAAAAGAAATTGAAGAAAGATTTTTAAAGGGTTATAGCGAAAAAGAAGTACCAAAATTTACATTTAGACGTAAATTAATGTTAATTATATTTGCATTAACTTTTGCTGTAATGATTTGGGGAGTTTCCAGTCAAGGATGGTGGTTCACTGAAATGACTGCATTATTTTTAGTTGTAGGCATAGGACTTGGTGTAATTTCAGGACTTGGAGAAAAAGAATTTGTTAACAAATTTATTATGGGGGCCGCTGATTTAGTCGGTGTTGCATTAGTTATTGGAGTTGCAAGAGCAATTAATTTGATTATGGAAAATGGAGTAATTTCTGATTCAATTCTTAATATGGCATCAGGTACAGTTCAAGGAATGAATTCAAAAATATTTATAATTGTAATTCTTTTATTATTTATACTCCTTGGGTTTTTTATCCCTTCATCTTCAGGGCTCGCAGTATTGTCAATACCAATTATAGCACCACTTGCGGACACTGTAGGATTGCCAAGAGATATAATAGTAAGTGCATATCAATATGGACAAGGGCTAATATCATTTATAACTCCAACGGGACTTATTTTAGCTACTTTAGCAATGGTAGATGTAACTTATGATAAATGGTTAAAATTTATAATGCCATTAATGGGTTATATTGGAGCACTTGCAGTTGTTATGTTGTTAATTCAAACAGTATTCTAAATAATAAAAAGTAATATAAAAGTACCAATGAATTGGTTATTTAACAATTCATTGGTACTTTTATATTTCCCATCAAGTGCCTCTGGGGTACGGCCAACTTCATATTATAATTTACACAACAAAAATTATTTAACCCTTTTGTTTTGATTTTAGATTTAGTTTTAACAACATAATCCATATTTCATATCCAAGAAATGTTCCTAATGTATTCATTAATATATCATTTAATTGCACAAATCTTCCAATAAAAATCTGAAGAAATTCAATTGTTCCCGAAAAGACTAAACCAATTAAAATCCCATAAATCCATTTTTTTTTGAGTTTCTTAAAAACAATTGAGGAAAAGAAACCAAAAGGAGTAAAAAGAGCAATATTCAACAGTGTTGCCATGGATAACCCTTCTCCAAATAAAGCAAAGCTATAATTCACACGGTCATTAATTATTGAAGTTGTGCTGAAGTCTCCACCAATGATTCCTGTTATTTTTAAAATTGTTATAACAACAAGAATCCATACGAATTCGCATAACATACTCAATGGTTTAAATTCTATTGTTCTTTTAGTTAAAAACTTTCCACCAGTGAATATACTAAAAATAATAAATGCTATAGGTATTAAATAAATCAACGTTCCTATTCCTTCTCGCAAATAATCTATTAACACTTCTAGTTCTCCCTTCTTGTCGCACATATAAATAATCTTTACTCCGCATTTTTCTACAGATGCGTCTTAATATCAATGAATATTATACCACTACCGATAAGTTCCTTATAGTTTTAGATTTATATAAGATACAGTTCAAAAAGTTGAAAAGCTAAGAATATCAATGTATTCAATAAATGAAAATGCAGTAAAAAATTATATAGATACGAACTATAACACATTTAATTCATCATATCCAAATTGGACAAGCTCTGGCGGTGATTGTGCTAATTTTGTATCACAATGTTTGGACAACTAAGGTATCATATAAAAAATTTATAACTGCATCAGGCTTTGCAACTTATGCAAATATAGGTGATGCTGTAAGTTTGTTAAATTCTAATGGAGCAGCATATCATACACTGATTGTATATGATAAAAAATTTAGTTCCATAAAATGTAATTAATAAAAAATCTGTTAATACTTGGAAATATATTGATTTTATTATGAAATTACGATATGTTGTATATAATGACTTAAAAAAACAACATCTAATGGCGGAGTAGTAACAAAAATCTTCTCTTATACATATTTTTACGTATGAGAGAAGTGTTTTTATAATAAAATATATAAGTAAGGAATGATGAATATGTATAGAACTAAGAAAATAATATTAATATTGATATTACTTATTTTAATTATCGCCAGCTGTTTAATTTTTTATAATATTAAATATAATTATGCTAAGGCTGTTATTATTTCAGGATTAAAAGACGAAGTAATTGCTATAGAACCAGAACTAGATTATGTATCAGAAGATAGAATAATATTTCATTGTATTGATGGGTTGTTTGTTTATGATCTAAAAAATAAGAAAATTGATAAAACCATTGATTTAGCTCATATTAATAGTAATTATATGAATGGATCGACCTACACTCAAGTTTTAGTTTCAAAGGATGGTAATAAAGTTTATATTGACAATATAGGCGAAAGCTTGGATAATTTTATCTATGAATACAACATCAAAATGAATCTATTAAGAAAGATAAAATATAAAAAAATAAATGACAAAGATCGTTACATTCCAAATTTAAAATCAGAAAAGATATTGAGGATAGGGTTATATAGTGGTTGTTATGGTACTATTTACAATAATATAGATGTATATTTATATATGAAAAACTCAGAACTTAAAAATTTGCAAGTATTACTACATGATAAAAAAAATAATAAAGATACATATTATTATATTTTTGAAGAATTAAGGTGAAAGAAATTTAATACGGGTGAAAACGAGCCACATGATGGGCAATAATTCCATTATGCGGCTCATTTTTCTTATGATAAATCATGTTATTAATAATTCAATTGATAACAAGGTAACCTGTATATATTAAAATACAGGTATCAATAATAATGCAGCTAATTTATACAAAACAACAGGATTTTATGATACTGTAGTTTCTAATATTTATGAAAGGAGTTCATTTTAATGAACTTTTTTAATTATAGCGGGTAATTCTGGAGGAAGGAATGAGAATAACATATGGAACTGCTTAAAAGAGAAAGACTGCCCGGACTTAGAACTGGAATAGCAGTGAGAACAAAACTTGTAAGCATAGCACAAGTAGCTCGCCGAAATAAAGAAGCTAGTTAAGACTATACGTGTAACATTAACAAAAGATGCTTTTATTCATTCAGATCAAGGTAGTCATTATACAAGGTATTAATATTACCCTGAAAATAAAAAATAGTATGAGAGTAATCCCCATACTATTTTAGAATTAGATATATATTGCTCTAAAGTTATAATTCACAAATCTTTGTTGCAATATTTTCGGAAAATTTATTATCATGTTCTACAAATAGAATAGTTGGTGAATATTCAATCAGCAATTCTTCTATTTGCATACGAGAGATAACATCTATAAAATTAAGTGGTTCATCCCAGATATGCAAGTGCGCTTTCTGGCAAAGGCTTTTTGCAATCAACACTTTTTTCTTTTGACCACCACTAAAAGTTGACATATCCTTTTCAAATTGAACTCTTGAAAAATCAAGCTTTCTTAAAATAGATTTAAAAAGGCTTTCATCAATCTCGTTATTTCTAGCGTAGTCGGTTAAATTTCCTTTAAGATGCGATGTGTCCTGTGAAACATAGGATATCTTAAGCTGACTTTCTTTCCTGAAAGTGCCAGTATAGTTTATATTCTCACCACAAATAAGTTTGATAATACTTGATTTCCCGGAGCCATTTTTACCTATAAGCGCAATTCGATCACCTTGCTCAATAGTAAAGCCGACATCTTTGCAAACCATCTTGTCACCGTAAAAAATTGATATATTTTCAAGTTCTACAAGTCGACTTTTATGATAAGCTAGTTGAGAAATCTTCAGATTGTCGGAGTTTTCAATATTTTTGAGTAGTTTAGACTTTTCATCAATAGCAGCATACTGTCTGTTTTCGATTACTTTAGAACGTTTCATCATTTTGGCGGCCATATGTCCAACATGACCTTTATCTAGCTTGGAACCTGAGTTTGTTGTTCCATTCTTTGTTTTTTCCACTTTGTGTGACCAACTGCTGGATTGTTTGGCAGATTCCGATAAGCGATTAATGTCTTTTTTAAGCTTTTCGTTTTCTGCAAGTTCAAAGTTATCCTGCCTTTTTTTATTTTCCCACCAACAGGAAAAATTCCCCTTTTGAATTTCTACATTGGTCTTATTGATTGAAAGAATATGGTCAACACAGTTATCAAGAAATGATCTGTCGTGAGATACCAAAATAAACCCACTTTTGGTATTAAGATATTCACTGACAAGTTTTCTTGCATTCATATCAAGGTGATTGGTTGGTTCATCAATCAATAGAAAACTATTTTCCTTAAGAAACAAAGTAGCAAGCAACACTTTAGTTTGCTCTCCATTTGATAATGAATCAAATGGACGATATAAAACATCCTCAGAAACTTCTAGAAATGAAAGTTCACGCATCAATTTCCAGTGGAGATATTCTGGAAAAATGCCATTGATTACATCAAGGGTATTATTTTCCTTGTTTACTACATTAAAAGGAAAATATTCAAAGTTAACATTTGCAGAAATATTACCCTTGTATTCATATTTGCCAAGTAACAAATTGAAAAATGTTGTTTTACCTCTACCATTTCTTCCCGTAAATCCTAATTTCCAATCAGTATCTATTTGAAAACTTACATTTTCAAATATGTCGTCGTAACTACCGTCATATCCAAATGTAAGGTTTGTAACGTTTATTAAAGACATAAATTTATCCTCCTGTATAAAAAATTATGAGCTGCAAGAAAGTCAATTCTTACAGCTCATAAATACAGCAAAGCCAAACCCATTTTAGGCATGACAAAATATATTGTTTGAGTTAAAAAAATTAGTAACTTTCTTGCATAGGCACAATAAAATAAGCGACATTTAACGCTTCTATAAGATTATTATGCTTAAAAAAACTAGCAAGAAAAATTATTCATCTTTTTACCTCCAATCGTTTTATTTAATAGCAGTATATCATACTGATTCTAAAAATTCAACAAGGAAACATCGCTTTAAGCCCGTATGAACCTCTTTACACATAAGCAGGATTCGGTGAAGCTGCTAGTGGCTTTCACTAAGTAATGCCTTTTTTAAATTATTAAGAACTTTTTCATAACCAAAATACGTCCTATAGTAGTTAGAATTATTCCAATAAGTATAAAACTCCATGACATAGTTGTAAATATAAAAGACGGATTTATAAAATTAATGAACAATGTTGCAAAATAAGAATTTATTTGTCTATATACAAAACTATATAAGAAAAAAATTGCTATTACTGCAGACACTGCTCCTATAAATCCAATTATAATTCCCTCAAAAATAAATGGCCATCTAATAAACCAATCTGTTGCACCAAGATATTGCATTATACTGATTTCATTAATTCTCGGATGTATCGCAAGTTTCATTGTAGATTTAATTAAAAAAAATGTTGCTACAATAAGTATAAGGAAAAGTATCACCCCTATCCCTTGAATTGCTTTAATCATTATCAAAATTTTACTCGGAAAGTTTTGAGTACTGTTAATTTTATTTATACCTTGTAACCCATTAAGTTGAGAAATTATTTTAGGTATATCATCTGGTGCATTCACTTTAATTATATATGCTGATAGGGGAGTATTTTTTTCAAAAGTAATATAAGTTACAACATTTGCCGCTTTTATTTTTTTACATATATTTTGCTGATCAGTAATCTTTATATCATCTTTTAAAGTCGCTCGCACTTCAAATTGGGTATATATACCAATAATTCCCATTTTAAGATTTAACATGAATAGTATAAATATTCCTAAAATAAATAACGTTGACATTATTGTAGCAATGGAGGCAATGCTAGTAGTAGCATTGTTTCTAAGATTTTTTGAAGCATCTTTTAATAATAAATTTAAGGTGCTAGTCTTCATAATTGTAAATACTCCTTCGTCTATATACTTTAATTTCCTCTTAAAATATAAATAATTTTTATTGATTATTTATTAGTTGAATGTCGTGAAAAAGGAATATTCCCCACTAATTTATATCTTTATATCTTTTATTAATTATTTAAATTTTTTCTGCTTCCATCCATATGAAATAGATGCGCCAAATGTATTTCCTCAATAACTACAAGAACTACAACACTTATTAATAATAATAACAGTTGCATTTGTCCTTTATTAATCGCCATTGGTTGAATTATTGACCAAATTCCAAAAATACCATTAATAACTCCAAGTACTATTGCGATAAATCCGCTATGTTTTTGTGATATATTCCAGGTGTCCTGATTTTTCGATGCTAAAGGTGATTTATACCCTACCATCCTATTTATACTTGGTGGATACTTCATTGAGATAAATCCGAATACAATAGAAAATATTGATACTATTACAGAATTCATATGTCTTCCCCCTATATTAATTTATATTTATTTCCTCGTTGTTAAATTACAATTATGTCGTATTTTGCAACTACGACCTATTTATTAGTATATCATTATAGTTAATATAATTCTAATTTTTATAAATTATTGCAATATCTACCTCAAAGACCTCATATTATCTATTAAATTTTAACGACATTTCAGAAGGAAAGTCTCCTACTTCTATAAGTGGGAGTTACAGGCTACAACAAAAATAAAACAAGAGCATTTTTCTACCCTTGTTGATGAATAATAAATGAAAAGTATAACTATATATTTTTTCTTATTTGAGTTTATTTGCTTTTTGGGGCATTGTGGCTCCATCCTCATAGCCTTTCATGCAGAGCAACATAACTATTGATTAGTGCGAAGCTACGGCTGATTCGTACTTAAAGCGACTGATAAAACGACTTGACGCATTTAATAGTCGCATGGTAAAATTTATATGGGGGTGCTAACTGTGGTAACTAGAAAAGATTTGTTAAAATATAAAAACTTAATGGTAAAGTCAAATTACATTATTGAATCCTCCTATAAGTTAAGTCTACAAGAGCAAAGACTAATCTGCATACTAACAGCTAAAATAAATAAAGATGATATAGAATTTGCAACTTATAAATTTACGCATTCAGAAATAAACAATATATTATCAAAACATAAGATTAGTTTTAATGAATTAAGCCAGCATATAGACAGTTTAAGAAATAAGGAATTAGTAATTATAAAAGAAGAATCTCTTTTAAAAACAAAATGGTTATCATCAGCGGAGTATTTTAAAGATGGTAGTATTGAATTGTGTTTTGATAATAAATTAAAACCTTACTTACTGCAACTTAAAGAAAGATTTACCAAGGTATCATTGGATAAAGCAATAACATTTAATAGCAATTATTCCTGTAGAATATACGAGTTGTTGAAGCAGTATGAAGGAATTGGAAAGATAACTATAAGTATTGACGCATTAAGAACTATGTTTTGTATTGAGCCTTATGAATATTCTAGATATAACGATTTTAAAAGAAAAGTATTGTTGCAGGCACAAAAGGAGATAAATTTAGATAAAACAGATATATCCTTTGATTTTGAAGAAATAAAGACAGGTAGGAAGGTAACTTCAATTAAATTTTACATAAAGCAAAATAAAGCCATAAGTGAAATAGTGGCTACTTTAGAAGATATTAAACCAAATGATAAGCAAGGTATTTATGATATTAAACTTGTAAAAGAAATTATACATGAACAAATATCAGACATTGAAGCACAAAACATACTAAATATTGCCAATGGAGATATAAATATCATCAAAGAAAAGTATAAATACTCTGAAACAGTACCTAAAATTGGTAATGTGGTGGGTTGGATTATTGATGCAATTAAAAAAGATTATAAGCGAACTAAAGGCAAAGTTAAGATTGATAACTTCAACAACTATAAGCAGAGAATGTATGATTTAGAAAAGAAATTATTAGGGTGGGATATATAATGGCTAAACTTAAGATGTTTCAATCGAATATGGCAAAAAGGCATAAGATTTATTCGATAATGAGTGAGAATACATCACCTACGGCAATGCTTGATTTTGCTATTTTGCCAACTAAAAATACAAAAAAACTATTTGAAATGATATGGAGCAAATATGATAAAGATACACATTGTTCTATTTTAAATAATGAAGAAATAGCTATTGATAATTTTCATTCTGAATTAAATGTAATTAAAAGCATGTTTTTTCAAGTATATGCTGTTAACCAATTTGAGGATGACTATGATGAAGTATATATTAAATATCCAATCATTGTTAAAATTTCAAAAGTTTCCTTTGAAATAAAAATGGAATTCCATAACAAATTTAAAGAGTTTTTCGATAAATTTTTAGAAATATAGAAAAGTGTAGAGGTTCAAAGAATTGCATAAAGCTCTAATTAACAATGTTGCTGCTGGCAAGATAAAGGTTTACCAAGACGGAGTATAAATCTCCTGCAGAAGTCTTTAATATCGTAGCTTTTAAGAAGATGATTTAATGGTATAATTATTTTAGCAATAAACATTTCTACTGAGAATATAAATGATGAATTGGAGTGTGCCTTTATGACTATTGAAAAAATAAATCTTAAGAATATAACCGTGTTTGAGAAACTAGATATAACATTTAGCCAGGGCATTAACATACTTATAGGTGAAAATGGAACTGGTAAGACACATATAATGAAGATTCTTTATGCTATATCTCAAGATAGTAAGCGTCTTTCAGATATATTTAAGAATAGCTACAAACGAATAATAACAGATGGTAAATTGCTGGATGTAGAGCCCGCAATAGAAAGTTTTATAGAAAAGGACAGAGAAGTAACGTCTGCATTATCAGAAGGTTCCTTTATTATAGAGTATTTTTCTTCAAATAATACCAAATTTTCAAATCTGGTTAGAAATAAAGAAACAACAAATTTGAAAAATAAATTTGGAGATATAGAAGAAATGACACTAGTAGATAATCAGATAACACTAGAATATACTAATGAAACATTTAAAATAGGTTTTGTGTCCGATGATCTACTTAGTATTGCTCATAAACAAAGTATAACAGATGAAAAAAAGAATAATTTTATTTACATACCAGCTAAAGATATAATTTCGCATTCAAAGGGGTTCGCTTCAACATATAATTTTAGAGAGATTGCATTTGATAAAACTTATTACGATATTATACTCAATGCTCAAAAGGGAAATTTAAAAAAGACTGATCCAGAGATGCATGAATGTTTGAAAATTCTTGAAAAAATAATAGGTGGAAAAGTTGAACTAGATGGCGACCAGTTTTATGTGAAAAAAAAGGGTGGTTTAACCATTGAATTTAATTATGAGGCAGAAGGTTTCAAGAAGTTAGGCCTTTTATATAGATTAATTAGTAATGGTTCAATAAGCAAGGGGTCAGTTTTATTTTGGGATGAGCCGGAATCTAATATAAATCCAATCATGGCTCCCATTGTAGTTGATGTGTTGCTCAAACTAAGAAAAGCTGGTGTTCAAATTTTTATTGCAACCCATGACTATAATTATGCAAAATATTTTGATATAAAGAGTGCTCCAGGTGATAAACTTAAATTTTATTCCTTTTTTAAAGATGATAACAATGCTGTTAATTATGTAGAATCAAGTGATTATTCAAATCTTGAAAATAATCCACTAGAGGAAGCAGACACCATCTTATATAATGATGTTATAGATAAAGCCTTAGAGGATAATACAAATGAGTGATAAAATTATTACAAAGAATTTGTGCGGAAAGCCCACTCTCTTTAGGTGTGGGATTGATATCACTACTAAAATATACCATTAGACATGGTTATTTTAGTACGATATAATATAATTAGGTTTTGAAACGAGCCATATACTATCGTTAATGTGTCAATTGTGATGCTTGATAGTGAAATTCTTGAAGAAAATAATTAGTTTTTATATGTTGTAATTTATAGTTTTTATTATAAATGAGAGTATAAAAGAAGTTATTTAGTATTCAAGAACCCCATTCATTTATGTGTGGGAGTTTCAGCGAGGGTGAATATTCATTTGATTTTAGTGAAAGCCTTAATGCATATAAAGCAGATAATAAAACAAGAGCATGGCTTAAAAGTGTTGATTTCATTGTTGAAACCGAAAAAACATTTTTATTCATAGAAGTAAAAAATGTTGACAATAAGAATACTCCAAAAGAACAAACAAAGCAGTGGTTAGAAAAATTAGGCTATGTTAGACAATATTGAGGATAAATAAATATAAAATTGGCTTGTCGTAAATAGACAAGCCAATAAACTTTTCCCTAATTATTAAAGTATTCATTTATCTTAGTGGAGGATACTTTATTTTATATCCAGTCGTATCTACTGCTACGTTTTGTTTGTATACTATACATTGTATACTATATCTAAAAGAGTTTTTGCCAACAAAATACTTATAGGAGTATACATAATCATTATCATCTTTGTATACAATATCAATAAAATATCCATCTTGTGTATAATCTTTTAATATCCTCTTACTTTTGATGTTATCTTTACTTACTCCTTGCACTGATATATACTTATCAAAAGATTTTTCTGCTAAATATTTTTGAATAGGATAAAAGTATAATAAAAATCCAACTACTAATAAAGAAAGTATTATTGTTACTTTTAATCTTAACTTTATTTTATTTTGCATACTGTACACCTCCATTATAGTTCAACCTTGAAAAATAAACTATAATCCTTAGTTATACTATTTTACAAGCGTTTACTAAATTATAGTTTATTTATACACTAATAATAACATAAATTCCAAGTATAAGGGATTGTATTATCTAAAAATTGGTTCTCTACCTTTGTAAGTAGCGATTCTGGTATCTACAAAGTTTGTTGTACTATGAACTATAATGTTTTTGCTTTTTATTATGTCTTTATCATCTTTGAAACATTGTAACCACTTGAACCAATGGAGATAATTAGCTAAAAATTTAGTTGATACTCCGTTAAATTTCTCCATCCATTTTTTAAACTGGCTGTGCAAACTATTTACATGATTAATATGATAAATACCATTTTTATAATGGTCTCTCATAATACGTTTATGGTCTAAATTGAGGTTTCTACCAAACCGAATATAACTTTTATGGCTATCAGTACAAATAATAGAATTATTGTCTATGTGACCATCATAAAGCCTTTCAAGGTCTCTATAACCTACTCTGCCCTTACATACCATTTCAAGAATAATATTGTTATTTCTATCTATCGCTGTGGCTACACATATCTGTTCATTGCTTATACCACGTTTTTTAATTTCTTTACCTCTTTTACGAGAATGTCTTGGCATTAAAAATCCACTTTTCTTATGATTGCCTTTGAACGACTCGGCTACAAAGGTTTCATCCATTTCAACAACGCCATCAACATGTCCTGTACCCATAAATGTTCCAATACAATCAAGTATTTTATGCCTCATAAAAAATGAGGTTTTAACGCCTACTTCTACAATTTCAGCACTTTTCCTTATACTATACCCTATAACCATACATTTAGTGTACTCTATCCATTTTTCTAAAGATAATTTGGTACATGATAATGCAGATTTTGTGAAATCATTAAAGGTCTTATTGCAACCCCTACATTTATATCTTTGCTTACCATTTAACTTGCCATTCTTAACAATATGAGTTGAATTACAATGAGGGCAGACCTCTCCCTTGGCAAATCTGGATTCTCTACATTCTTTAGGAAGATTGCGGGTTAATGAGTTAAGTGTCATTATTTCACCAATGAAATCAAATAAGTCTTGTAATGCAAATTCAGAAAGAGTTTTTATATCAGTCTTTAAAGTTCCCACATTTGGCATGTAACCACCTCATAAATGTATGTATTACCTTATTATAACACATTCTGCGGAAATATATACAATATCACTATTTATGTCTAACATAGCCAAAAATTAAAAAGCAATAAAAAATCTTTTTTAAGTGATATGGGTGTAAAGTTTAAGGACACACTTCTATATCACTTTGCTATGGAGAAATATTTTGAAAAACCCATTAGATATATAATTATTTTACAATTTGATATCTTTGATAGCAAACAGAGAGGTAAATTAAAAGAAGATCTACATGCTTTTCTCCCAATGGATTTGAGGAATACTGAATATACGAGGAAAATCAAAATAGAAAAATATGATATCATTGATATTAAGCAGTGGAATGAAAATAAAGATTATTCAATGTATCCTATAACTCAAATTGATTAGATATATAAGAAATTACAATAAATAGACATAAGTCTTATTATGAGAAAGTAGATTGCAGAGCAGTAATTAATTTTACTGCTTTTTCTTATGGATGCCAACCTAGGTATAATTATCTCTGATTAGTTTGGCATCCATATATTCTCCACAACAACAAGCCCCCCCTTGTTGTTGTATAGTACAAGTACTTGTATAGTAACTGTATAGTAGGGGTGCTCCAAAGTAAGTTATACCAACATGTACATAGGTTTTAAGGTTACTTAATGTCGGTTATAAGGTTACTCGATGTCGGTCAAATTGAGGGTTTAAGGTTACCTAATGTCGGTCATAGGGTTACTTGATGTCGGTTATAGGTTACTTGACAAGTATATAGTAACCCTATATAGTTATATTTTAACAATAGCTTGGAGGCATGATTATATGATTAAAAAGGGGAAACACATTGCAGTAAGACCAAACGAGCTTATTGAAGCTAGATATAACTTATCAGTAAGCCAAAATGATATAATGGATATGGTACTAACAAAGATAGAGGATGATAACAATTATTTATATGAATTGAATATTAACGACTATAAGCATTTGTATAAGACCGATACAAGCAATATTTATAGAAATTTAGAAAAGGCAACTAAGGGCATGGAGGGAACTGGATTCTATTTATTAACCAATAATGATAAAGGTGTAGAAAAAGAAACCTTTTTTGTGTGGTTTGCATCAATCGAATATGTAAGGTCAGAAGGGAAAATAACTTTTGAAATAGGAACCAAACTTAAAGGATTATTGCTTGAAATGAAAAAAAGAATTTATTATAAAATAGAGTATCCTATCAACTTTACCAGTATTTATAGCAAAAGAGTTTATTATTATTTAAAAAGCTTTGAAGATACAGGGTGGAGAATTGATAATTTAGATATATTAAGAAAAAAACTACAATGCCCTAAGAGTTATGAAAAGTATAGTTTTTTTAGGATAAAGGTTTTAGACATGGCAATGAAAGAGATAAATAATTTTAGTGATATATCTTTTAAATTTGAAGAAACCAAGATTGGTCGAAAAGTAACGGGAATTAAATTTATTATAAAGCAAAATCAAAACAATAAAGCCAAGAATGAAATTGCAGCAACATCAGCAGTCCTTCGAGAAGAGATTGGAATACAGCCACAAAAAAATATTGATAATATTAAACTTGTAAAAGCAATAATAAGCGAGGATATAAAAGACCTTGAAGCAATTAAAATTTTCAATATTGCTAGTGGTGATATTAATATAATAATAGAAAAATATAACATAGTTAGGCAATTGAATAATGTAAAAAATTTAGTTGGAACTGTCATAACTGCAATAAAAGAAGATTGGTCACTTCCTAAGGGTAAAATAAAAGTAGGCACATTCAATGACTACGATCAAAGGTCATATGATTTTATTGAACTGGAAAAAAAGCTACTAGGGTGGGAAAATTAATAAGGAAAGGGGAGAAAATAATTGAAAAAGATATTTATAATACCATGTATTTTTATTGTTTTATTAACATTTCCATACAATGTTAAAGCAGCAGAGTTTATTGAAAATCAAGCTGTAAATTCAAATAAAAGTTGGACTATTAACTTCGGTGAAGAGGTGCTGTTTAATGATGAAACAAAAGATCACATTAAAATAGAGGATATAAATGGAAACGAAGTTAATTCTACAATGAATTTATCAGAGGATTCTAAGGCTATTACTATAACACCAGAAGAAGGTGGTTACCTTCCAGGGGAAAGTTATACATTAAACATTGGAAGTAAAGTGCACTCTAAATCAGGGAAAGAATTACAGAAGGATATAAAATTTCATTTTAATATAAAAAATGAAACGGAGGTAATCTCAGGTATTATATTAAAAGACACAGATAAACCATTGATTTCTACTGGAGCTGGAGATGCTCTAAATAATGAATTATGGGTAAAATACTCTGACGGAAAAGAGGAATTATTAGTAGAATCTATGGACGCTGAGGATATTAAAGATATAATTGCAGGAATATTTAATCCTCAATTAACCCAAGATAAAAAGAAAATTTATTTTATGACTGAAGCTTGGGCCACTTCTGCTGCAATACATGTGGTAGAGATAAAATCTAAAAATCAACAATTTGTATGTTCGGGAAATTATTTAAAAATTATAGAAAAAGGACAGTATTCTGGAAAATTAATTGTTAATCAGCATAGATATTCTGATGACCCTAATTTGGGAGCTTATGATAATTATTATATTGTGGATGAAAATGGAAAACAAATAGAAGACTTAGGGGATGATCCAGCAGTATTGGATGAATATTAAGGTTTTACAAAGTTGATTTATACAAAATTTTGAAAATCCCCAATGTACCATAGGTCAAAATGTAGAGGGTTTAAAAGATTTTTTGAACAAAGACTGGCTAAAACTCACAGGCCTAAAGCAGTAAGGTTCTTAGGTACTAAAAAATATTAAATTAAAAAAATAGATTGGAGTTGATAACCATGGAGAATAATTTAATAAAAGAGGAATGGATTAACGGAAATATTATGATGTCACCAAGACCTCAATATAACCATGTAGAAATTAACGGTGAACTATACTCTAAGTTAAAAACCTATTTTAATGGTAAATGTAAAGTGGTTATAGAAGGAGCATTATTCTTAACAAAGGATAATCCTAAGGATATAAAAAAAGACCTTAACAAACTAAAAGAGTTGATAAGTGGTAAAGGTGCAGAACTGGTTCCAGATGTTGCAGTATATTGTGATAAAGAACAGATATTTAAAAGAGGATTTTTAGGAGTACCACAATTAGTAGTAGAGGTTTTAAGTCCTAGTAATTCAGAAGATGATACAATAAAAAAGAAAGATATTTATGAAAACTTTGGTGTTCCCGAATACTGGATTGCATCCCCTATGTCAAAGAAAGTATATGTATATAATTTAGAAGACAGTAGATATAAATTAGCTGGAGAATATAAATTTTTAGAACAAGATATAAAATCAAGTAGATTTGATGATTTGGTTGTAGATATAAAAAATATAGATTTGTTTGAGTATAATGAAGATGATGATATTTAGATTCTAAGGTGGTATTTTACTGCCTTTTTGCTGAATTGCTACACACCCTCTATATCTTAATATTGTCACTAACAAAAATATTATTAGCGTTTTGATAAATAATATTTTTGTTAGTTTTTTTGATTTTACAAGATAAAAAAAGGTTATTTACTCTGATAAAACACCAGCTTCTTTTAGTGTTTTATAAATTATTTTATTTTCTCTTAAGTCCTGTTGCATTTCATTACTATTTTTAGTGATAGTAATGGTGTTTTTAGATAAATCACTAATCATAAATTCAGGTGGAAAACATGATTTCATTGAACTAATTGGAAAACCAGCACAATATATTCTTTTTCCATTAGCCGTTATTAATACGGCATCAAATTCTTTTGCACCGAGTATTGTCCAAAGCTTCCTTTTGGACCAGGAGCAGTGAAAGAGCTTATTCCACATCAGATTTTCGCATGAATCATGAAAAAGAAAATCTGATGTGGCCTAGCCTTTGACTTTGATTTACGGTAATAATGGTATAATTAAATAAATGTTTTATGTCGTCTCAGTAAAATATGGTGAACCGAAGGAGGATAGTTAATGAAAAATAAACTTTTGTTATTATGTGTAGCAATAATACTAATAATTGGCTTTGTTTCTATATATATTATTAAATACAAAGGGGACATGACAAATTATTTAGATAAAGTTGAGAGTGTTATTATTTATTCAATAGATATTGAAACTGCAATGAATTACGATACAAAAAAATTATCCAAAATAGGGTTCTCTACGATAGATAACCCTAAATGCTATTTGTCTAAAATTACCTACAAGGATGAAATGATTATATGGAAAGGTGATAGATTAGGAATTATTCACATGAAAGATGGTAGTGAGTTTAAAATCAGAGTAAGTAATTATGGAGAGTTTTTTTCTATAATAGGAGAAGATGGTTATTATATATATGAGTTTATATGATATATTACATTGATTTTGTGTACTTAAGTCTAATGGATATAAAACAGCTATAATATATATTCAGTGGAGAACAGGAATTGTTTTGAAGATATATGCAACATTCTCTGGTACTCTATATTCTAAGCTATAAAAAAACTCCGAGCACTTTTTTTTATATTATTCTTGACAAGGGTACATTATATTTTAAAGTAGACTTTTTCATATTTTTTAACTATTATTATTATTATATACATATATGATTGGTAGATAATTTCAGTCTACGAATATTGTGCAAGAAACTTAGCGGAGGTTAATCCAATATATTTGTTGTTCTTTACCTTCATGGAAATTTTCGCCTGTTAATATAGCACCGCAACTCATCGCAGTCTGACTTGAAGCAATATTATCTTTATCACAGATAATCATTACTTTTGGAATTTTCATATCTTTTGCAATTTCTAAAACAAGTAACAATTGTTGCTTACCATAACCTTTTTTTCGTTCAGTTGGACGAATGCCATAGCCTATTTGTCCTCCATGTTTTTCTAATTCATCAGTTAAAAAGTGACGGAGTTGAATAGTACCTATAATTCTATTATCAGATTTTCTTACAGAAAAGAATGTGCTGGCATGAACATTATTGCGAAGTTTATCTTTCTCAATTGAAAGAACAATTTCAAGCCATTCATCAAAATCATTATAACGGGCTAGTCCACAACTACCATTGATATTAGTTTCCTCAAAGTCTAAATACTCTTGTTTGTATTCCAGAATTTTTTCTTCTAAAACCTTTGATGGGTTTACTAAAATTAATTCACTCAATTTAATACCTTCCTCTCTATATTATAAATAATATGCTGTTCGCCTTGTTCTACGACTGCAAAACAATTTATAGATAGATTGTACCATTTAATGCCATAAAATAACATACAATATACTAAAGCTTATAGTGAATAAAAACAATACATTCAACCGAGTAATTGCTTAGTTAAATTTAACTGACTGCTTAACAACACCTCTAAATCAATGCTTTAATCAAAAAAATAAAATAATCTTCTCCAAATCTTAAAAACCTCTCTCCTCCTCCATATATATAAATCAAAACCCCAAAGGAGGCATCACCCTATAAGCAAAAACCAAATTTTTAAAATGGATAGAGGCGATAACCATTGGTATCATATGATGTCCATGACAGGTCCTAAGTGGATAGAAGCAGTAGATAATAAATATGGAAAAGGTGCAGCTAAATTTATTAAAGAAGTTTTTAAAATTTATTTAAGCGATAAGCAGCCTAGATAGATTATATGAAAAGCTTGCAGCTGACGTAAGTAAAGACCCTACTTCAAAAGAGATTCAACAAATTGTTGAGGAAATAGAGGATACAACTAAAAGAAATTATGAACATTATAGAATAGATTTAGGTATAAACAATGTTTTTTTATCCAACATGGCTGATATTTATTTATCAAGTGCCAATAAAGATATGAATGTTGTAGATAAGAAATATGGTAATGGCGCAGCTAAATTTATTGGAGAATCTCTAAAATTTTATTCTGAAAATAATAAGTAATGAATTAAAATGGGATATTACGCAGATGATAATAGACTCAATATTACGTATCATAAAAAAAGCACTAGTAGAGTGCTTTTTAGTTCTACTATTCCGTAATAACTTATACCATATATGGATTCACTATAGCTTAACGTGGGAGAATTATTAAAAAACCATACGTTTTATTCCTTAGCGTGGGTTTTGTCGGAAATGTTGGCTGCACGCCAAATAGAATATAGTATAAATATATTTTAGGTTAAGTTTATTCACATATGATTTTAAATTTGAATTTTTTTATAATATGGAATATACTAATATTAATGTAATATTATATTAGTAAAGTAACAATAATGTTTAGTTTAATAGATGACATAGGTAAGTTCAAACATGATTATAATAATATAAATTTCATGCTTAATGGATATAACTATGTATTATTTGTTAGAAGTTGTTTTAATATTAAACATTTTAAAAAATTCTACTCTCGTTATTTATAATAAATTTTTAATAAGCTTATTTGATATAAATTGAATTATTAATATTAGAATAAATATGCTATATGTAATAGGCATATTAGCTGGTTTAAAAACCGTATAAATTAATATTATTGATGGTAATCCTATTATTATTATCAATATCGTTCGAATATTTAATATAAATTTGATTTTCTTATAATTCTTTTGATTTATTCCCTTTGATTTAATTAAATTTAGCGTATCTCTCTTTAATAATAAACTTACAGAAAACCTATTGTATTCTTGTTTTGAGAAGTAATAAAGACCTATTATTAAGTTAACTATTGTAAATATTATTAGTATAATAACTAATACGTTAAGAAACATGTTATACAACTCCTTTCAAATTTAATACTTTATAGATTACTACACAGGCTATTATAGCTTTTTCTAACATAAACTACTCCTGCAAACCTTCGTATTAATCCATATCTTATTATTTCTAATTCTTCTTGCATCTTATCTGGCAATCTTGCCTTTATATAACTCTCTACTTTCTTACTGAAATTTTCTTATGTTTTCATCTCCTTGTACTTTCCTTTAAATTGTTAGTATCCACTCTTAAATTTAAACAACAAATAAGATAATGTCAACCTAAACAGGCTGACTGAAGCAAAACTGTCTTCATCCACTGCAGTAGTTTTTATATTACCCAGTTTTTTTGTTCCATGTTTCTCTTTGCCTTTCTTGTCAATACCCACTATCACAGTAAGCTTTAAGGAACTTGTTACCTTTGTTGATTTAACGACATTTCAGGAGGAAAGTCTCCCACTTCTATAAGTGGAGGTCACAAACTATAACAAAAGTAAAACTTCAGTAGGGGGATAACAATTGAGAATTGTTAAAAGGCCTCATAAAGCCTCTGTGCCGTGTAATCTTTTTTAATATCCAGTATGGGGTAATAATGTTACAATTAATTAAAAAATGTTATGTAATAATAAGATGAAATTGGTATTCCATTGTTCTTTTAGTAAAGATAAGGATTCAGCTCCTTCTTTATACATACTAATTCTCCTTAACTACTTTAATCCGTCTTATTTTATAATTTAGGCTAACAATATATATTCGATTATACCATGATTACCATAAATTATGTATATTTACAATTGTTTTAAAATGTATAATAGCCTCACACTGAAAGTAACTCAATTGGTATTGTGTAAATTTAGTATAGTTTTATTTAAATAAATTATCATTTTGATTTTTAGGTTTTGAGTCCCTATATGCAAGAAAACCTGTAGCAATTTAAGGATAAGCTGATTCTCGTGTTTGATCAGGGTAATCCTGATTCCAGCCTGTTTCAGAAGTATTATGATTACACGAAAAAAATGTTTCAGAGATGTAGCTCAATTCTTAAAATAACCACTTTAACATTGTTGAAATAGAAACAAAAGTGTACTATAATATTGTTAATACACCAACAGGTGGGAGGACAAGATATGAACAAAGAAGAACAGGTTTTAATGGGTTTCAGGGACATATACAACAAGACGGTTTCGCTTAATAAGCCTAAGATGAAAGACCGTTTTAAGGGTTATAACTCTTTTGAAGTACATTGCATAGAATACATTGAAAGAAATGTAGATTCCAACGTGACAAAACTTGCGGAGTCCTTTTATGTGACTAGGGGTGCCATAAGTAAACTAACTAAGAAGCTCATAAAAAAAGGAATTATCGAAAGCTACCAGAAGCCAAATAACAAAAAAGAAATCTATTTTAGCTTGACTTCGCAAGGGAAAGTAATTAACAAAGTCCACGAGGAACTGCATAAAGAGTTTCAAGAGAGGGATAAAGCTGTATTTGAGCAGGTAACAGAGAAGCAATTTGATATCATGCTTAGCTTCGTGGAAAAGTATAATAGGCATTTGGATGAAGAAATAAAGAAGCAAGGTATAGATATAACAAATCGAAATGATTTTGAATAATGGGCTTGTATCAAAAATTAGCCTAAACGGGGCTGTATCAAAACGCTGAAACATCAGCATATGATACAGCTCCATTTTATTGTTGACAAAGAAACAATAAAATGATAAAGTAGTTATGTTTCCTAGGAAACATATTCTTTTTTAGAGAGGTGGAATTTTAAATGCGTAAAAATTTTTTGTGGATCATTGTGGGAATTGTACTTATGAATGGAATCGGGATGACAGTGGTGTTCCCGCTATTGCCATTTTTACTCGGCAATTACTTGCCCGCTTCGCAAATAGTTGTAGGAATGAGTGCCCTGGCATCAGTTTTTGCGGCTTGCACTTTTTTTGCAGCGCCAATATTTGGGGCATTAAGCGATCGCTACGGTAGAAAAAAGATTTTAATCATTAGTTTACTCGGATCTGCTATAGGATATATTCTGTTTGGTGTCGGCGGGGCGCTGTGGGTGCTCTTTCTGGGCAGGATAATTGATGGATTAACAGCAGGCAATATCAGTACCTTGTTTGCTTACATTGCTGATAGCACAGAGCCGCAGGAGCGAACAAAATGGTTTAGCTATATAGGTGCTGCCATGGGAATAGGATGCATGATAGGGCCTGCACTGGGAGGTCCGCTTGGCGCCATTTCAATTACACTTCCATTTTTCGTTACTGCAGGTATAATGTTCCTCTCCACTATTTGTACCTATTTCTTTCTGCTGGAATCACTGTCTCCTGAAAAACGATCAACCCATTTTTCCATAAAAAGTTTCAATATCTTCGGTCAGTTCAAGGATATTTTCACCATGAAAGAGGCCAGATCGCTTATCATCGTCGGAGGATTCTTCTATGTGGGACTCGGAATCTATCAATTCAATTTCAGCATCTTCTTAAAAGATATTTTCTCCTGGGGGCCTGCGCTTATCGGTGGTATCTTTACTATTATTGGAGCCTGCGATATTATTTCGCGAGCTGTGTTATTACCGCTTCTTCTTAAGAAGTTCAGTGAGCGAAATATTGGTATTGTTGGTCTTTTAGGACTAGTACTGGGACTTAGTCTAATAATTCTTAGCGTTCATATCACATCTCCAGTACTTATTATTGCTGCGGTTATGAGTATCACGCTAGGCGAAGGCTTGTTCGATCCGTCCTACAACGGACGACTCTCAAAGTCTGTAGATGAAAATAGCCAAGGAAATTTACAGGGTGTAAATCAAAGTTTGCAGTCCGCTTACAGAGTTCTTGTTCCTCTTGCAGCTGCTGCTATATATTCATTCAGTCCCGGCATTCTATATGGAGTGGCAACTTGTGTTATGATTGGATCACTCATTTTATTCTCGAAATTACAACCGCAATATACTTAAAAATTTTATACAATATAAGAAGTAAAATTGCATGCAACAAGGTTATAGGGTATGGATAGGCATTTTACAGTTTCCGTATTTATAGTATATAAAGATAAAGTATTATTGCATTTACATAATAATATAAAAAGGCTTATTGACACTCCCTTTAGAGGATACTGTAATCTTAATTTACAAGGAAAGGAGATGTGAATATGTTTCGAATAGGCGAATTTTCCAAACTTACGAAAACTACAGTAAAAGCATTAAGGTATTATGATGAAATTGATTTATTAAAACCTGAATTTGTGGATGAGGAAACAAACTATCGTTTTTATACAACGAAACAGTTAATAAAACTTCACAAAATTCAGTCTTTTCGCCAAGTTGGTTTATCAATCGATGAAATTAAGCTGATTATATCTGGACATTGTATAGAATTAATTTTGGAAAAACGAAAAAGTGAACTTGAAGATACTATCTTTGAAAGTAATGCACAGCTCTCTCGAATTGAATTTATATTACAAGGGAAAGAGGATGAGTTAATTATGAATTATCAAGCGATTTTAAAAGAATTACCAGAGTGCATCATCTATTCAAAGAGAATGACAGTGCCAAGTTATGACTCATATTTTGAGCTCATACCGGCAATCGGAGAAGAGATTACTGCGGCAAATCCTGAATTAAAATGTACTGTTCCTGCGTATTGCTTCATCAAATATCTTGACAATGAATACAAAGATAAAGATATTAACATTGAATTCTGCGAAGCGGTAGAAAAAATGGGTAAAGAAACTGGAGATATTAAATTTAGAAAGATTGAAAGTGTATCTGCGGTTTCCGTTATGCACAAGGGATCATATGCTGGACTTGCAAAGGCATATGCATTTGCTTTTAAGTGGAGTGAAGATAATGGATATGTAATTGTTGACAGTCCACGAGAAAACTATATCGATGGTATTTGGAATAAAGAAAATGAAGATGAATGGCTTACCGAGTTACAAATACCTTTGATAAAAAAATAATCTGCATTTGCATTTATGTTGCAACATTATTGTATTGTTTATCAACAAGGGTAGAAATGTAATGGGTCCCATTTTGAAGTGCTTTTACTGAAATATAATTAACATTATCATATGAAATCACGCTAATATAATAAGCTATTAATCTACTATTTAAACAAGAAAACACAGGCTAAAAACCTGTGTTTTCTTTGAGTTTAATTTAATATGAGCCGATGTTAGGTGTAAGTAATTATATTGCAAACAAATTTTATATATTATGTTATAATTACTATATAATTGTAAAATATGGACAAGTGAAGATTATAAATAATGTTGTTGGCTTAAGATTAACTATTCTTTTTTCAATATTGTATTTATTTATTGAAAACAAAAGGAACAAAGGAAAAATGGAAGACATCGGTTTTATTCCAAAAAACGTCTTATCTGATATAAAAAAATATTGGTGGTTAATTTTGATTCCTGTTGTTTCGGGTATTGTATCAGTTAGTTTGCTTAAATTTGTCCTACCAGAGTTCTACTTGTCTGTTTTAGACAAAAAACCGATGTTATCATTTGATAAATCGTTTTTACAGATACCTAAATTATTGATTTTAGCATTTGCTGAGGAAATAGCATTTAGAGGTTTTTTCCAGACTAAGCTTTGCAATATTATAAAACCAATTTGGGCTATCATCATTACTTCATTATTTTTTGCTATAGGAAATTTTTCGGCTGGCTCCATTTCAGCTCTTATTATTTATATCTTGTTTTTTATTTTTATAGATAATATTATTTATGGCGTGATTTATCAAAAAACTAAGAATATTTACTCGTGTACTATTTCACATTTTTTAGCAAATGTCATTGGGACATTTATTCTTTTATTTATTTGATTAAAAATAAGGAGTATGAGAAAACTCTGCATTAAGTTGAAATATAAGAGATAATATGACCCAAATCCTACGTTTTTCATTTTTAGGGAATATGTTCAAAATATATTTTAGAGTAATTAAAACACCGATATATTCAAAGAACTCTTTTAATATATCGGTGTTTTGGTAATATATGTCTCAACGTATAAAATCCGCGTTTTGCGGTTACCACCACGAGTAGGAGTACTTTTATGTCAGATCATTTTTTTGCCTTAAGAGAGAGAATACACAATTAAATCTAAAACTATAAGGATCTTATCGGTAGTGGTATAATATTCCTCGATATTAAGACGTATCTGTAGTTTATGATGGATTAAGTATGTTTTTTTATTGGCGGTAATTGTAATATATAAACAATGAAGGAGATATGAAAAATGAAAGAACTAACTATTAGACATCTTCAGGAATATATAAAAACTAATGATTTTGATTTAGAATGGAGCAATGGATACTTTCAAAAGCTTATAGAAGAGGTTGGAGAATTATCAGAAGCTATTAGAAGAAATAAAAAGCAAGACATGAACAATGGAATTAAAGGTACTATTGATGAAGAATTATATGATGTTATGTATTATGTATTGGCATTAGCAAATATTTATGGTGTTGATATGGAAAGCTGTGCTTATGAAAAAGAAAAACTTAATAGAATAAGGTGGGATAGAGTCACAGAATTATAGGAATTAAGCAATATTCTTAAATGTACTTTTTATAAGTTACGTCACAACTGTAATCTATTATTTATAAAGGGGTGGTTATAATTGAAAAGAGTGAATGTAGCATATTGTTTAATATACAATAAAGAAACTGAACAGGTGTTAATGGTACATAATAAAGATGTTAACTCTTGGTCTATGCCAGGAGGTAAAGTTGAAGAAGTGGAAACATTAGAGCAAGCAGCTATAAGAGAGGTAAAAGAAGAAACAGGTCTTTTAGTTAAGATTAGAGATATAATCGCAGTTAATGAATGTTTTTTTGAGAAAAAGGAAGAACATGCTATTTTTATTACATTTAGAGCAGTAATTATTGGAGGCAATATTTTAATTGACAATCCTGAAGAAATATCTGAAATAACATGGGTAGATATTTCAAGAGCAGATGAGCTAATGCCATATCATAAGTGTGGTATTAGTAAGTTAATTCATAATTCTTCTACCTATTGTTTTCAAGGTCAAGCATGATTACTTTCACTTATTAATGAGTTAAGTCTCAATTTTCATATATTGTGCAACATCAAGAGCAGAAATGCTCTTTTTATTCTTAATATTAAATAGTTACTATAATTCCAATGTATAAGAAAATGTATAAAATATTAATGTAATAACTTAACAGTATTGACACCTATAAAACACTTATAATCAAAGGATTGGACGGTGTCAAAACTTACAGTCAAAAAAATATGCTAAAAAGGGGTAATGAATTGTGATAATAGGTTATGCAAGGGTAAGTACATTGTGTAATTATTTTCTGTTCCATTATTACACACACCCCCAAGTATAATATTTAAATAAAAAAGAGAAGGGAATTTTTAAAAATGAATGACAAAATTTATATTTATGGTGACTGTTGTGCTGTAATGTATGTAGGTGAATATAAAGATGATAAATGGGATGGCATGGGTGCGCTTTATCGTACTGATGGCTCTGTAATTTATAAAGGTGAGTATAAAGCTGGTAACCGGCATGGAATGGGTACACTTTATCGTAGGGATGGCTCTATAATTTATAAAGGTGAATATAAAGATGATAAAATGGATAGAATTGGTGTTATTTATGATCTTGAGGGAATTATTTCTTATGAAGGTGAATTTAAAGAAGATAGCTATGATGGCTTGGGTACTATGTATATTGGTGATGGCTCTATATTTTATAAAGGTGAATGGAAAGATAGTGACACTAAATCAGTGTTAGAAGATGATTTATCTAAGAGTTATAGTGGTGATAAAAATTTGAATAGCACTTGTATTATTAATGAAAAAATTAATGCATTGCATGAAGAAATAAGTGCATTGCATGAAAAAATAAATATATTGAATAAAAAGATAAATTCATTATATATAATTACTAAAAATGTTAATGATGGCTCCATACTTTATAACGGTGAAAGAGACAATAATATCTCTAACCCGCTGCTCGAGATTGATATATCTGATAGACATAGTTGTCACAAAAATTTGAATAGTATTGATAACATTAATGAAAAAATAGATGCAATGTATGATTGTATAAATGAAATGGGAGGAATAATTGACTTGCCATGGTGTGATAAATTATTATATCCTTACTATAATCATTTTGATGATAAATCTAATAAATACAAGCTGGGTTCGCTAACTGCATTTTGGGGATTACTACAGGAATGGGATGATGGGAGTGGATTTCCTTTTTATACTGATAGAAAAAATCATACCTGTTATGACTTCCAAAAGTATATGGAGGTGTTTATGGCTTATTCCTCTAAAATAAAATCAAGTTGCCCTAGCATTTATAGAGTTATAATTGGACTTTTAATAAAATTAGATAAGAATGAAAATCTTAAAGATACCTTTCCAACTATAGATATTACCTTTATAAATAAGATTAGGGACACGATATTAAATGAAGAAATTAAACTTACGGAAGACTCATTTCGAAAAGCCTATGCAGAGGCACGCTGTGGGTGTAAATGATTTTGCATTATTTACAAATTTTAATTCTCTTATAGATTCTACAGTTTTCATTTTACATCTTCCTTTTTATAGTATTTCGTAAATAATCATCTGCGGTGATGATTATTTAATTCAAATTTAACAAATATAGAATTAATATATATAATTGTTAAATATAGCTGTTTATGTTAGGACTTCAAGGTAAATTTATATCATATCTTTTCGCAAATTAGAATTCCCAGTTTTTATATTACATAATATTTGAAATATAGCCAATATGTCAGATTAGATCTAATTGGTAATTTACATTTTTTTACAACATTAGTATTTGAGCCATTTCTTATCTGACACAAGGTGCTTGTGTCAGATTGCTAATATATTACAAACCACTATTGTATTTGTAATATATGTAAATACATTATTTGGTATTATTTATTAGAAGATATTTTTCATGTATTATTATTTCTTTAATCTTAGCTTTAAATAGATTAAAAAAATGATTTAACAATTGTTACAAAATATGTATAATAGATATATGAAATAAAAAGGGTGGTGTTTATACTGGAGAGTTTAGTTGAAAAAGCAAAGAATGGGGACAGAAAATCTTTGATGGATATTATTGAAAGGTATAAGTTTTTGATAATTAAGTTAGCTGGAAGTTACCACATACCCTCCTATGAATTTGATGACCTGGTTCAGCATGGATATCTTTCTGTTATAAAAGCAGTAAATCTTTATAACCTTGGTAGCAATACTTTTGATGGTTACTGTATACATGCTATTAGAACTAATTTTAAAGCTCTTTTAAAGGGAGAAATAAAACACTATAGAGAGGTTCCAAGTGCGGAGCCTATACGTCTCGGCGTAGCTTGCGATTATGAATTTACATTAGAGGATGAAGTAATAGCTTTTGATGAGGCCCAAAGGCTTTATGAGGCCTTGAAAAAATTAGATCCAGTTGAGAGGACCGTTGTTGCCAGATTTTACTTACGCTATGATAGTCTTCGCGAAATAGCCTGTGATGGTGATAATAGTTATACTCACTATAGAAAGGTTAAAGATAAAGCTTTAAAAAAACTTAAAAAATATATTTAAAAGATTATAGAAAATAATTGAAATAAGCATATATATTCAGTGAAAACAAATTGAAAGGAGTGATTAACATGGCAGTTAAATCAACAAAGGTAGCAAGTTCCTTAAAGCTTACTGTGATAGTGGGTATTGACAAGAAAGGCAAAGAGAAACATGGAACAAAAAAATTGGGTAATATAAAAACTACTGCAGTGGACGCAGACATTTTTGCTGTAGGACAAGCTATTTCTGACATTAAAAATTATCCATTAGTCGGAATAGACAGAGAAGATCAGTTCAGCTTAGTTAATGCTTAGTTGGTAGCTGAAAATTAAAAACATTAAGTTAATTAATTAAAAGGAGGAAAAGTGATATGAATAAATTAGTTATGAGATTTTTAACATCTGTAGAAGGTAAGTATTTTACTTTAGCTGTAGATGACATTAAAGTTGATGAAAAAGGAGTTCCAACTGTAACGTCTGCGCAAACAAATGCTCTTATGGATTTAGTTATTGCAAAAGATATATTTGCATCTGCTAGTGGCAAATTAACTGGCAAGAAAGATGCTAAGATAGTTGTTACTGATACTAATGAAGTTGAGATAGCATAGTAAAAAGATTTCACTAAGGTTACCTTGGTGAAATCTTTTTTTATTTAAATAATTGCCACCATAGGTGGAGTAGATTTACTGCTCTTAGTACCCATTTGTTTATTTACATATGTGATCCTATCTATAACTGATCAGCAATGCCTTAGCTAATTTTATCCATGTTTACTGTATAAAGAGATTATGGTATTATTTATACATAATTACTGAAATGATTCGTTGTATAACTTGTTTTAGGAATTGAGTAGTTACCTATTCCGATCAAAAACTAACTGAAGTTACGCTATTTATTTTTGAGAATTTAAATTACGAAATAAACTGAAAAGAACCTTTATTTGCTTATCGTCTAAAATATAAAACAAACTTTATATGAAAAGGTGGAATCATAGTGAAAAAAACTCAAATATTAACAATAGCCTTAATAATTAGTTTGATTTTTGGATTTTATAACTTTTTTATTCAAAAGGAACAAAAACGAGTTGCTAATGAAGTGTTTAAAAGCAATTTACAAACCGACGAGTCTTGTTTTGTATATAACTATAATATAATGAGTGATGATGAAAAAAATTCTAATTATTTAATGGCATCCTCTGGCTTAAAGACAGCGCTATCTATATCGCAGTTGACTTCATATAATTATATGGGGAGGAATAAAGCATTAGTTACTGCACTAAGTGACCTTGCCAGGTGTATGAATAGAAAGGATAGTAGATGGCAAGCTGTTACTGAAAAGGCTAGCCTTCTATATAAATATTTAACATATATACGCGAGAATCCCAATGATAAGGATAGTTGCAAATCACTTTCTAAAATTGCAAATGATTTAATATCAAGCAATAAATAGTTAGTAACATGTTGTAGATATTGGTATGAGTCGTGTAGGTAGGTATCCTTACGTCTCATTTCTCCGGGTAGAAGGGTTGCGCAATTCATTGTGCCTCTATTTATAGTGTACTTTATGACTTTACATTCAAAATGATAATTTTTTAGTTAAATTTAACTTAAAGCTTAACAACCCATATAATAAATAGCTTATAGCTCACCAACTCTAAACCATAGTAAATAATGGTTAGTTATGATATAATTGTAAAATATGTTGGGGATTATTTATGAAATTTTTAACGTGTTTTTTTAAAAACATACCTAATACTTTAGAAATGGGGCTTAGAAAAATGAAAAAAAGAAGTATTTTAATTATCATTTGCTTAATAACCATAATAATTTTAGGAATAGGGGCAGTGTTATACAAGAATTATTTTCCGAATATTGATTCAAATAATTATTTATCAAGCAATGATAAATTAGCCGAAAAAAGTTTTGGCTATAAAGGAAATGATGAAATCGGTGAAAATAATCAAAGTTTTGACTTTGAAAAATTTAATGGCAAATGGGATTTAATGCAGTTCACATCCAACAAAGGTAATAAAATATCTATTAATGATAATACAAAAATCAGTAAAGGCAAATTTTACATTGTGATTTTAAATTCAGAATATAATATTATAGCAAAAAAAAATGAGTTAAATAACAATGAGAATCTAAATTTTACTATACCTAAAGATGGAAAATATACTATTAGAATTATCGGCGCAAATGCAAGTGGTAATTTTAACATAAGCGTAAGTGCCAGTAATACTATAAAGGTTTCTCATATAGATTTATTTGATTAATTATCAAGATATATAATAACAACATAGGTATAATATTCATAAACAAGAGTGTAAATAAATGCTCTTGTTTATTTTTTCGGCTAAGTAAAATGAATGTTCCTTATTAATACTAATATTTAAATTATGAAATATTGATTATTCCCAACCAACTTTTTATTGCAATAGAATTTTTTTTGTTTTTATTAATTAACATATATATTTGCCTTTTAGGTGGTATGGAATCTTTTATTTTTACATGTATTAACTCTCCATATTTTAGCTCACTATTAACAGCGGATTTAGTAACAAATGCATAACCAAAGCCTTCTTTAACAAAATCAATTACATAGGAAGGTTCATCAACTGAAAGTTTTAATAAAGGACTATTTCCAAACACTTTACTTAACCATTCAAAAAAATCTTCTCCTAAATCTGCATAAAGCATAGGTAAGTCTATTAAATCTGAGTAAAGAATTTCTTCTTCAAGTACTATTTTATTTTTAGGACTTGTCACTAGGATTATTTCATCTTCTAAAAAATCAATAACTTCAAATTTACTTGATTTAAATTTTGTATAAACAAATCCAATATCTAATATACCATCACCTAATAGTCTTATAATTTCTTCTGAATGATTAACTTTAAGTTTTACCGCAATACTGGGAAAGGTTAAAAAATATTCTTTTATTATTGGCGATATAATACCCTTATATATAGAATCAACTAATCCTAATGCTAATCTATCCTCATATACTCCTACAGATCTGGCTTTTATTATTCCATCTTTTTTTAACATAATCATCCTTTTAGCATATGGTAGAAAGGCCTCTCCTGACTTTGTGAGTGTTACATTTTTATTGTTTCTTACAAATAATTTTTTCCCCACGTATTTTTCAAGTTCATTTATTCTATTTGAAATTGTTGATTGAACTAAATATTGTAGTTCGGCAGTCTTTGTAAAATTTCCATTCTCTGAGAGGATAACAAAGGTTTCCATTGATTCAATATTCATAAAGTCCTCCAATTACTATCTGTTATTTCGATTGTTATTATTAATATAATTCGTTTTTAAAATTGAAAACCCTTTGTTATACTATATATAAGTTCAAAAAAATTAATAAGAGTTTACTTTTAATTTTTGATAATATCCTTAGATTATAGGAGATGAAATTAATGAATAGGAAAATTACAAAAAAAATAAAGCTAGGAAATATTTATGTAGGTGGAGATTCAAGGATATCGGTGCAGTCTATGACTAATACAGATACTAGAGATGTAGATGCTACTGTAAATCAAATCCTTAACTTAGAAAAAGCGGGTTGTGACATTATAAGGTGTGCTGTACTTGATATAGCATCGGCAGAGGCTTTGAAGGATATAATAAAACAAATTCATATACCTCTAGTAGCAGATATACATTTTGATTATAAATTAGCACTTAAATCTATAGAAAGTGGGGTAGCTGCATTAAGGATAAATCCTGGTAATATTGGAAACATAGATAAAATAAAAATGGTAGCCCAAGCTGCAAAAAATAATAATATACCTATTAGAATTGGAGTAAATTCGGGTTCTTTAGAAAAGGACATTTTAGAAAAATATACAAAAGTTTGCCCAGAAGCCTTGGTTGAAAGTGCTCTAAGGCATGTAAGAATATTAGAGAGTTTGAATTTTTATGATATAGGTATTTCTATAAAATCTTCAAATGTGATGCATATGATAGAAAGTTACAGGATGATTTCTGAAAAAGTAAATTATCCTCTTCATCTAGGAGTTACAGAAGCTGGAACTTTGTGGCGTGGAACAATAAAATCTAGCATAGGTATAGGAACTCTTTTATCAGAGGGTATTGGTGATACTATAAGAGTTTCACTTACTGGGGATGTGTTGGATGAGGTTAAGGTCGGTCGTGAAATTCTTAAAGCTTTAGGTCATATAGAAGAAGGCGTTAAGTTTGTATCCTGTCCTACATGTGGTAGAACAAAAATAAATCTTATAAAAATAGCTGAGGAAGTAGAAAAAAGATTAGCTAATTGTGAAAAAAATATTAAGGTAGCTATAATGGGGTGCGTTGTTAATGGACCAGGAGAAGCTAGAGAAGCGGATATTGGTATAGCAGGAGGAAATGGTGAGGGTTTGATATTTAAAAAGGGCAAAGTAATAAAAAAGGTTAAAGAAGAAAATTTAGTGGAAGAACTTATGAAAGAAATTGAAAAGCTATAAATATAATGATAGGAAATGTGAATGCTACTACAATAAAAAAGCAGTGTAGTACTTCGGTATGAAAATGTAGTAGTTAAGTACACACGTTGATATGACTAACTTAGAATTACCTATTAAATATTGTTAAACCTATAAAACAACAACAAGGATAATAACCATAAATAAGTTATATTTGTTGTTGTTTTGAAAAATATATAAAAAAATAAGAATACCTAAATTAAACTGGTACCCTTACTTTATTATTAGTTCAACTTAATAACTATTATATAGAACTACTAATGGCAATTACTATAAATCCTATCTATTTTAAGATTAATGAAAAGGTGGATCATCAATAAGAATAGTACCACTACTTTTGGCTATTGAATTAGAACCTAATGCTACTGTACTATTTTGTGGTATGTATGTTGATATTAATAAAGAAACCATAATACAACATATCCCTGTGCTTAATAATTTTACCAATTTATTTTTCATAATAATATTCACCCCCATATATATAGTATACATGAACAATGCAACTTATTCATATAATTTTTGTGACAAAATAAGACATTTTTTTGCTTTTTCAATATCATTTTCATTTAAATATATAAGCGACAATTTAGTATATAGCAAGGTAAGTTCACTAAAATTATTGTTATCCTTTAATAAATTAGCAATTACTAAATAAATCTTTTTTAAATTTGAGATGTCATCTATGCTTTCATATATATGTAAAAGACTATAATTACCCTTCAATAAGTATTCATAATCTTTATAAGTTTCAGCACTTATTAAACCTAAATTTATTATTTTGATTGCCTCAGCATAAAAATGTTGACTAAAAAAGACTTTTGACTTATCTATAAGTGTATGACATAAATTATTTTTATCAACAGCATTCCTAATCTTTTCAGCCCTTTCAAAGCATTCCAAACTGGTTTTAAAATCAGCCTTATCTAAATATAGGACCCCTAAGTTATTATATATGTATCCTAATAAAGGATCTTCAGGTTTTGGAAGCTCTGCACGTAAGGAATTATAAATTTCTATAGCAATATCATATTTACCAATAGCTTTATAGCAGTTTGATTTAAGAAAATTAGCATAAAAATAAAAATTGTCTTTTTTGTTAGAAAAAAGTAAATACTTTTGAATAGTTTTTAATGCTAAATCGAATTTATCAATTTTTTTATAGCATAAAGCTATATCATATAAAACTAATTTTTGTGTCTTTGTATCCTTGTACATCACTGAATAACGCTCACAAATATCAAAATACGACAATGCATCATTGTACTTATAATCTCTTGCTTTACAAATTCCCATTTGGAAGTAAAGGTGTGGAATAATTTCATGTTGTTTATTATCATTATAAATAGACATAGAGTTATTATAGTTAATAAACGCATTATCATAATCTTTTCTAGCTAGATAAAAATCTCCTTTCTTACTATAAAAAGAAGCCTTAATTTCTAATAGATTAAACTTGCAGGCTATTTCAATGATTTCTTCATTTATAATGGAGCCTTCAAGTTTTTTTAAACAATATAGCTCAGCATCCTCTGCAGGGGAACGTAATAAAAAATTTTCATCTATTTCAAACCTGATATCCAGTTCCTTAGCTTTTTGTTTAAATTTTTCAGCAAGTTTTATTGCTACATTTTTAGCTAGTGCTCTTTGGTCCGTTTCTATCATGCTTATTAGGCCTCTAGAGACATTTTCATCTTGTAAATCCTCTTGCTTCATTTTTAAAAATTTTCTTGTTTCTTTAATTTTTTCACTTGGAGTTAAGAACTTCATATAGATCACCTTTCAACTACACTTTTTATAGTAATTTATCATAATTATAAAGCATATTAAAACTAATTTATAGTTTTTTTTATCATTATTTACAATATATTAAAAATAAAAACAAATATAATATAAAGCAACAAATGTTTATGAAAATAGTTGCATTATGTTTAATTTAGTATTACTGTGAAATTAAACATAATGAAGCCTTAAGCTGTAAAACTCCTGTTTTGCACTTAAAACTTCTTCCTGATATGAATTTTACAATAGTATAAAAAAAATAATACAATCGTTTATTTTATCTAGTTTATAGACGTTATTTTACAATTAATAACATAGGTGCCATATACTAGTACTTATATTTAAACACGCCCATGCGTATTATTTTTTAAAAGAAAGGCATTCAAGATAACATATTATTATACTAGTATTGTTGTTTTTATTAAATGTATCATATTCAAGTTTATATTTGTTTAGTTAAATTTAACAGAATGCTTAACAACCCTTATAAACATTACATAAAATTAATATTTTTTTGTATGTTTGTATTAGTATGTTTCATAATAATTATAGATTTAGTTTAAAATTATTAATAAATAATTACTTTACCCCTATACTCAGTATACTAAATCTTTATAGTGCAGCCGCTTTTTCTTTCCTCGGAAATAAAGATGGTGCAGTAGTTGCCTTAAGTTTAGAGCATTCGGCTTTCCATTTTCCACACAATCTTCATTTGCATATGCTGCAACGATCTCTCCAATAAACATTGTAAAATCAAAAATATTTGATTTATCTACTTTATTACCAGATACACACCCACATAAATCAGTTTTTTCAATAGATTCCGAGGATGGTATATTCACACTAAAAAAAACACTTTCCACTACACCTTAAGTTGTATAGTGAGAATTTTTCAATGAAATATACAATACAGGTTTTTCACTTACAACGCCATATGCACCAATTGTGGCATAGTTTGGTTTCCCATTGATCATCGCTCCTGCTAAAACTGTAATGTACGGTCCAAAAGGGATATTTGCTATTTTTTTCTTTATCATATTCTTTCTCCAATTCAATTATTTATTTGTTGCAACAATAATTATACAGAAAAATCGAAAAAAGCATAGAAATAGTCTATGCCCCTAAGTAAATGTGCGTAGTTTTTTATTTTATAGATGAATTAGAAGAAATTAGATATACGAAATTCAAAAAAAACAAATTCAACAAATTTCTATCCACAACAGTTTCCTCGCTTTTATATCATATATAACAATAACTTACTTTTTTTTTTGATTTTAACACAACAAAAACCTACCTTTTCAAATTAAAACAAGTCATACATAACAAAAAACTACCCTTTTACTTCATCATCTATTCAAATAAATACAAATCCGAGGCTGAATAGGTAGGTTTTTGTTGTGTATAAATTATTGAGTCCTACAAATGCGAAGATTTTGCCCAGTTACTCTTTATCTGAGGCTACTTCGCCAAATGAGGTACTTTGAGAACCTTTATCATCACAGGTAATATCCCATCCTAGCAGCTTTTTTTCGAGTTCATCAAAATCATATTCTCTTTGTTCATAATCATTAAAACCACCCTTAGCCTTTTTATATGTCAAAGTCCAGTTTCCTTCTATTGCGCTCATCATAGCACCTAAATAAGACTTTATCTCATTTTTCTTACCATACTCATCTATTACTAATTTCTTTTCTTTTATGTACTGTCTTATAGATGCCTCCAACTGATTTTCTTTAATTGAAATAGATGCCTTTTCAACAAGTTTATCAATTTGTTTAGGACTTATTGTAACTCCTAAAAGATCTCTGAACTCTTTCACAACGTTGTATTCATTGTATTTTGCGGGAACTGCCTCGGGATTATCAAAGAAGCTTATCTGTTCCCTACCTTTGAAGTTTACTGATTGTTTTACCATTTTAAATTTTATCTTCTCAACTTTTTTATTCACTTTGTACAGGCTGTCATCCATTTCGATATATAAGTCTGTAACTTTGTTAATCTGAATTACAGCAGGTTTTAAAATTCTTTGTTTAAAATTAGAGTACTGAGGATATTCAGTATCCTCTATCCCGAGCAAAAATCTGAGTTGTCCCACTTCAAATATTCTTTGACCAAATGTTTGATACTGCTTTAATAACTCGTATATTCTACAAGCATAATAACTTCTTATATATTTCTTAACATCAAAATCGAATCTTGTGTAATCACTTTTAAAGACTAATAAATCTGAAATTAAATCGGGATGAAACTGGAGCGCAACTGCATTTCTGTCTTCAGCTATCTTACAGGTTATAACCCATCTTTTCTTAATTAAATCATTGTTTTCAAAATATATAATATTCCTGTTATATAGCCTATTTGCAGTCTCTACGAGCTCAGCGTATATCGTATTGTTTTTAATATTATATTCTTTTTTGTAATCAGAAACATACACATAAAGCAATTCAAAATCCTTTTGTTTTATAAGTGACTTTACATCTTCAGCCGATAAATTTTTATCTAACATGACAACTTCAAGATTTGATAATGCAAGGTCTATTAACCTATTCTCAGATGTTGTTAGTTTGTAGCTACCTTCAATTAGATTATTAGACTTTACAATTTCTCTTTTTACAATTTCTTTTATTATCATTACTTTAATCCTCCTAAGCTTATTATATATTGTTATAATTTTCTGATAATAGGTAGGTTTTTGTTGTGGTTTAGTAGGTTTTTGTTGTGGTTTAGTAGGTTTTTGTTGTGGTTTAGTAGGTTTTTGTTGCACATTAGTAGGTTTTTGTTGTGGACACGCCAGTTCATGCCAGTCATACCAAGCCTCCGATTGAAAAGAAACTGTTTAAACTCTTTTAAACTTTTTTAAACCTTCTTAAACTACTACAGGAGGTTTTTGTTGTGGTTTAAGAAATCTGTGGATAACTTATAAATTTAGACTAATATAATAATATTATACCGTACTATTTCAGAAAAAAAATATGTATATTATAAATATTTCCGGTCCAAATAGGCAGTACATAGATTTTCCTATTATACCCTGAAGCTTTTTTATTGCGCTTATGGTAATTAGGCCATTAACTAAAGCATTATTGTTTAAATCTCTTATTTACTTCAATTAGAGCTATAAATTTTTTGGAATACTCATTATCCATGCAGTACCCAGAATTATAACCCTTCTGGCAGGCCTCCTCGTAGTTTTTACATGTTATTATAGATTTGTACCTATTTAATCTTAAAAGCCTTCTATGGACAAGTAAGCTATGATCTAGATAGTCATACTTTTTAAATTTGCACACTATGGTTTTTTTTACTCCATTCCTGAGTATTAAATTCTTGGACTTCATATCCGCTACCCTTTTCCCACAACAATATTTAAAAGGTTGTTGCGATGAGATAGATGATTATACGCTATGAAATATGTAACGTTACGGGTTAATTTGAATAACTTATAGAGGTATGAAGAACATAGCTGTAAACATTTTTCAAAAATTATTTGAAAGAGTTAATCTAAACTGCTGTTAATAATCATTGCACAATATTTATGTCATACAAATATTGTGCAATAATTATGTTGTTTTTTTACTAGCACATAAAATACTTGTATCATACAAGTATTTTGGAGGTGAGTTTAACGTTACTAATCATTTTTATAATTATTATGGTCATATATTTAGGAGTTGCAGTTTCTGGACTACTAAATGTCAAAGATACAAAAATGTTTAATGATTTTTGTAAATTAGAATGTAAAAAGTATTTGATACGGAGAGATATTACCGATTAATTTAATGTATTGTTTTACATTTTAAAACTGAAAGAACATCTGAAGCTCAGATGTTCTTTATTTTGGTTCACTATAACATTTTATTTGCTAAATTTATTTCTTACTTCATTAACAAATATTGTTTTGATTTCTTTCATTCTGATTTTTGCGTCTTCATCGTTTAAGTTTAATAATTCATTAAATTTCCCTTCATCATTTGGAAAATTTTCGTAATAATTTCTTTGTGCTAAGACAAAATAATTATTTAATTCTTCATTTGTTAGAAAGTGATTTAAATCTTCATAACTAAAAACGAAATTTGAATTATCTACTTTCAAAACTCCAGTATAAATGTCTAAAATCTTAGCAATATCATATTCTATTGCAATGAAAATTTTAATCATTTCAAAAATTGGCATACGACTAATTTTGCTGACATCTTTTGCACCTATATAATTATATCCATCTATTGAATTTGGGAATTTTTTAACCTCACCATTTTCATCAACAAATTGACTTGAAAAATTCTTTTGAGCAACTCTTAATGATTCTTGATTAGCACCCCCTTCACAATCTGGGTCACCATATTGGAGTCCATCATCTTCCCAATAACATACTCTACAAATTTCATAAGTACCTGGGGGTTTTTCTGATAGTGTCTTATATCCACAACAAGGACATGCATATAAAAAATTATTCATATAAAATCTCCTATTAGCTATTTTCAAATATAAATTTCATCATAATATGATGTTGCTTGATGAGGTTTCATATTTATTTAATTGTACTATTATTACCGTAAATTGGATATAAAAATAAACCTATGCTCTTAGTCAAAAGACTACATGATTACATAAGAATTTAAAACTTGAAATTTATAAAAACAATCTAATTTACAAACTTATCCATTAAAATGTTTTAATTTATGGAATTGTGTTTTTCTTAGCGTAGGAAATATCATTTTTGCGTATGCTACCCCATATGTTAAAATCAACTTTATATTTGCTTAGTTAAATTTAACTGAATGCTTAACAACCTATATAAATCAAGGCTTCATTCAAAAATATGAATGTAATGTTTTATGGAAAATTATACATTTATTTAGGATGTAGTTTATGAAAAATGCGACATAATTGCATTGTCATTATTGCACTCTCTCTGCATCTATCTTTTGATATATAATTTTTACAAATTTTTCTTTTTCATTTGTATAAGCAATTCTATCATCAGGATACTTCTCGGCTAATTTCCTCTTTAAATTGCTATATTCTTTAGCATATTCTTCATGTGAATTTAGATAGTCTCTAAAATGTGTTACATAATAAAAATCAAGATTATTAGGTTCATAACAATGTATATGCCTTAATGAAATTTGTCCTTCGTCTCTTAAAACAAACAAATACCTGTCTTTTTCTTCATTTTGAGCACCACAATAGCTATACCCTGCATTTTTCATTCCTTCTACATTCATTTCTGCAAAAGATTTTAAAACAACTGCAATATCAAGTAGTGGCTTCGCATAAATTCCATTTATTGAGGTACTTCCCATGTGTTGTACATCAACAACATTATTTCCTAAAATTTTAATTAGTTGTTTTTTCGCATCTTCAAATTCTGTTTTCCATTCTTCGCAATGGCTAATACTCTGACTTTATATCGCTCAACGCCTTGCATATGTATACCTCCATAATTTTTGTACTCTATAAATAATAATCTCATTGTCACAATATTATACTGAGACGACATAAAACATTTATTTAATTATAGCATTATTATCGTAAATTGGAGTCGCAGTCAGCAAACTTATTCAAAGCAAAAATAACGTACTCGTGCATATTCACGGTAACGTGTACGTGACCGTGAATATATATGTACTATTATCAGTGTTTTCAATGCTTTCACTATCAATGGTACTCTTGAAAAATGCATCTGAATCTTGCTTTTTTTTACTATTTGTGGTTGAAATACATTTATTTTTTTATCTTATCTTCTAGGGGTATCGCTACATAGACATCAAGCTAAGAGAACTCTATAAAATAAATATACCCATTTGTAAAAATCTTATTATTAAAGAGACAATACTTTTGGAAGCAAAATAAGAGATAGAATCATAGAATAAATTCTATATTTTATCGAATTTATAAACATTATAAAATTTATTCTAAATCAAATGTAAACTCAATTATTGAATTTTCATCCGAACCAATATTTTCTACAAATACTTTATCAATTACTGTTTCATAAATTTCATTATGGCAATTTAATTCATCAACTGCACCATCAAATTCCTTCTGGTCAACCACCCTGCCAACAGTTAAATGAGGACAATATGTTACCTTTCTAAATATAAATTTTTCTAATAATCCACTATATAACTTATCATGTAATTCAATAATATTATCATTCCCCTTCTTTACATTAAGAAATAAATATCCATCTCTATAATCACCTGTAATGTTATTAAGCATGATGTTAAATTTTTTTATGCCTTTCAATGACTTATTGAAATGCTCTTTTAATTCATTTATTGTCAAATCACTTTCAAATGGGAAAACGATTGAAATATGAGGTCCAATGTAATTTGCAAGTGGGTCGTACTTTCCTCTTATATTGTTAATAGTATCAATGTTATTAAACTTTGGAAATAAAATTACTGCCCTTTTCAATTAAATCACTCCTTTGTAATTCGTAGAATTCTGTAATCATTCATCTTTTATTTTTTCCTATGCAATAAAATAAATATTTCATTGAGTTTACAAATTAAGTCAAGAATACTATTAAAGATTCATAGGAATAAAAGGAATAATATATCCTAATGCATAATGAAATACTATTGTGTTTGTATTTAATTATACAACATAGCAATGTAATTTTTCAAATATTTAACATAATTAAATATAAATTACTTCTCTAATTTTAAAATCTTTTAACCTTGTATCAGAATGAGATGTACACACACCTTACAAATTGTTCATTACTATTTAACATCAAATCCGTACCCATGACCATATATGTGTTCGTTACCGTAGTCGGACTCGTGTATGTACACAGTTACGTGTACGTGCCCGTGGTTGAATTTAGGATTATAAAACATTACCACTTTTCAGCATCTTAACTTTGTTTTCACCTATTACCGCTTGGTCAATGGTTCCACTATTTAAAGATCGTACTGGTGCATAACTGCTTGCAATGTTTTTAAGTATCTCAGTAGTGCTTTGCCCAGTTTGCTCTAAAATGCGGTCTTTGCTTTGTAAAAATCCTGCTATAATTTGGCTTTGGCGTTTTGATGCCACATCAATTTGCATAGTATAATGTTTAGCTTGAAGCATCATATCATCTTCAATTCGTCGCCTATACAGGTCATGGGAGGGTGTTCCTATTTCATATTTTTCAAGCAAAGATAATAGCTGGGGTAGTTTATCTGTATTATAAATATCATCATCTGCCTTAATTTTATCTCCAAGTTCATCATAAAAAGAGTCTATTTCTCGTATTATTTGTAATGAACATTTTTCTATAATTTGCAATCTTTTTTCCGCTACTTCAGTTAATCTGTCTTGCATAGCAATAATTGTTTGAGCCATAAAATTCAAACCCTTTGCCTTTGCTTGCTCTAATGCAATATTGCTTTGTGTTTCAAATTCAAGTAATTCAAGTCTTGCGTTGTTCATAAGTACTATACGTTCATTTTCCATACCTGCTAAACGTAAATTTGTATCTGCCTCTATTTCAGCCACTTTAACTTTATCTGGTTCAGAGGAAGTGGAGGATGTACTTCTACCTCCTCCACTAGTGCCTCCACCAAAGATACTTTTAATTGCGCCACCTATTGTACCTAATAATCCCATATCTTTCCCTCCATGTCGTGGTAGTTTACCAGCATTTATAAGCCCATTGAATAATGATCTACCTGCTTACTTCTAAATCTGCCCAATGTGCATGTATTAGCAAAATATTCACAGTTATTAAATTATAACCTTTAGCTCACCTATTTCATAAGTTCTTTCCTCATTTTAAAGATAAGAGCGTTATACTCTTTTTCACGCCTTTGAAGTTCCTCGCTATAAGCTTTGCTATCCGAAATATACACTTCAAAATTTTTACGTTTCAAATCTGCAAATTCTGTTAAAACATTAAGTGAAATTTTTGATAGCTCTTTATTTTTTACAAAATCAAGTATATCATCTACTTGTAAATCTAACAGTTTTTCTGCCCATTTAAGTAAAAAAAGTCTATCTTCTGATTTTTCAAGAGAAAATATAATACCTTGTAAATCCTTTTGTAGCTTTGAAACAAGCTTGTAAAGTTCACTTTCCGCTTCAAATTTTTCTTGCAAATCTCCGCCAGCTTGGAAAGCAAATTTTTGATAGATATGTTTTCTTTCTTCAAGATAAAACTTGTCTATTCCAACTTTATATTCTTGCAGTAGTGCAATAACCTTTTCGCTCACAGTTGTCTCATTGTCCATAACATCAATTAAACTGCCGTTTAACCCACGAGAAATGAGGGGTAAAAATCTTTCTTCTACAACAAAGCGCTTCTTTTGCCAATCAGCATACCAACCATTATAAATTTCACTTTCTATACTGTCATCCTCACAAGTATTTTTAAAGTCATCTTTTAGTGTAGATTTAAACACCTTATAATCCTCGCTCCAACTATACCAAAGAGTTACCGCACTGCTGGCAAACTTTCTATTTTCCTCAAAGTACTCTATTTTAAGGAGAGCATTTTTTATAATAGTTGCAGCATTTTCTACTATAAAATTAAAGCTAGCACGCTCTTCTTTTTCTAAAATAGCAAGTTCTTTCAGGCCATTATCTCCACTATTTATCGCTTCAAGTCTATCCTCTATATCCTGAGCTTGCCTTTTAATTGCAAGGAGTTTAGAATTTACAGAGTTCATACCAAGTTCAAAGTGATTTTTGAAAAAGATTTGTCTTTTTTCAATGAGTGTATTTTCATCTTTACTTAAATTAGGATTTTCATCATATTTTTTAGATAGCTTTAATCCGATCACATTAAAGTCACGAATTATTTCACTCTTTATTTCTTCGTAATAATGGAGCTTGTCCATAAAATCATCAATTACAGAGACCACTGCCCTATGGTATTTTATTATGGAGCTGTCAATAGCCTTAATATCATATTTTAGTAATAGTGAATTATAATCAAAGGTAGAAGACAATAAGATTACATGTTGTAAGCTATCAATTTGCGCTTGTAGTTCATTTAAATCTTTTAGTAGGGCCGGTTTTTCAAAGTAAATTTTTTTATAAAGATGTGTTATTTCATCATCATTAAATAGAGGCCAAAGCTCATTATTCACAAAAATGTTAAGTGTAAATTGTAAGCGTTCTATTTCTGTATAGACAAGATTGGTAGGGGATATATTGTTTTTATAGTCAATTGTAATTATAGATTTATTAATCGGTTCCATTTTCTCATTATAATTTCCCATAGTTAAATCAGCTAAATTTATGGAGTGGCTGTCGTCTGAGACCTTATTTAAATGAAATCCATACATATCTTTTATTGTATAATTTTTTTTATTACCTAAAGGAAATGTTTTAGTGTATACCGCATCCTTAAATTCATCATATGTAGGTAAGTCCCAATTTGAATAACCATCTATTTGTAAGGTTTTTGTGATTTCTAAGGCTTCCTCATGAGATCTATTTACTGTAGCATAATCAAAATAATCTAGGTTTGCCCATAGAATACCTGTATCTTTATCCATAAGTACCCTGGGTTTATTCTTAAAAAAGTACCAACGCTGTGATTTTATTGCTTGCAGAATTCTATCTACTCCTGTACCTGATAAACCTCTGATTTCTTCACTGATTCTATTTAAATCATCCTCTAAATTAGATAGCTTAACACTTAAACTAATTTTTTCAGCTGAAAACTTTGCATGTTTTATATTGAGCTTAGAAATTATTTTTGCATTATCCTCGTTATCAATACCCTCACAGGTTGCTTCTATTTCTCTAATTTTTGTGAGTAATCCTTCTTGCTGCATTAATAATATGTTTATATCACTCATATTTAGCACCCCTTATCGTATGTAACTATTTCTAACTGTTTCAATGTTTGTCCTACCGTGGGGAGAAGTCCCATTACCATCAATTATTGTAGCCTCATCCTCACCAATGATAGGCTTTAATCTTGTTAGGTACCAATCTGTTATGCTGGTATTACTTGCTGCTTTACGTATGTAATCATAGGTACCATACTGTGTAGTTTTATTAGTTCTGATAACTACTCTTATTTCTTCAAGTTCAAATATCTGACGTTCAAGTTCTGCTGCAGAAATAGAATTCATTATAAAAACCTCACTTTCCATAAGTTACTATAAACAACATTTTAGATTCAATTATTGCTATTGTCAATTTATTTAGACATTATTTGCAGGCTTATTTGAATGCTATTAGCTATTTATTTCTTGTATTTTCAAATATAATGATTCATTAGCACTTTTTTCATCTGTTAGAGTTAACATCATCGTAAATGTTCCATTGCTTTTTAATATATCATAAACATTTGGAAAGTTGATTTCCTCCAGTATCCACTGGAATTTCGCGGCTGAATAAACAAAATCGAATTGATGGTGCCCAAAATCATATGTTTCAAAATCAGCATTTATAATTTGAAAATTATCATATGAACTAAATTTATTGTTTGTATAGAATACAAACAATTTTTAATTCACCCGATTCTACTAATAAGTCTGTGTTTTTTTATTGTGAAATTATATAGCATAAACTACTTTACAGTATATAGTAGTTTATGCTATTACGTAATTATGAGGTGAGAAAAATTGTAAATAAATAAAGATATTAGTACAGTATTTAATAAATCTAAAAAAAAGCTTGTATATGTAGCAATGGCTAGTCCACTTAATGATAATTTTAAGTTGGAAAATATAGAATACATATACCCGAGTGATTTTCAAGGTGAAGCTGTTGAGGAGGGTATTGGAGCTACGAGCAAGCAGCTTACCACAGAGAAGGGTAGCAAAGATATAATTATAGGTAGCAGTAATGAAAACGGTCCCCCCAGGTATCTAAGAAGAATAGGTATCTCATCCTTTGTCTGGCTTGGTTGTTGCTTGATATCAATCATTGCTTGGGCTTTAATAAAGGTTGATTTACGTATTAAATTTAGGCACTGATAAGGAGTAAAATAACCTATTAAAATACCGCAACAGTAAGTAAACTTGTCCAAAGTACAAATAACGTACTCGTGCCTATTCACGGTAACGTGTACGTGCTTGTGTTTATATCCGTACTATTATCAGTGGTTTCAATGCTTACCATCAATGGTACTGTTGAAAAATGCAACTGCCACTTTGCTTCTACTTGTTAATCAATCCAATTGTGTACATTAGTCATTTCTCCTACATAATCATTATTGATTTCAAAAAACTTCGCATTATTCGTTCTACAGAGTTCTTTGATTTGAGAATGGAGTTTAATAAAATTATCTCGGTTCATATAATCATAACAGTCCTTTTGTTCTAAATATTCAGGCTCAAAATCCCTAATATGCGCAGGCGGTAAATAGCACTCTTCAATAATGATGTGTTGTCCATTCTCAATATTAGTCATTATAATGCCCTTTATTATTGGCCACAGTTTATATGAAAGTTCAACATCATCATCAGTTACAGAAAAATCACAATATTTACTTCCACGAATCAACCCCATTATACAATAAAAAATTATCGAACAGCTTCTTGTTTTTGGCTCCTGTATTCCTTGACTTTATTTTCTCTCTACAATTTCACCATTATTTTTCAAAATACTCTTCTCTGGAATATAACCTCTTACAGAACTTAATGGATAAACAATACTATCTTTTCCTATTATCGTCCCTGGGTTTAAAACTGAATTACATCCTACTTCCGATAAATCGCCTACAATTGCACCAAATTTTCTTAAACCAGTTTCAATATTATCTGTACCATATTTTACTTTTACTAATGTTCCATCGGACTTTAAATTGGAGATTATTACACCTGCCCCCAAATGGGCTTTATACCCTAATATTGAATCACCAACATAATTATAATGCGGAACCTGCACTTTATTAAAGAGGATTGAATTTTTAATTTCAGTTGAGTTTCCAACTACAACATCATTACCAATGATAACATTTTCTCTAATGTAAGCGGAATACCTGATTTCGCAATTGTAACCGATAATCGCTGGGCCTTTTATAAGAACACCTTTTTCGATAGTAGTACCTTTGCCAACCCAAACAAATTCCTCTATTCTTTCAAAATCGCCTGGCAGATTTTTTGCGTATTCAAAAATGAAATTCTTAATTTTTGTAAGGGCTTCCCAAGGGTACTTAACCCCTTCAAATATGGCCCTTGTATCTAATTCTTCAATGTTTAATAGTTCGTCAACGGAAATGTTCATCATAATCCTCCCCTAATTTATTTCGTCATTTTTTACAGTTGCGACGCAACTTAAGAAAATTGCGAATAATTAATGCATATTAGTTTAAACTTTGAGCGGTGTTTTGCCATCTTTATTCTTCCTAATTTTTTATATGTTTTACCATCTTTAATATCATCGCTAATAATGTTATCTATAGCAGTGACACTATGGTTGTTTTTTTGGCATTATTATGTCACACACTATATAACATATGAGCCCTGACCCGGCTCCTAATAATGCGAATAATAATGTTACGGAGATAAAAGCTAACCTAACCCATACTGACTTAATTTCAAAACGTTCTGCAATACCACCACAAACTCCATCTGCTAATATATTTGTAGAAGATTTGTATAGACCTTTTTGCATACACTCACCACCTTCTATTGTAATACATAGAATTTTTTCTTAATTCTATGTAAATTGAAATTAGTTTTACTTTACACTTTAAGAATATTCCGAAATTATAATTATGTTGTTACTCTTAAATCAGTATTTTATTATTTGTCATTAGATTTGCTAATACTATATTTATATAGGTTTTCATCTTCCTCTTCATCAAAAATAGTCCCTAATAATTTACCATTATTTTTTTCAATAATTTTTCTTGAAAATGCATTATCTATGTTACAAGTAACCATTACCTCTTTTATACCAATTTTTTCTGCTTCAACTAATGCTAATTTTAGAATTTGAGTACCATAGCTTTTTTTTCTATAATCTGGTGATATATCATAGCCTATATGACCATCTGTACCTACATCGTGATGCCTAACTCTTACTACTCCAACAACTTCATTATTATCAATTAACCAAAATGTTGAGGTTATAACCCATCCTTTAGGTAAATCTATTCCTCTAGAATACTTGTATAAATCGTCTACATATTCATTAAAATCTTCCATTCCTTTTTTATATTTAGTAAAATAATAATTATCATTTGCATTTTTATATGCTATAACATAATCTTCAAAACTCTTTTTATATTCTTTGCTTGGCATAGATAAAAATAAATCTTTCATAAAATACACTCCTTTTTTACATATACTAATTTGCCATATTATACTGAGACGACATAAAACCTTTATTTAATTATAACATTATTACTGTAAATTGGAGTCGCAATCAAAGGCTAGTCCACATCAGATTTTCTCATTCACTGCCATTTAATTTATTAAGGTACTGCAACATTCATCTTTCTACTTAGTATTAGTAGAAGTCAGTAAACTTGTTCAAAGCAAAAATAACGTACTCGTGCCTATTCACAGTAACGTGTACGTACCCGTGGGTATATATGTACTATTATCAGTGTGTTCAATGCTTTTACCATCAATGGTACTCTTGAAAATAAACCTGCAACTACAGATTTGTGGTATGTTGTTCTATTGTCTTATAAGAAGAATATTATGAATTAGTTTGATTCCTTTTTTATATACATCAGTTCTAATACAAATAATCCAGGGCTTAAAACCCCCACCATTCCCAAACAGCCCTGCTATAATAAGACCTAAATACGCCATTATTAGTGAAAGTATAATTAAAATCATAGTTATTATCATAACATCGACTAGTTATATTTTAAGACCGTTGTGACGCAAAATTTAAGAATATTGTGAATTAATATAACTTCTGATTATGCTTATTTTGCGGGAGTTAGAGGAACTTATTCATTGATGTATAATTTGATACTCGAAATCCAAGATTTTCATATAATGGTTTCCCTTTTTCAGTCGCCATTAAATCAACTGCCGCAACGCCTAATAGCTTTGCTTCTGATAAAAGTTCAGTCATAACTTTCGTAGCAATGCCTTTTCCTCTATGTTGAGGGTATGTAAAAACATTGTATACCGTACCGACAAGATATGATGAAAACGCTATTAACGGAGGTCTTTCCACGATTGACATAAATGCAGTTGCTAATACTTCATTTTCATTTTCGGCAATGATAGCAATAAATCCCTTGTTAAGGTGTTGAGTAAAATATTCTTCTAACCTCGTTCTAATATCTTGCACTTCTTCCGAAGAAGACACACCTTTTTCTGCAAACAGGTATTCCATACGAATCTTTATGAGGAGGTCAATATCCTCTTTAACCGTTTTTCTTACTTTCATGTTTTGCACCACCTTATATTTATAATCTTCAGTTCGCACTTTTTTTACTGAGACGACATAAAACATTTATTTAATTATACTATTATCTGTGTTTTCAATGCTTTTACTATCAATTATAATCTTGAAAATGCACCTAAACCTTGTCCATTTTATCATCATGCAATGAAAAACAGGATAACTCTTTTTAAGCTCTGCAACTACAGATTTGTGGTATGTTGTTCTATTGTCATATAAGAAGAATACTATGAACTAACATTTAAAATTTTTTAATTTGCTATACCTATCACTATTTATAACCCATCCAATTAGAGAATTTATTAAACCAAAGATAGCACCCATTATCAAAGCAACAAACACTGTTTGGCTTTGTTCATATCCGTACATGCTAAGTTTGTTTAATATAAAAACTATGCCAATTATACCCATCATAATGGTGTAACAAATAATAATTTTAATAGTATATCTCAATATTCCTTTTTCTTTTACTTTTTTCCAAGATTTAATGAAAGTTTCATCATCATCATGAAATAGCCTTGATACTTTGCTTGGCTTTATCCTATTTGTTTTAATTAAATATTGGATAATAAGACTTAAAACAGGAATTGCAACAAGAAAAACAATCAATATTTTTAATAACCCCATGTTGGAACCTAATCTTTCTCATGCTACCATAACAATACTAATTTATTTATACCTATATCTAAGCGCTTTGTCTAATTCTAATCTGACGCAACTCCCAGGGATATTATACCATTCATTTATGCAAGTTGTCACAAAAAGTATATCTTTTGTGTTGGCATTATTTGATGTGACAAAAGTGCTAAAGGGACTTATGTGGCAATATTTAAAGATAATTATTGTCATGTAGCTGTTTTTTATATTAATTGTTTCCGCATTCCTACATGGGTTTATAAAACTTACTTTGGGAATATATGTATTAACATATATTTCGTCGGAAATCTTGGCGCTATCACAATAGCATTTTTAGATACTATAAGTTTAAACTTAAAAAAATAATATTAAATATACCATTAAGAAATAAAAAGAAAACTTCAGTGGGAGGATAGCAATTGAGAATTGTTATCTGCTCCAGAGGTCTACAAGGGGGTAAATCTCCTTCTGAAGTCGTTAATATTGCAGCTCCGAAGAAGATAAACAGCTGCGCAGGTGATGATTTAATTGTAAAAACAATTTGCACGTTATCTATACTTAGTGTGACAGTTCTCATATAAAGCATATAATTTTCCTAGGGCTTACGTCGGATTGGTAATTTATTCTGACGTTGTTATAATAATTAATTTTTCTGAATAGTAGTATCTTATGTAAGTAAATATTACAGAAATATAGTGTAGATAAATTAAGGAGGATAAGATAATGGAACAAGAAAAGAAATGTCCAGAATGTGGTTGTGAAAAAATTGCACAAGCTAAACTTGATATTAATGCAAAAATATATCCTATTGACGCATTTTTCAAAATTATGAATGGTTCAGAAGTGAGTGCAGAGGTATGTACAAAATGTGGTTATATTTTAAATATGAGAGCATTATCACCAGAAAAATTCAAGTAATAATTCACCTTTTTCATAAGTTACGACATAAATAATTTATTTAATTATATCATTATTACCGTAAATTTGAGTCGCAGTCAAAGGCTTTCTTTCTATTTAGTATTAGTAGCAGTCAGTAAACTTCTCTAAAGCAAAAAAACGTACTCGTTCCTATTTACGGTAACGTGTACGTGCTCGTGGTTATATACGTATTATTATTCTACACATTTTTTAAGTAATTGACATAGTTCTATGTCATCATCAATAATCAAAATATTATTTTGCATACCATGACCTCCATCATTTATCACTTTTGAGCTTCTTCCTTGCATCCACAGGATTATCTGTACTTTTGGGGATTGCCCGCGCATCTCCAAAACGGACAGCCCCAGCTATTTGATTTTCCTCGCAAAGTTTCTGTACCCTGCGTTCTAAAATACCCCATTTATCGGCTACCTGCTGTACCGAAATATAATCAAGCATACTTAATCCTCCAAAAGTTATGTTAAGGTCATTATATAAGCAGAACCGAATTTTCACTATATTGCATCTGGATTAAAGACTGGAGATCTGTGCATTGGCTGTTTCAATACCTATGAAACAAGATATAGCCATATGATGGGTATTACTTCCATTATGTGGCCGGGTTTTACACGTATGTCGGGTGTACCCTTGCCGTACCCCTAATTGAGGAATCCATACTAAATCTTTCTTCTACAAGAAACATATATAATTGCTGAAAGATATATTACAGAGACTATCAACCCTGATAATACACCAACAATAGCGTCTTGATTATTTCCTAAAATGCTACCAATAAAAATTGATAATGTAAGTCCTATAATAAAAACAAGTAACCCGTTATAAAAATTTTTCATTTTTTCACTCCTCTTCAAGAAATTTAGCACGTTATTATTAGCAGTAATACGAGAACTGTGGAATTTAAAAGCATATAGACTATTGGATATTTCAATCCATATTGTTGCTAAACAAGCACAACCACAACCACAACCAAAATCTTTATAATCATGTTGCTTAACACAACAATACTTTGCAAATAAATTTTTTATTCACCCATTTTTTACAATTTATTATATCAAAATGTCAAATAATATGATACATTATAAACATAAAAAGGAGATTTAGTATATATCAGCAATAAAGTTAAAAAGTTATCCTTAATAATTTCGCTAATTATTTTCTCTGCGTTTACAGTGAGAGGATTATATAATTTTTCACATCCAAACAATAATAACTATTTTTATATGAATCTATTATTAATAGCTGCTCGCACATTGCTGAAACTGAAATAAATACCTTTTCATGGAAAATTATCATTATTCTAATATATATTTGTGTTCTCGATATAAAAATAGTTAATTAAAAAAATTTTTTAAAGAAAGTAATAATATTGAAAAATTTTGGAATAGAACTGAAGTGAAATTAAGTGATGTTTTTCAGGTGTTTTGTGAAAAATTAAAAAATAATAATATTCAAATATAAAATCAAAGTAAAATATTAGGAGGTATAAAATGAAAATAGGGGATTTTCTAAATAACAGGAAAGATAAAGGTGCACCCATAATTACAGCATTTTTTCTAAGTTGTTTATGTATGCTAGTATCGTTAGCTGTGGGGTTAATACACAATTTCTTTGGCATGAATTTATTAGGACAATTATTTTCAGTACTTGTATTATTAATATCATTTGTATTAATAGGAAAAATACTTTTCAATGTTAACTATAGTGGATTATTTAAAGAGATTAAGCTTAGTAAATGCGATTGTATGGATAATTTACTGATTACAATGTTTTTTTCTTCAGTTTTTGCACTCATTAATATTTTAATATACTACATAAGTTTTATGATTAATCCTGATAAAACAAAATCCATTGGCTATTTTATCAAAACTGTAGCTTCTGATAACAACGTTTATACAAATAGTAGTTTGGATATATTAGCTTTTATAATTATAGTAGCTATTGGAGTAGCAGCAGAGGAGATCTTTTTCAGATATACTGCATATAAAATTTTTGTTAAGAAAAAAGAAGATATAAAAATTTTTATTATATTAACCTCAATAGTATTTGGGCTTTATCATTTTAGTAGTATATCTCGATTTATTGCAACTCTAGTTATGTCTATTTTTCTATCAATTATATATGTAATGACAAAAAGTGTGGTATATACTTTCATTTCACATGTTTTATGGAATTATTTTATTTCAATAGCTTCAGTTTTTATAGTGTATTTCAAAGATATAAATACGAGCATGGTTACTGGTCAATGCATAATTGCAGAAATAATAATAATTAGTCTGTTAGCGTTATTAAGCATTTATTCATATTACAAAAGAGGACATATTTTATCGTTAAATATTAGAAATAAAATGCATAGCATTAAGAGATGCTTAGACTCAGGCAGAGTTTGATTATGAGGAATACGATAGTAATCTGAGTCTTAGATAACTGTATCAGCTGGCATCTCCAATCTTAAGAGGATGGGAGTGTTACGGATGGTAGCCATGAAATTAAAATTAAATTTAAAAATTCAAGGCTTCATTCGAAAATGTGAATGTAATGTTTCAAATAAAATCGTACATCCTAATTTACGTCATTAATATTTATATTTATAAATCAAATAAGCAATAGGTTTTATTATTAGTGCAATACCCAAAATTATCATAAGTGCATCATAAGTAGTAACAATAATCTTGTTTGCATTTATTAGTTGACTAAATATAAGAGTAACTGCAAAAAGTATACTGTAACTAATGCTTGAAGATTTTTCGCTTATAAGTTTCTTTCTTTCATCTTCATACCTTTCGTTTAAATTACCTTTTGTTCTCTTCAATAAATATATAAGGTACAAAAGCGATAGGATACCTATAACAAGCAGAACCCAATAGCCATTCTTTTTAGTAACAAAAGCGAAAATTCCTTTGCCTATAAATAACATTGCAAATACTCCAGCCCCTATAATTATTGACTCAGTTTTCTTTTTATTTTCCATTTTTATAGACCTCCTATTCAAAGATAAATATTTCTTCGATTATTTTATTAAATACTTTTGATATTTTGTAAGCGAGCATAATGGAGGGATTATATTTTTCTTTTTCTAGCGATATTATAGTTTGTCTTGAAGTTTCTAATAATTTTGCTAAATCTTCTTGTGTTAAGTTTCGCCCCTCCCTTAATTCCTTTATACGATTTTTCATAGCAACACCTCTTTTAATGTAAAGTTAACATTACATTAAAATCATACATCAAAATGTGGTAAATGTAAAGCTAGCTTTACGAAAATTTTTATCTGTAATTTTTTTAAGTAACATAAATAACGCTTATCCATGTTAAACACATGAATAAGCGTTATTTCGTAATATTATACTGAGAAGACATAAAACCTTTATTTAATTATAGCATTATTATCGTAAATTGGAGTCGCAGTCAAAGGCTAGTCCACATCAGATTTTCGCTTTCACGGCTCCTGGTCCGAAAGGAAGCTTTGGACAATCTTACTCACTGTCATTTAATATAACATTCTATTAAGATACCGCAAGATTCATCTTTCTATTTAGTATTAGTAGCAGTCAGTAAACTTGTTTAAAGCAAAAAAAATAACATACTCGTGCCTATAAACGGTAACGTGTACGTGCTCGTAATTATATCCGTACTATTATCAGTGTTTTCAATGCTTTCACCATCAATGGTACTGTTAAAAAACGCATATGAATCTTGTCTATTTTTTATCATGGAATGAAAAATAGGATAACTCTTTTTAAGCTCTGAAACTACACCTTTGTGGTCTGCTACTCTATTGTTGTATAAGAAGAATATTATGAATTGGTTTGATTTCTTTCTTATATACATCAGTTCTAATACAAATAATCCAGGGCTTAAAACCCTCACCATTCTAAACAAATAAATAATTCATTTATAACTTTTCTATTTTTGTTGCATATATAAGGTATTAGGATAAAATCCAAGCTTCTTATAAAAACATATGGTTGATTCATTCTCCTGGGACACAGTTACTCCAATCACTTTACAATTCATTTCCTTCATCCATTCTATGTGTTGGGATGCAAGTTGCCCGCCAACTCCAGTACCTCGATTACTCTCACCAACATGCAGCGATTGAAGTTCTCCCGTTTCATTCACTATGGTTGATATACAATATCCTATATATTTATCATTGTTTTTAGCCACAGTTATTTTCATTGTATCTTTATTAAACATAGAAAAAGCCTTTATTCTTTCATCAAAGCGAATAGAGCGATATGATTCTTTAAAGTATTCTGAACTATCCTCATGATACAACCTGTTCTTTTCCCAAAGGTCCTTGATGATATAAATGTCATTATAAGAAATATCGTAAATCTCACTCATAATTATCTACTCCTTAATATATTTATTACATATAATTTACCAATTTGACGTAACTTCCAGGAATATTATACCATTCGTTTATGCAAGTTGCCATAAAATTATACCTTTTGTACTGGCACTATTTGATGTGACAAAAGTGCTAAAGGGACTTATGGGGAATATTTGTCATGTGGTTGTTTTTTACATTAATAGTTTCCGAATTCCTACATAGGTTTATGAAATTCACTTTGGAAGTATATGCATTAACATATATTTTGTCGGAAAATTTGGCGCTATCACAATAGCATTTGTAGATACAATAATATTAGTTATAGAGGCAGAGACCCTCTATAAGTTTAAAACTAAAAAAATAATATTAAATATACCATCAAGAAATAAAAATTGACCTTGATTTTGCTTTAATTGTAAAAACAATTTGCACGTTATATATACTTAGTGTGACAGTTTTCATATAAAGCACATAATGGTATAATATTCCTAAGAGTTACGTCGGATTGGTAATCTATGGTGAAGTAAAGAATATTTATTAACAATAAAAAATATGAATTTGTAGGGGGATTAAAAATGGATACTTATGAAAAGGCTTTACAGACTATGAATGAATTATTTGCAAAGGATTATCAATTTGCAATGGCTACAGTGAAAGGTAATACACCATCAGTTCGATTTGTTGACACCTTTTTTGAGGATGGTTCATTTTATGTAGTTACATATTCAAAGTCACAAAAGGTTCAAGAATTGAAAGATAATAGTCAAGTTTCACTATGCAATAATTTATATCGTTTCAGTGGAAATGCTTATAATATTGGTCATCCGTTATTATTAGAAAATAGAGCGATAAGAGAAAATTTAATTAAAGTCTTTGAGCCTTGGTATTTCGCACATAATAATGAAAATGATGAAAATATGTGTTATGTAAAAATTGAACTTAAGGAAGGATTTTTCTATAAAGATGGAATAGGATATAAAGTAAACTTTCAACTAAAAGAAGTTGAACAATTTCCATTTGATTATGATATTGTACCAGTATCATAATTTCTGGATTTCAATTGAAGAGACTGTAAAAAAACACAGCATCCCATAGAATTTGTGAAATCAAGTGCGGTTGGTATAGTGCATAAAGTACAGCAAATTTATTACACAATATTCTTTAAGTGCGTTACAATGGTACTTTATCTTTCATTATCTTTAAAATAATTAATAATAAGGGAAAGGAGTGTTTAAGTGCGCATGAACAAAATAATGGATATTTTTATTGGCTTAGGTTTAAGTGCGTTCATACTAATAATATGGGTATATGAAATGGTAGTTGCAAGTGATATACCTGTTGAAATATCTTACAAGGGTAGTGTAGTAATATCTTGTTTGTTAGTTTTATTTCTTATAATATATAGTTTTTATACAAGAAAAACTATATATATACTAATGAATACGATATTGTTGTTAATTCTGTTGTTTCTATGGTTTATGTCTATGCAACAGGCATTAACATATCACTATCACAAATATGATACGGTGGTTGATATTATAGGTTTTTCTATTACTTTGATTTTATTTTTGCAACTTATCTATAGGAAAGTAAAAATAAAGGGTAAGACGTAACCTTCATAAATCGTTTCAATTATAAAACTACGATTGATGAACAATCGTAGAATATAATGAAACAATCTAATATTTAAAAAATTAAATTTAAATATATATTCTTATAAAAGGAGGATTATAAATGCAGATAGAACCATAAAAATCAATTTCTTTAATATCATTAATTAACAAAATTAAAGGAGAGATTAATTTATGAAAAAAAGTATACTTGAAAATATAAAGAACTATTTGAAGGAACAATATAACTGCCATTCAATAATATTATATGGCTCGTTTGTTAATGATACTTATACAGATGAAAGCGATATAGACATTATTTGTTTTTGTGATAATGTCCTTAAAAAAAATGATACTACTATAATTAATGGAAGGCAACTTGATGCATGGATGTATAATACAAATATGATGACAAAAGAAGAAGAACTACTCCATATTAAAGGTGGAAAAATTCTTTTAGATAAAAAAGACTTATGTGCCAAATTATTAGCGAATATAGATAAACTTTTTAATGAGGGTGCAAAAAAGCTTATGTTAGAAGAGATAAATTTTCATAAAAGTTGGTTGATGAAAATGCTAAATAGGGCAAAAAAGGGTGATGTTGAAGGTGATTTTAGATATCATTGGATGTTAGTAGATAGTTTGACAATATATTTTGGTATAAAAGGCTTATGGTATCTAGGTCCAAAAAAATCTTTACATTGGCTTAAAGAGAATGATGGACATGCCTATAAATTATTTAATGATGCCTTAAATATTAATTCATCATTTGAAAAAACAGAGAACTTAATATCTTTTATTGTTAATTCATAATATTCTAAAGTTACGATATAAATAACTTATTTAATGATATCATTATTACCGTAAATTGGAGCCGCAATCAAAGGCTAGTCCACATCAGATTTTCTCCTTCATGCGAAAATCTGATGTGGCACAAGCTCTTTCACTGTTCGGGTAGTAACGGAACTAAAAACGGCTATAAGCATGTAAAAAAATGTATTCAAAATTTTAATACCTGTTTATCATCAATCTTAAGAAAAAGAAAAAAAGGCATTGCTGCCTTTTGGGTTGGTGAATAATATATGAATATTGTTCACTTATCATATATTATTCATTTGTATATTCTCAATTTTTGTTTTCGATTTTCCACCATATTAATTCATCAGTTTCCTTATATTTGATAGCACCTACATTTTCTAACACTTTATGTGAAGGTATATTTGTCTTTTCTGTATCTGCAATCACACACAGTGCTTTGGGATTTTCAAAAATCCATTCAGTTAATCCTTTTAATGCTTCAGTAGCATATCCATTTCTTCTATACTTTTCTTCAATGACATATCCAACAATTACCTCACCAATTTCATTAGGATAGCCTTTAAGCATTATAAAACCAATTATTTGATTTTCTTCTTTATGGACTATAGCCCAATTAGTTAACCATAAATAATTTTCAACATCCTCAAGTACTTTTCTTAACCTTACTTTCATGGCGTATTGCATTTCTTCGTCAAGAATTATATTAGTGACTCTTAATCCCAAATCACTTTGCATTTCTCCATAATCCTCTACTGATAACGCAAGGTGATGTGACTGTAATGGCAATAACTTTAATCTTTCTGTTTCTAAATTGTAATTTATTAACCTTCTTGCTTCTTTAATTTCATTTCTTTTAATTAATCCATAATTCATTTTTACTATGCCTCCATAAAATCAAAATTTGGGCATAAAAATACCCTGAAATAGCTTTTTTAACTACACCAAGGTAAATGAATCTATCTGTATATTATGAAGTCATAACTTTAATATTATTCCAGCTACACATCAAAACTACATTAAAAGACCATATTTGGAGTAGTTATATATTTAAATTCTAACATATTAATTATCTTAATCACTGGCAACCACTCCTTTCAATATTTACAAATATACTATAACATAAAAAGTTAATAATATAAATCTTTATAATATATTATTTAAAAACTTCGCATTTTTTTACAGTTGCGCTTTATCACTAGAAACATCATACCATTAAACACCATTTTTACAAACTAATACAGCCTATCTACATACATTTCAAACTATAGTTTGATGTTAAAACCAATTGCCAGCCGTAGAGGTGTACCTTTTTAAAGAGTATATGGGTAGAGCTACATTTCCCACAAAACCCACGCTAAGACATAAAACCGATAAATATCTTATAATTCACCAGCTATAAGATATAGTAATGTATGGTACATAATGGTATAATTAGCTTAAAATTGTTGCATGATTGTAGAAATTCGCGAACTAACTACTGATATTTGTTATATGAACGATGACCTTTCAAGATTGAATAATAGGGTGTTAAAAACAAATTCATTTACTGCATTATACATAATAGTGATATAACAACAGAAACGATGTGTTATTGTTTCTATGTGACTTAAAAGAAAAGTGCAACATATTCTGTAGCAGTAACTAGCTATATTGTTTTTTAGATACACATTATTCTTAAATTGTTGAACAATTGTGAAATAGTAATTTAATATCTAAATATAATAAAAAGGGGTGAGAATATGGCAAAAATTAAAATTGTTGATGTAGACAAAATACCTTTATGCCCATATTGCGAGAAGCAATTGGATACAATAGAACGATTATATAAAGGTTTTTTTACCTCCACTGTTATTTATATTTGTCCTCATTGTAATAAAGTAATAAGTATTGGTTATAATGCATAATAAGACGCATTTTTCTTTTATTGTTCATCAACAAGAGTAGAAATGCTCTTGTTTAATATATTATTTTTTGTATTTTCGAAGGTTCATATTAAATAATTGGTATTATCAAACGCTTGCTGTGAACACGTTAGGTTTATTGTAACCATATATTTACATATTTATAGCTGATTACTGTTCCATTACTACCTATACCCCTGTTCCTGGTCCAAAAGGAAGCTTCGGACAATCTTACTCACTGTAATTTAATATAAAATTCTATTAAGGCACCGCAACATTTATCTTTCTACTTAGTATTAGTAGAAGTTAGTAAATTTGTCTAAAGTAAAAAACATACTCGTGCCTATCCGCGGTAACCTTTACCCCAACTGTTGGTTACATTAAATTTCATATGCTTATAATTCCTTTTTTCTATAATTTCTAATAACCTCACTTATTCTCATAAAATTAACTTCTCCATTTATTTGTACATTTAATTAACTTAGGACTTCGTTAATTAAATGATATCAAAGCTATATAATTTAAACAATTGAAGGATTTTCATCTTTTATTCATAAAAATTAACTATTAGTTAATTTAATTCTACTAATAAAAATATTCAGAATTTTACTTGTGATACAGTATACCGTTGTGACGCAAAATATGAAGACTGTGAATTAATACATCTACATATTATGTTCATAGTATTCCATAAAGAAATGGCAAGATAAATGGAACAGCAAATGTAAGTATTACACCAGTAATCAAAGCTACAAGTCCTAACTCTGCACCAACAAACTTAGTTACTGGAACTAACATAGTATCCATATTTCCTGCTGCACCACCTGCGATTGGACTGCCTTTACTGATTCGAATTAACAACGGCAAAAGAAGTACGGTAAAAAATTCTCGCATTACGTTTACTACAAAACCATATGTACCAGCTTTTATTCCATACCCTTGGGTCATGTATGCGCCTGTAATGCTATAATAGCTCATTCCACTAGCAGAAATTACAGAGATATGTATGGGAACATGTAATACTAATCCTGATAATAAACCGCCTAATATGCTTCCAACAAATATTGCAATTGAAATATATACAACTTTAAGGCCTAATATCTTTATATAACCAAATACTTTACGATTAGTTCCGAGACTAATGCCAACACCAATATAAAGAAAAATAAGTGACCACATTAAAGTATAACCTAATAGGCCAACCTGTTTATCCGACAACAAGAAATATCCTACAATAATTCCTGCAACAATACTAATAGGCATTATCCAAACTAAAGGCGATGTCTTTTTTTCTTTTTCTTTATCAATATCAACTTCTTTGTTTACATTAAGGTTTTCTGCATAAAGTTTTTCTCTAAGTATATCAAGCGGCAAAATTGTTTTCTCTACAAGTAACACTAATGCTACACTAAAGGCTATAGCGCTTATAGCGATGACTGCACAATTAATACCGATTGTCCCTAAATTAAGCATTACAGAATCATTTATTCCAATATTCATACCTATTGTAAGCATTAATACAATCAAAGCAATGTTAATTATCCAGTCCACAAGTTTTAATACATTATCCGACAATTTCCTTATACCAAGCAATAAACCTGCTCCTAAACACAGAAATGGTATCCAAGTCATATACTACCTCCAATTTATTAATACTATCACTAGCTAGAATGGCTATGTTATCCCTATTTAAATATCTCCTGTTCATCCACTCAAGATTATATAATTATTGCTTCACTATTTTCTACAGTTACGACGTAATAATTTATTTAATTATACCATTATTACCGTAAATTGGGTTATGGAAAAGTGAATGTATGATTTTAGATAAAAGATTATATTGATTTAGAATGTAATGTAGCTTATAGTTTCGTAAACAGTAAGTAAAATAGTCTTAAGAAACTAATTCACCCAAATCCTCAAGGGTTTGTGGGTAGGGCTTCGAGGTCTTTTTCTGGGTATTCCTAATAATCAGTCGCAGTCAAAGGCTAGTCCAGATCTTCTCCTTCACACTTCATGCGAAAAGTTGATGTGGCACAAGCTTTTTTACTGCTCCTGGTCCTAAAGGAAGCTTTGGACAATCTTACTTACTTCCAAGAAGTAAAATAATCTATTAAGTTATATATAGTTACAATGCTAAAGATTTAAAAGATAAAACTCCAATAGAAATATTTAAAATTCTTGAAAAAGAAGAATTTTAGAAAACAATACTTACGCCTAATATTTGTGAGAACAGTGAATGGTATTGAGCTTCGAAAAGTTAGTAAATGATGTGGCAGAAACGTTCATGTACGTGGAAAGCAACATTTATTTGTGAGTTAAATCATCTCCTGCGGAAGAGATCCTATTTGGTCTTTTAAAAATGAAAAGTATGCAGTACAAACTGAAGAAGCAAGAAACGCAAATGCCAGTAGGAAGCCTACTACTTTCATGGTACTGAAGATAACGGGTAATTCCGGAGGAAGGAAGGAGAGTAACATTTGGAACTGCTTAAAGGCGAGCAGGCCTTAGAGTATAAATTTCGCGTTTTGATGCCTGCTCTCCTTATAGCTCCTATTTTTAAAGTTGATTTATTAAATCATCTAAAAAACTGTTAATAGTATTTAATTTTTCATTATCATATCTATTGAATATTTTTACAAATTTTTCATTTTCTATTTTATGGAGTTTTTCATGTATTTCAAAAGCTTCTTTTCCTTGGGTTGTTAGTGTATAGTAAGTTTCTTTTTTATTATTATCTAAATGAGCTCCTTTTATTAAATCTTTTTCCAATAAAATCAATTACATGAAATTCTGAAAGCATTAAGTTTTTATTTAAAAATCTTTATGATAATGTTCAGTCAACAAATCTCCTAATAATTTTTTATGACTACTTTCATAATTAGTTAAATAATTAATTAAGGTTACCATTTTACTCATTATTATATTTATCTCTATTTTTTCATAATCCATTTTCATAATTTCAAACTCCTTTTATAGTTAGTTTCTAAGGAAACAATATTGTGTTATTGTAATCTTGATGAAAATAAATATATTTTAGTGGAGGTTTTAGCATGAAAATTGATTTAAGTTTTAAATTAGAAAAAAAGTATTAGAGAAAATATTAGCATCGTTGGGAGAAGTGGAGGGGGATCCTGAAAGGACTAATCACGTAGGTACGCATTTTGATGCTATGAACAAAGAATTTTCTATAGAGAACATTATAAAAAAGGTCGAGTATTTAATATAAGCAATATTAAAACTGGCGAAGTAAAAGTAGAAGATTTAGATTTAAGTACTGTAGAAAAAATGATTTTGTAATATTTTATTCTGGAATTTTAGAAAAACATGGATATGGTACAAAAGAATATTTTTCAACACTTTATGAGTTATCCGATGAACTAATAGATTACCTCATTGATAAAGGAGTGAATTTTATAGGAGTAGATATGAGTGGAGTAAAGAAAGGACCTGCTCACCCACGTACTGATCAGTACTGCGCAGACAGAGGGGTATTTATTATTGAAAATCTTGATAATTTAGACCTATTATTAAAAGAAGCATCAAGCAAATCATTTACAGTATATACTTTCCCTATAAATACCAGTGGATTTTCGGGAATTCCTTGCAGGGTAATTGCTGAAATATAAACATTGAAATAACCAGTGTGAGCTGGATTGATATCATTTTAGGCTCCAATCGATTGAAGCTCTCCCGTTCCATCCACCATGGTTGATATACAATATCCTATATATTTATCATTGTTTTTAGCCACAGTTATCTTCATTGTATCTTTATTAAACATAGAAAAAGCTTTTATTCTTTCATCAAAGCGAATAGATCGATATGATTCTTTAAAGTATTCTGAACTATCATCATGATACAACCTGTTCTTTTCCCAAAGGTCCTTGATGATATCAATGTCATTATAATAAATATCGAAAATCTCACTCATAATTATCTACTCCTTAATATATTTATTGCATAGAATTTACCAATTTGACGTAACTTCCAGGAATATTATACCATTCAATTATACAAGTTGTCACAAAATTATACCTTTTGTACTGGCACTATTTGATGTGACAAAAGTGCTAAAGGGACTTATGGGGAATATTTGTCATGTAGTTATTTTTTATATTAATCGTTTCCGAATTCCTACATAGGTTTACAAAATTTACTTTGTAAATATATGTATTAACATATATTTTGGCGCTATCACGATAGCATTTGTAGATACAATAATACTAACTTATAGAGGCAGAGAACCTCTATAAGTTTAAAATTAAAAAAATAATATTAAATATACCATCTAGAAATAAAAATTGACCTTGATTTTACTTTAGTTGTAAAAACAATTTGCACGTTATATATACTTAGTGTGACAGTTTTCATATAAAGCACATAATGGTATAATATTCCTAAGAGTTACGTCGGATTGGTAAAATAATGTATTACCTTGGAGGGAAATTTATGAAGCATATTGTACTCATTGAGAAATTACCAGATACAAATCAATATATTAAATTAAGGAAAGAAGTTGGTTGGGGGACATTAGATATAGAAGTCACCAGAAAAGGAATAAGCAATTCATGCTATTGTTTATGTGTTGAATGTGAAGGTTCCCTTGTTGGATTTGGAAGAGTTGTAGGAGATGGAACAACAGTTTTTTATGTTCACGATATAATGGTATCACCAAAATTTCAGAAACAAAAAATTGGTATTAGAATTATGGAAAAAATAATGGAATATATCAGAATAAATTGCTTAGAGGAAGCATTTATTGGTCTAATAGCAAAAGGTGACCTTTATAATTTTTATAAAAAATTTGGATTTACATATAATGAGAATAATCGTTTTTATCGTTTATAAATTTAGAAGTTTTAACGACATTTCAAAAGGAAAGGCTCATACTTCTATAAGTGGGAGTTACATGCTAAATTCTATTAAGGCACCGCAACATTTATCTTTCTACTTAGTATTAGTAGAAGTTAGTAAATTTGTCTAAAGTAAAGAACATACTCGTGCCTATCTACGGTAACGTGTACGTGACCGTGGTTACATCCGTACTATTATCAGTGTTTTCAATGCTTTTATCATCAATGGCATTTTTGAAAAATGCATCTGAACCTTGTGCATTTTTCATCATGGAAAGAAAAATAGGATAACTCTTTTTGCCAACTTAGTCTTATTCCAACAGAAAATTTATCCTAGGATCATTTTTGACAAAATCAAGGGTTTTATCTTCTTTAAATCCCCCTTTTACTAATCTTTCATATTTATCTTTACTCCAACTGTTGGTTACATTAAATTTCATATGCTTATAAAGCTTTGACTTCATAGAAATATCCATGCTACTTGCTTCATTCACCATATTTATAATCATTTCAATAGCTTTTTCTTTATCCTGTTTTTCTCTTGCTAAAGATAAATCTAATTGATATTTATGGTATGCTCCTAAATCAAATACTTCAGCAACCTTTTTAGCACGCTCTATGTATTCTTCTGCTTCACTAAATTTCTTTTCTTTGTATAACATCTGTATTATTAAAGATAAAGCAGCAAATGTTTCATGAGCATTTTCCCTTAATATACCTTCATAGGCGCCATAAGCCTCATCAGTTTTTCCGCTACTTTCAAATAATAATGCCTGTTGGATTTTTTTATCCACCTTTACTTCTGGAATTTTATCTAATGCTTCTTGAGATTTTTTATACTCTTTTTTCGCCCTATACATTGCTGATAATTCTAATTTTGCCATAGAAGCTGTCTTTACTTTACTGCTTCCTGATACAAGTTCAAGCCAAGCAATTATTTTTCTTTCATATTTATCTTTTTCCTCAATTTGAGGCCCCAATAAATATATCCTTAATACTACTGATATCCAATATGTTAACTCATCACAACTTGGATATTGTTTAATTAAATCACTGGCCTTTTCAAAAGCTTTTTGAAATCCCTCTTTTGATGCCATTTCACCTACCTCTTTTGTAAGCTTTTTTACTTCTACATCTGTTAATTCCTCATTAAATGCTAATAAAGTATTAACATCAATTTTTAAAACACGTGCAAGAGGTGCTAACAGTGCTATATCTGGGCATGATATTCCACTTTCCCATTTATTTACTGCTGGTGCGCTTATATTTAAATAATTAGCAACTTGCTCTTGAGTAAGATTTTCCTTTTTTCTATAATTTCTAATAACCTCACTTATTCTCATAAAGTTAACTCCTCCATTTATTCATACATTTAATTAACTTAGGACTTTGTTAATTAAATGATATCAAATCTATATAATTTAAACAATTGAAGCATTTTCATCTTTTATTCATAAAAATTAACTATTAGTTAATTTAATTCTCCTGATAAAAATATTCAGAATCTTAATTGTGATACAGTATTTCAACTTGAAGCACATCCTTAACCATTTTTTACTGAGGCGACATAAATAATTTACAAGCTCTTTTAATGCTCCTGGTCCAAAAGTAAGATTTCGACAATCTTACGCACTGCCATTTAATATAACATTCTATTAAGGCATCGCAACATTCATATCTCTATTTATTATTAGTAGCAGTCAGCAAACTTGTCTAAAGCAAAAAAAAACGTACTCGTGCCCATTAACGGTAACGTGTACGTGGCTTCAATTACATCTGTGACATTATCAGTGTTTTCAATGATTTTACCATCAATGGTACTATTGAAAAATGCACCTAATTCTTGTCCATTTTTTATCATGTAATGAAAAACAGGATAACTCTTTTAAGCTCTGAAACTACATCTTTGTGGTCTGCTACTCTATTGTCGTATAAGAAAAATATATTACCAAAACACCGATATATTAAAAGAGTTCTTTGAATATATCGGTGTTTTAATTACTCTAAAATATATTTTAAACATATTCCCTAAAAATGAAGAAGGCAGGATTTGGGGAATATTATCTCTTATATTTCAACTTAATGCAGAGTTTTCTCATACTCCTTATGTTTAATCAAATAAATAAAAGAATAAATGTCCCAATGACATTTGCTAAAAAATGTGAAATAGTACACGAGTAAATATTCTTAGTTTTTTGATAAATCACGCCATAAATAATATTATCTATAAAAATAAAAAACAAGATATAAATAATAAGAGCTGAAATGGAGCCAGCCGAAAAATTTCCTATAGCAAAAAATAATGAAGTAATGATGATAGCCCAAATTGGTTTTATAATATTGCAAAGCTTAGTCTGGAAAAAACCTCTAAATGCTATTTCCTCAGCAAATGCTAAAATCAATAATTTAGGTATCTGTAAAAACGATTTATCAAATGATAACATCGGTTTTTTGTCTAAAACAGACAAGTAGAACTCTGGTAGGACAAATTTAAGCAAACTAACTGATACAATACCCGAAACAACAGGAATCAAAATTAACCACCAATATTTTTTTATATCAGATAAGACGTTTTTTGGAATAAAACCGATGTCTTCCATTTTTCCTTTGTTCCTTTTGTTTTCAATAAATAAATACAATATTGAAAAAAGAATAGTTAATCTTAAGCCAACAACATTATTCAAACCTCCACTTGTTAAGCATAGAAATCCAAAAATTGCAATTGGAATGTAAGTTTTCAATAATTCATTTCTATTTTTCATTCAAATACTCCTTTTCACATTATTTATAATCTTCACTTGTCCATATTTTACAATTATATAGTAATTATAACATAAGATTTAGATATTAGAAATTATAACATAATATATAAAATCTATTTGCAATATAATTACTTACACCTAACATCGGCTCATATTAAATTAAACTCAAAGAAAACACAGGTTTTTAGCCTGTGTTTTCTTGTATAAATAGTAGATTAATAGCTTATTATATTAGCGTGATTTCATATGATAATGTTAATTATATTTCAGTAAAAGCACTTCAAAATGGAACCCATTACATTTCTACCGCTTCGCAGAATTCAATGTTAATATCTTTATCTTTGTATTCATTGTCAATATATTTGATGAAGCAATACGCAGGAACAGTACATTTTAATTCAGGATTCGCCACAGTAATATCTTCTCCGATTGCCGGTATGAGCTCAAAATATGAGTCATAACTTGGCACTGTCATCCTCTTTGAATAGATGATGTGGTTTTTATAAGGGGTCTCGCCAACATTTCTATTCTCCCATTTTAATTTTACAACATCGCTTACCCTTAGAGCTGAATTTATACCTACAAAAATATAGTATAATCTCTTAAATTTTTTCCGGATAGATAATTTTTTACTGCCTGAATTTCTCTTTTACTTTTTATTGGATCTACTGTTTTGCTTCCTTTTTTTATTTTATCATTTGCCATGGTTATCCCTAGCTTAGTTAGTATTATCAATACTATAATTGTACTTTAACTAACTGGTTTTGAGCAAAAAATAAGAGCTTTATCATTTAGTGATTAAACCCTAGTTATATCAATACTTTACACTGATGTTATATACTTTTTCGAGTTAGAACTATTAGGTATTCATTCTAACTCAGAATGTTTTGATAAAAGTTTTTTTTGGTAATAACTGTCTTAATGTATATTTTCCGCGTTTTGCGAGCACTACCCCATTAATAAGTTATATTTTAAGACCGTTGTGACGCAAAATACGAATGTTGTGACTCAACTTTATAATTAATTTACCAAGAATAATGATCATTTTACGAGCTGCTTTTGCATCACAAAATTCGTTAGTCTTTGTCCGCTTCTTTCAACAACTTGTTTCTTTAAAACATGATAACCACATTTTTCAAAGAAGGGTTTTGCCGTAATAGATGCATGGGTTAGAATCAAATTGAGGGTCTTTTTAAAAGCATAGGCTTCAAGCTCAGTTGTAATTGCAGTTGCGATTCCCTTACCTTGATAATCCTTGTGAATAAACAACCTATCCAAATATCCGGTATTATCAATATCACCAAAACCAACAATTATGCCAGTTATTTCAGTAACAACAGTATAATGTTCTGACAGAGATTTATCCCAAGCAATGCGGTCAATTGTTTTTGTTGCCCACACATCAAGCTGTGCCTCTGTATAATCTTTTACATTTATGCTATGGACAGTATTATAAAACAACTCAATGATTTCTTTACAATCATCTGATTGATACACTCTGATTTTCATATATTATTTCACCTCACAAGCTAATATAAAAATAGTACATTACACCATATGGAAATTTTACGGTTCCAGCAAAACAGTTCCTCTTAATAACCCTATCATTTTACACCTCCAAATTATATAAATAATCATTAATTCACAACAAGATAGGATTGTTCATAAATCGCAGTTTTGCAATAATGTGATTAGTATGAATTACTAATAAAACAATACTTCTTACACAAACTATAATACAAGGAGTTGATTTTATGAAAAAAGCAATTATTTCATTATTACTAATAGTATTAATAAGTTTTAATTCAAAAAATGTTTGTTCATATAATAATCCTTATGCCAAGCAAGTAAATGATACTAATCAACAAGAACTATACATAGGCAGTCTATTGTCTCTTTTAAACCCCTATATCTCCCATGCAATAGATAAATATTATGGTCACTTTCAACAATATGACTTATGGGGTACAAAAATATTAAGTATAAAAAAAACGCCAGAAGAACTTGAATATGAAATAACAGTACAATTAGAAACTTTTACTGAACCACATAACCCTCCAAGAGGCATAGAAACAATAACTATACTAACAAGTCCAATGGGTACTAAAGTCGTAAACTTTAAACATAAGTCAGAATAACCTGCTTAAATTAATACAAGTTAAAATAAAGTGTTGGGATAATGAGTATTCTAAACATATATGTTTAATTTTGCTAGCATAACTAATTACACTATGTTACTATAGGTAAAGGTAAAATAGTTTTAAATTACATTGGGAGGCCTCTATGAAACAGTCTATAATACAAATAATATTTTTTATATCATCATGTATATTATCTACACTTTTTTTAGATTATATAAAAATAAATAAACAAATACTAATAGTAATTATATATACATGTATAGTCTCAGTCTATTTAGGTTGCATGCATATATCTAAGAAAAATAAAGAAAAGTTAAAGGTAAACTGAAACTATTAATAAACAATGGATGTCGTGAAAGATACGGTTTAAGATACTTTAGATATTAACATAATTACAATCGAAATAATTATTGTTAATAGTCCATTGTTAATATTCCCCCCCACCCGCATCTAATGATAGAGGGGTACTTGAGACGGCATAGATGAAAGATGCGACATAACTTAAGATAAAACTATGTTATTCAAACCCTACAAATTGGAATTTGTTATTTCCTGTTTGGTTTTCTCGTTAGAAACAATAGTGGATAGGCAGTCCATTTTATTTACTTTCGCACTGGTCTGATATACTTAAAAAACCGTTCCGGATTATAATAAAAGTAAATTATTCTACCGGTGGAAGTATCAAAGCAGTAGCCAGTGCCTGCAAAATCAAAAGTTGCCATTGCCTTTTCAATTTTTTCTTCTACACTACGATTTTCCTGCTCATAATCAAATGGCCCATGTTCAAAAACAATATACTCGGCTTCGGGAACATCAATCATAAGCATTTGTGGGGGTATTTCTCCTTTATAATCAAAAGGAAGACGTGTACCGTAACACTCTGTGCGAGGAATACCCCAATCGCAGAGTCTGCCGTCCGGGTCGTTAATGTACGCCATAATCTGACCGCTGCTGCCGTTAGATTCGCTTCCACCATCGTCATCCAATTTGCCCTTGATACTATCGAGTAAGCCGCAAATTGTTTCACAGTCCTGTCCCGGAATAAGACTTTGTTTTTGCCAAAAATCCCAATACCCATTACTCTCATAGTTTTTAATGTGCAAAAATTTGTGTGCGGGAATGGTTACAAAATAAATTTTAACATCATCTGTAGATTTCATCATACCAATCTCTCCCAATCCTAAAAAGTAGCGGTCGAAAGGGTTTATTTTTGTACGAAGAACGACAGGCTTAGGCTTTTTTCGGTATTCACTTGGAGTTACACCATATGTTCCCTTGAAAGCTCTGGTAAAAGCTTCATGTGATGAAAAACTATAATTAAAAGCAATATCCAAAAGGCTTTTTTCACTATCCCGAACCTCTTTTAGTGCAAAGGCTAATTTCCTATGCCGCAGATAATCCCTAAATTGCATACCCGATATTTCTTTGAATTTTCTCGTTGTATAAAATTCAGAATAACCCAACCTGCGAGAAAGAAAGCGTAGTGTCAAGGCTTCATCATTATAATTTTTAATACCATTGTCAATTTCATCAACGATTATTTGAATTTGCTTCTTCCACTCGTACATTCGTCTGTTCACCTCGTTTCAATCACCCTACATTCATTATAAAGAAATAGAGAGATTACTGCTTGATTTTACTTGCTGTTATTTCATTTTTCTCTTTTAAGTTCTGCATCTTTGCGTCTGGCCTACAATATGAGGTTTTCAATACCTCTATCAAAGAAATTTTTGTCTGCACCGTTGCCATTCTCCATGCTATGATATGTAAGAGCCATTTTCCCATTCATAATCAAAACACCAATAATATTGTGAGCATAAGAAACCGCAGGGGCCGAGTAGCCCCATGATAAGCCCCTCCGGCAAACGGATGGTGATATTTTTAAGCGTAAAATTCCTGTTTATTGAATTGTTTATACCATTTATATGTCACATTTTTTTACAGTTACGACGCAACAATTTATTTAATTATACCATTATTACTGTAAATTGGGGTATGGAAAAGTGAATGTATGATTTTAGATAAAGGCTGTATGATAAATGGTTATTCTATAAGAAAATGTGCCGAGATAGTAGAGAGTATTTGTAAAAATAGTATCTAATGGTATAATATTCTTAAAAGTTAAGTCGGATTGGTATTTTATTGTGCGATGCATAGGTTATTTATGTACTATGTGCTAAATACTGATAGGAATGAGGGTGATAAATTGAACAGAGATAGAAATTGGACGGTTTTGTTTATAGGCGGTGCTTCAGGTATGGGTAAATCAAGTGTTGCCTATAAACTGGCTCATTTTTATAACGTGAATGTCATGGAAGTGGATGATATTTGCCAAGCTGTAAAAGCAATGACAACGAGAGAGATTCTTCCGGCAATTCATTATTGGAGTACCGGCATAAACTGGATGGATATCGGTGTAAGCGGCAATGTAAAGTGGCTTATTGACGTAAGCAAAGAAATGATTCCCGGATTAAAGGCAATTGTTGACAATCACATTGAAGCTGATGTACCCGTCATTATTGAGGGAGATTTTATACACCCTGAATTTGCGGTATCTTTTGAAAATCCAAAGGTAAAATCTATCTATATATATGAGCCTGATAAAAATCAAATTGTGCAAAATTATCTTGCCAGAGAGGGTGGCAAATTGCAACATTTCAGAGCGGATACCAGTGCTGAGTATGGAGATTGGCTAGTGGATACCTGTGGGAAATTAGGGATTAAAGTGATTGAATCAAGGCCATGGGATACTGTTGTAGATAGGATTATAGAAATCATACTGTAGCGTATAATACCACACAATAAGAGTATACTCTTTAGTTGGTATTATAAGAAGGTTGCGAATTAACCTTCCTTTATATTATATCCATGTTAAAAATCAAAGATATTTTTGAAATTTAACTGTTGATTACCACCAAGACCACTCTAAACCCTCTAATAATGACCTTTAATGGGCTTATCCTTTGTCCTATGCTTACGACTAGGTTCATATTCCTGCCAATATACTCTTTTTTCATCTAATCTCGTTCTCGCTTCTTTTTCCTCTGCTGAATATCCAACATATACAATACCAAGAGGAGTAACATGCTCTGGGATATTGAGTATTTTTTTTACTGGCTTTATATTACTTTCAATAGGGTATACACCTATCCAAACTGAACAAAGTCCAATACTTGTTGCAGCGATTAAAATGTTCTCTATTGCTGCACTGCAATCTTGAACCCACATTTCTTTACCTGGGCCTTTAAATGCTAACTTCATATTCCCACACACAACAATAGCAACAGGTGCATTGTACCTTGCAAAAATTAATTGCTCTTTCATTTCTGAAAGTTTCTCTGCATCATCAATAACTATAAACTCCCATGTCTGACAATTTGCTGCCGTGGGTGCTGCTGTAGCAGCTTTTAATAAAGTCATAATCATATTTATTTCAACTTGCTTATCCAAATAGGTCCTTATACTTCTTCTTTTATAAATTGTTTCGATTATATCCACATTAAGTCTCCTTTCCAAATTTAAATACTCAAATTGTGTAAAATATTAGTACTCTTTTGCTACGTTATTGTGACATGATATAAGAAAAGTCTGACGTATTATAACTTTTGTATTAATTAAAAAAGCAAATTTAGATTTTGTTTTCACTACTTTAAGGTTGAAATTGTTTTAACATGTAATTTTTTTTGTACAATTAAATAATCTTCCTTATTTTTAGCGGGAGCGAATATTATCATTGAAGGTTGACTCACTCCAATCATATCAATTGACTCGAAATCATCAGAAAGTCTTGCAATAAAGTCATTATCTCCAAAACTTGATGATCCAATAAAATGAGATAAATTGCTTTTACCTAAATCAATAGTATATTTATTACCTTGGATTTCTATTGTTCCAAGTATTCGTTTACCATTAAAAAATGGTGAGTTATACAATTTGCCTTTTAGATGAAATGTAATGGTAGTTACTTTTTTATTTTCATGTAAATATACACACCCTTGATAGGATTTATCAATATCTTTGGGATACATATAAATTATACCTGCAGTTACCAGGACAATTACTAAAACAATGAGAATTTGTTTTAGTAATTTTTTCGAATTTTTCAATTAAGGTCGCCCTCCGATTCTATATAAATTTTTAATTTAATATACAAATTCTTATGATTCCGTCTTAATAATACCATAATATAACATAAAAATAAAGATTAGGATACTACTATTTTAAATTCAACATATTTCCCTGGTTTATCACAAGCAAAAACGTCACAAAGCTTTATTGTTTGTGACGTCTAAGATGAAGGTTGCGAAGCAACTTAACTTCACATTATGCTAATAATTTTATTGATTAGCCATGAGTAATAAATCATCAATAATCGCTGCAATCTGGTCAGCATTGTTTAAATAATATACTCAACGACCACCTACTTTTAGTAGGTGATCGTTGAGTATATTATAAATATTAATTTCTAGTTTAATTTTTCAATTGTAACAGTGTAAGGTCCATGTGAACCTAAATTATTATTATTATAAAGCATTAAGTTCCACTGGTATATTGACGGTGTTGGTGTAGATATAACAATATCAGATGTAAACGTAGTACCACTCTCCATGTTAAACTCACTGTGTCCTCCAGTAGGTGATAACGTTGCATTAAGACCAGTCAAATTAAGTCCATAACCTTTATTGTTGATTACTTCAGATAATACTGTAAACCTATATGTTCCGGGTTTTTGAAATCCAATATAATACATTTCAGTTGCTTGTCCCCATAATTCACTTGTTTCTTTGACTGGGGAATCAGCTATGTTAATCGCAGAAATATTTTCTCCTCGTTTTGACATACCTACTGTTACATTGGCATTTGCTTCATTTTTAGTAAAAATCATTACCCTATAGTCTTTATTAGGACAAAAATTCCGTGCTACCGTTGGATTAAGCATCGGCTCACCTGAATCATAACGAGTTGACCCATCCGCAGAAGATATTTCAACTCTAACAGGGATACTCGATGTTACCTTGAAATGTCTTTTATCAGAATCAGGTACATTTACATTAAACGATGCTATTCCGCTCCAAACCCCCACAGAAATCGGAGCTTCGTCCACTAATGTGTCCCCATTTGCTGATCTAGCTGTAAAAAGTGCCTTTACACTTGTAGCTTCTTTTGTACTTGCAAATGCAGGCACAGAAGTAAAAATTACTAGACTTGAGCATACTAAACCCATTAACAATTTTTTACTAAATTTTTTCAACATAAAATTTTCTCCCCTATATTAGATGGCCATCTAAAATTTAATTTAGCTATGTTTATATAATTCTATATTCATACAAAATATCCTCTTTTCTATTAAAAATATATATTAAAACCATTAATTACTTATTATTTATTTTTTTACATATTTTAAATAATGTATTTTACCAACTCCGTAACAATAGTGCAAAGAAAAGAGACTATTTAGAGTCCTCTATTGTGCATTCAAATTTATTGATGTGTCGTGACAGTTTCATAAGTCGTCACAAGTAAAAACGCCACAAACTTTTATTGTTTGTGACGCCTAAAAAGAAAAGTATGTATCAACAAATCTAAACTTTATATTTCCTTGCTTTTATAAATAAAAATTGAGGTTTCTTAGTTAATTTATCATATACGTTAGGTAGTTCGATTTTAAATTGTTCAATCGGCATAGGCTCTAATATTTGCTCTATTATAAATCCTGCATCAATAATAGAGGTGATAATCTTACTTAACGGCCTTCTATAAAATTGTACTTTTACCTTTCCATTATTAGTATTCCATTCATCATCTAATAATTCTGTTAAGAAGTAATTCTCTCTATTAAATGCTGTAAAATCCATAAACGGATGATGAATAGATATAATAAGTTGTCCATCATTCTCTAGTATTCTATTAAATTCACTCATTACTACATCCCAATTTTTAATATAATGAAGTGTCAATGATGACAAAACAATATCTAAAGATTCATCTTCAATAAAATTTAATGGATCATTTAAATCAGCCCTTATAATTTCAGCCTTTTTTCCAACTCTTTTTTTAGTCATCTCTATCATGTTTGGACTGAAATCTAATGCTATTACACTTGCGCCCTTTTCCAATAACCATTTAGTATACCAGCCTGCCGCACAACCTGCATCCAAAACCTTCTTGCCTTTAACTTCTCCAAGTAATGATATAGTTGCAGGTCTCTCATAGTAGGCATTGAATGGCTTAGCATCTACATATTCAAAATAATATTCAGCCATATCTTCATAAGAATTAAGTGAAACCGAGTCTTTATTTATAACTTGTGCTTCCTGTAATAGGTTATTCAATATAATTCCTCCTCAATATTACACAATAAAATACGAATGTGACGTAACTCATAGGAATATTATACCATTCGTTTATGCAGGCTGTCACAAAAAGTAGGCTATTTTTTGATTCTAGTTGGTGTGATTTAGAGAAATGTTGGCGAGACCCAAGTATGCAATGATATTAAGAAAGTCTTTATACCCAGAAACCTTAGAAACCCAAAAATAAAAAACTAGTTCAGGATTAAATACCGAATCCGTATTTATAACTGTAGCTTGTGACCTGTCCGTATTTGCATCTGTGTCTGTACACGGTGACGTGTACGTGCCCGTTACTATATCCGTACTATTACCAGTGTTTTCAATTTTTTGACTAGCAATGGTACTCTTTAAAAATGAATCTGCACCTTGTCCTTTTTTTACTCATTGTGACTGAAGTTCATTTACTTTTTTCATCTTATCGGCTAAGCTTATTTTGTTGCGTCCCATGCTATAAACTCCTTAGCTAATTCTTGATAGGAAATAGATCCTTCGAATTTTCTATCAAAGGTCATAATAGGTTGTCCAGCTAAAACTGCATCTGGAAATTTTATTGATTTTTTTATCATGGAATTAAAAACAGGATAACTATTTCTAAGCTCTGCTACTACATCTTTGTGGTGTGTTGTTCTATTGTCGTATAAAGTTATTAATATTCCCATTAAGGTAAGCTTTTTATTTAATCTTTTTACCTTAGTCATGGTTTTTTCAAGCAAATTGAAGCCTCTTAATGTAAGATACTCCGGTGACATAGGTACAATTACAACATCACATGCAGCTAATGCAATAATAGTTAGGAGCCCAAGGGAAGGAGGGCAGTCGATTAATATATAGTCAAAATCTGCTTTCACGGGGTCAAGTGCATCCCTTAATTTGAAATCTCGACCTACCTCAGATACTAGTTCCATTTCTGCGGCAGAAAGGTCTATGGTAGATGGTACGAAATAGAGAAGTTCATTAAATAAAATTAATTTCCTTATATCCACATCATCAAAATTGTTTTTTCTAAATTTTCAGGCTCAAGACCTGTTGAAATTGTTAAACTGGCTTGTGGATCCAGATCTATCATTAATACTTTCATGCCAAGTTCTGTAAGAGCTACCCCTAAATTTAATGTTGACGTTGTTTTGCCAACGCCTCTGCAGCTTTCAATAAAGTCATAATCGTATCTTTTTCAACTTTCTTATCCAAATAGTTCCTTATACTTCTTCTTTTATAAATTGTTTCGATTATATCCACATTAAGTCTCCTTTCCAAATTTAAATACTCAAATTGTGTAAAATATTAGTACTCTTTTGGTACGTTATTGTGACATGATATAAGAAAAGTCTGACGTATTATAACTTTTGTATTAATTAAAAAAGCAAATTTAGATTTTGTTTTCACTATTTTAAGGTTGAAATTGTTTTAACGTGTAATTTTTTTTGTACAATTAAATAATTTTCCTTATTTTTAGCGGGAGCGAATATTATCATTGAAGGTTGACTCACTCCAATCATATCAATTGACTCGAAATCATCAGAAAGTCTTGCAATAAAGTCATTATCTCCAAAACTTGATGATCCAATAAAATGAGATAAATTGCTTTTACCTAAATCAATGGTATATTTGTTACCTTCGATTTCTATTGTTCCAAGTATTCGTTTACCATTAAAAAATGGTGAGTTATACAATTTGCCTTTTAGATGAAATGTAATGGTAGTTACTTGATATTCTTTTTAATCATAATCACTACCTCTGAATTAGTAGACACTTATGTTTATGATATGTATAAGGGCAATAGCAGCCGATGGTACAATAACTATTAGGGATAAGGTTAACCCTAATAGAGTTAATAGCTTGGGTATCAAGTTAAACCATTTGTGAGTGTGCATAATACTATTGGTACTGCATATTGCAAAAATAATAACAAAATGTTTAGATTGTTCTTATAATTTCAAGTTTTAAATTCTTATGTAACCATTTAATTTTTTGGTTAAAATCATACATTCTTTTTTATATCCAATTTACGGTAACAATAGTATAATTAAATAAACGTTTTGTGTCGTAACCGTAAAAAAATATGAATTAGATTTAAGAGGTGATAGTAATGATAAATGAAATTCAGGCAATTACAGATAAAGAGATAGAAGAAACATTAGATACATTGACTAAAGATAATGAAATTCATGCAATTACAGGCAAAGATATAGAAGAAATGATAGATACTCTGATAAAGGATTATGGAATGAGCACAGAATGTCTATCACATTTGTTGGGAGTAAAGAGCGATGGACATAAAATTGAAGAACCAATTGGGTTTGCAGAACGTTCTTCTTTTACTAATTTAATAATGATGTTAGACACTATTCCAAAGGAGGAACCAGATTTTAAGTTTAAAGCATTTTTAGAAGTTCTAATTGAAGTACATAAGATTAGTGCTGATACCATTGCAAAATTTGCCGAAATTCCAACTCAGTGTGTTTTAGATTTCATGATTGATAGTAGCACAGTGCCAATTGAGATAAAATATAAGCTTGCATCAGTAATAATGACATTAAGATTTATATTTAAAACTGTTGAGCCTAAAATATAATAAATGTTATATTAAGAGATTTCGGACATACTGAATATTATTCGTAAATTATGTCATAAACGAATGTACGATTTTAACTAAAACCTTACATTCGTAAAAATAACATAAAGCGTTGACATATAAGATTTGCATCATTCTTCAAAGTCATTAATGGTCGCAATGTAGCAGCTGACCCTACAAAGAAGATTTTTTTAATATATTAAATAGAATAGAATTGAATGTATTCTTACACAAGATTATTTACAGGTTACTTTATATAGAGTATTTATCTTATATATGAAATAAATTAAATATAAAACTTCAGAAACAACTGCAATTTCAGTAACATTCTGTTTTAAAATAAATCCTGCGACTATTCCAGTTTGTATAACGAATGTACCTATCAACATAAGCATTTTATACAGATATTTCTTTTCATTTTTAAAATTAATTATACAAAAAATTAAGGTAGATATAATAAGAATTATATTTATTACTATAATTATTTTTAGTATCACATGTATTCCTCCTTCTTTACTTGGCCCTCATCCTAATTTAGACACTACTACACTTTCAACAGGTGTAGGTAACGCAGTATTAGAGTTTATAGTTGCTAAAGCACTGGTACTACTTCCCAATATACTACACATTAGACATAATGAAATTAATTTCTTATTCATATTAAATCATAACATTTTTTCAAATATAAGGTTTTTGTCTCTTAAATAACATTATAATCTACAATACAATATAATACAATTGTGCATTGTGTAACTTTGAAATATTAAAAAAATGTTAAAATAAGAACCATAAACTGATATTTTATCTATATAATATACATTTCAGCGTGGATAGGTAAAAATATCCATAAAGCCTTGCTTATTATCATCAAACACTCCCACATTTTAATATAAATACTTTTTAGTTTATTATTTTCTACCTCGCCTTAATTCATTTTAAGTTCTTTTTTTGTTTTAAACCTTATAATAAACCCAACTATAAGTCCAATCAATGCAGGAAAAAAAGCAAAGAATAAGTCTATTCCACCAAATGTACTAAACACTACAAACGAAATTATTATCTCTAAAAGACTAACAAATGCAGGATAAAACCAAAACAGATAACCTTTTTTCATACTAATGATAAATGAAGCAATTAAAGTAGTTAACGGCATTACAATGTAAAAATAAAGAACACAATACCCCATTTCGTCACCCGCAGAAAGAAATACTCCCTCAAGACCAATTACCAAAAAAATTAATAAAGAAACACCATAACATATTATCGAAATTGTTTTCGATGAATTAATACTTTTCATGATTACTCCTCCTCCAAATAAAATATAATCTTTACATCAATATTTTTAACAATTACGCAACAATTTTAAGTCAATTATACCATAATAAACCATATATTGCTGTTTTTTTAAGTGAATAAGTTAAGGTTAGCGTACGCAAAAATGACATTTCGTACGCTAACCTAACTATAAGTTATTTATAGTTAATTTAAAATAACATTGGGTATCCTTAGTCTGATTACATTACAACTTATTTTTTCACAGCATCCATAAGCATGTCCATAGCCATTCTAAATATCTCCGATTCTTTTATCCTTTTTCCTTTGTTTTTCTTAGTCAGTTGTTTTGATAGATCCTTTACAAAATATGATTGATCTTTTCTTAAATAGGCCACACATCTTACAAATTGTTCATTATTGCTCAGTAAGGAATCTAGCACCGAATCCGTATTTATAACTGTAGCTTGTGACCTGTCCGTAGTTGCATCTGTACCTGTGCACGGTGACGTGTACGTGCCCATTACTATATCCATACTATTACCATTGTTTTCAATTAAAATAAGCACCAGCAACTATTTTTATAGCCGCTGATGCTTATTCATTTATTGTTTGCTAATATTTCACTTTTGAATGTCACGTTATTAGCAATTGGTTCGTATTTTACACACTTTCCATACTAATCAAAGATATCATACGTAACATATCCAATCGTATTAGTTTTTTCATTATTAAAACCTATTTTGCTTGAAAGTATCGTAATTTTATCTATTTTTGAATTTACAGCATTAAATGTTGAGCTTGCTGTTATTCCAGTTACGTTATCACGTAATATAAGAATAATTTTTTTGTTAGTATCAGAAAATGCATATGTTATTGTACCCGTACCTACTGAAGATTTGTACATGCTGCATTGATAACTACTTGTTATAATTTTAAAAATCTTACCTTTATCATTTTTTTCTGTCTTTATCAGTGGCATGCATTGTAAATAGATGACATTTAGGGCAATAATCATTAATCATAATACTCATATCCCAATAATTCTTATATTCGGTTTTCAAGGTTTGTCTTTTTATAATACATTTGTGCTTTTACTGCGAAAATAGTATATAGAATAATCAAGCAAGGGAAAGCCAACCAAATAAATCCTCTCATCATTGCGAAAGGTGTTTCACATAAGAATGCGCCCCAAAAGGATGTTCCTATCTTTTGCCATAATTCAGGCGTATAGTACCATAATTTTGGATTTAATACTGTAGTAATGTCAATATCGAAGGACATAAATATTGCAATATAACATGCTACCATTGATAACCACATATTTGATAACTTCTTGTATCGCTCTGCTTTGGAAGATACATCAGAAAAAATATCATCACCAGCTCTCTCATCCATTTTTTTAAAGTATTGTTTTCCAGATGTTTTTGAACCCGTAATATGTTCCCACCCGCAGTCCTTAAAAAGTGTAATATAATTTTGAAAATCATACTTTGACTTAAAATTGCGATAATCTATTTTTGTAATAGTATTGCTAGATGAAGTTTTGCGAAATTCATATTTTATATATTTTCTATACAATTCCCAACCTTGGCTTGTCATTTCATTTAACCATTTTTCTTCTTTATCAAGACTGACATAACATCTAAGTTTTTTCATATTGACCCCCATTCTATTTCAAATTATTCTGAGTAATCTCAATAATATGTTTCATTCTTTCAAAATCAAGAAGTAATACTTTCTTTCCTTCGTCTGTGATAAGATAAACTTTACGCCTAATGTCATCACTTTCAACAGGTTGAATAAACTTTAATTTCAGCAAATTTTCAATGGCTCCGTATAAAGTCCCTGCCGCTATTCTTACCTTACCGCCGCTTAAATCTTCAACTTTTTGCATAATTAAATATCCATGTGCTGGTTCAAGTAGAGATAAAAGAATGTAATACACTGTTTCTGTAAGTGGCAAATTTTTATTTCTTTTCATTTAGTTCTCTAACCCCTTTGTTATAAAGTGTAAATATATAGTTATACTGTATAGTTACATTGTATATAGTTCGACTGTATGTGTCAATACTAAAAAACCATATAACAAAAAGTTTATATGGTTAGTCTATTTATCTAATATATTGGATGTAATTTTATCTTTCTATTATTATACAACTATGACATACATGTTTTTTATCCTGCCAATCATACATTTGCTTCAGATTATGTGTAGAAACTTCTTCATAATTACATGTAATAGGTTCAATGTTTTGCTTATCATCAAGCCATATTGACCATAGTTCTAATTGATGTCCTTCACTAATATTTTCTTTTAAGTATTCTAATAACTGCTTTACTCTTAATTCCGAATACCCAAAATTTACTGAATAAATGGATGGTTTATCAGTATACCATCTCACGTTTTTCTCATATTCAGTATCTTTTGTAATAACCAGTTCATCTAAATCGCTTTCTTTTTCAAGGAACAATATCTTATCATTTGGGTTCATATTCTCCCAAGGCATAAATGCATGTGCTTTTATTCCTAATTCAATGGCCTCTTGCACAGTGATAATTTTTTTCTTTGAATTTTCAACTTCTGGTATTTCATAATTAGTTGCTATAAACGAATAAGCACTCATATAATCACATCCTAAAAATAATTTGTGTTTGTACTAACCTAATTCATCATTTCTTACTATTTCGAATCATTATTACCATTGTATAGCATAAAAGCAAGAATTAAAAGCAGTCCAATTATGGCAGCATATTTTCCTAGTTTGGCACAATTAAAAACGTCACAAACTTTTATTGATTTCTTCTTCATCTTTAGTTTCAAAGTAACTTTCGTATTCATGTGAAGTGTTAATTAACCAAGGCTTATGATTTTTTATAAAAGACAAGTCCTCTGGTAAGTTTGGTTGAACCCAATCATGTAGTGAGTTTGATACTTGCTTTAGTATTTCTTTAGCATGATCATCAGTATTGTAATAATATACCAATGCAGGTTGCTCACCACCATATATTGTACCTGGCCATTCAAATTGCTCTTTTACTTCTTTTAGAGATGGTTGTAATTTTTCTAAAACGTAATTAATATTAGTATTTATATCCATATTACTTCTTACCACTAATACAAATTCATTACAAACTTCAAAAGCTAAATCTATTAAATCTCTATAAATCTTTTCTCTTGGATTAGTTTCTATAAACATAAATTTCCCTCCTTGTAACTTCGACATATACGAAGATTGCGTCACTGATTATCTCTTAATATTCAATGCTTTGTTGATAGTTTTTTGAATAAATTCGCTACAGCATTTACCTAAAGGATTGTTAATTTCACACTTCCCATTTTTCATTGCTCCTGTAAGCATAATAATATCCTTCATATCTTTCGCTCCATCATTAAGAACAGCATTTATAATTTGTTGCTCTGTAACTTGGTTGCAATAACATATATATTTGGGGTTAGCGTCTTTTTTAAACCATATAGGTACTTTTACTTGTTGCTTATTGTATGATATGCCTAAATTAGGGTTAAAGTATACAACATTACATCCCTCATTCATACAAATAAAATAATTATAATCTTTTATTTGGTATGTTAATTCATCAATAACTAAATGCTTTATAGTAATGTTTTTTACTTCTATACCCTCACTATTACATATAGGGCAAAGGTTATTATTCTCCACTACACGAGTAGAGTCTTGCTCACTTGCTCAACACGATTTTTTTATCACTTGTTCTTGCATAATATACTATGCCTCCTCAAATCTATTTTAAGCATCAAACAGAAACTTTATATATTTATTTAGTTAGCCATTTTCTACCAACGCGACATAACCTTCATTACTCTTTAGCACCCAACCCGTGCTCATGGCCTTGTCTGTGCTTGTTACCGTAGTCGGTTTCGTGTATGTACACGGTGACGTGTACGTGCCCATAGATATATCCGTACTATTATCAGTGTTTTCAATGCTTTATCCATTAATGGCATTCTTAAAATCTTGACCGTATTTTCTTTTTCATATACAGCATAGGCTATTCTGTGCTGTATATTTATCCTCCTTGAATAAAATCCTTTTAAATTTCCAATAAGTTTTTCATATGATGGAGGAGTTTGATAAGGGTTTTCTTTTATAAAAAAATCAATTACTTGACTTATTGTATAAATTTTACACAAATGTTACAATGTGAATAAATTTAACCTAAAATATATTTATACTATATTCTATTTAAAATATACGGGGGGGGGATTATAGTGACTAAAAAGAAAAAGATTATTTTTTCTTCAATTATTTTATTTATAGTAATGATTATCATTGTATGTTATGCAAGTTATAATTATATTTTTAAAAATAAATACACTATTTATATACCAAAATCTTTAACAACAAACCTTTATTCTACTAAAGATAGTAACTGTTATAAAGATATAAATTTAGAACATCTTTCTGTATTTTGGTCTAATCCATATTCACAGCAATTCTATGATGATACTCAAGAATCAAAAGAAAAAGGCAAAAAAATACTAGATTATTTAAATGAGTTTAATATAAAAGAAATACATCCTGTTAAATTTTTAAATAATGATACTCCAAAAAAAAATTTTTCGATTATTTTTTATTATAAAGATCGATTTATATACTTATATTATCCTAATAAATTTGTATTTACAATAAAGATAGTAGGAAAAGATGATACTGAGAATTCTCAGACAATTGAGAGAGCTTATCTAATAAAAGATAATTATATTGATGATAATAAAATTGAAAGTTTATTAAAAAATTAAAAATATTGTAAAAATAATTTTTAGTGGTAATAAGTAAATAAGACGCCAAATTGGCGTCTTATTTATCATAGAATATATGTTTATCTAAAGAACAATGTTATTTATAGTTAATTTATAATAACATTGGGTATCCTTAGTCTGATTACATTACAACTTATTTTTTCACAGCATCCATAAGCATGTCCATAGCCATTCTAAATATCTCCGATTCTTTTATCCTTTTTCCTTTGTTTTTCTTAGTCAGTTGTTTTGATAGATCCTTTACAAAATCTGATTGATCTTTTCTTAAATAGGCCACACATCTTACAAATTGTTCATTATTGCTCAGTAAGGAATCTAGCACTGAATCCGTATTTATAACTGTAGCTTGTGACATGTCTGTAGTTGCATCTGTATCTGTGCACGGTTTTGTGTCTGTACACGGTGACGTGTACGTGCCCGTTACTATATCCGTATTGTTACCAGTGTTTTCAATTCTTTGATCAGCAATGGTACTCTTGAAAAATGAATCTGCACCTTGTCCTTTTTTTACTCCTTGTGATTGAAGTTCATTTACTTTTTTCATCTTATCGGCTAGGCTTATTTTGTTGCGTCCCATGCTATAACCTCCTTAGCTAATTCTTGATAGGAAATAGATCCTTCGAATTTTCTATCAAAGGTCATAATAGGTTGTCCAGCTAAAACTGCATCTGGAAATTTTATTGATTTTTTTATCATGGAATTAAAAACAGGATAACTATTTCTAAGCTCTGCTACTACATCTTTGTGGTGTGTTGTTCTATTGTCGTATAAAGTTATTAATATTCCCATTAAGGTAAGCTTTTTATTTAATCTTTTTACCTTAGCCATGGTTTTTTCAAGCAAATTGAAGCCTCTTAATGCAAGATACTCCGGGGACATAGGTACAATTACAACATCACATGCAGCTAATGCATTAATAGTTAGGAGCCCAAGTGACGGAGGGCAGTCGATTAATATATAGTCAAAGTCTGCTTTCACGGGGTCAAGTGCGTCCCTTAATTTGAATTCTCGACCTACTTCAGATACTAGTTCCATTTCTGCGGCAGAAAGGTCTATGGTAGATGGTACGAAATAGAGAAGCTCATTAAATAAAATTAATTTCCTTATATCCACATCATCAATCAGTGCATTATAAATTGTTTTTTCTAAATTTTCAGGCTCAAGACCTATTGAAATTGTTAAACTGGCTTGTGGATCTAGATCTATCATTAATACTTTCATGCCAAGTTCTGTAAGAGCTACCCCTAAATTTAATGTTGACGTTGTCTTGCCAACGCCTCCTTTTTGATTGCTCACTGCAATGATTTGTGCCATTATATATCCCCTCCGTCTAGTTCCTTTTTTATACCTTCTTTAATATATGTAACCATTTGTGCGGATCTGCTCCGTTCACTTTTTCGGGCTATTTCTTTCAGCTGCTTTTCCAGCTCTATACTCATAACAACAGGTACAATAACATGAGTTTCTTTATTAATTGCCATTGTAACACCTCCATTATCGTTAGTATATCATGGTTATTAACTGTTAACAACTACAAGTTAAAAGCAATTCAAGCTTAGCTGAAATTTTGGACAAACTTACTCACTGCTATATAATTGTAAATTTATTTAAAGTTACTGATATGGGGGTCTCTGTAGCAATGGAACAAAAACAGGAATGTAAAATACAATTTATACTATTACCGTCGTGTTAATCTCTAATGATATGGGTGATCATTAAAATCATGATATCCATATATTCTTCTAATTTCTTGAGTGTGACGTCTAATAGTTCTAACAACACAATAATTTGATAAACTATTTACATTTAATAAGTATTAAAGAGAATTTTGATACAAATGCGCCTCAAGGAAAATTAATGATTACTATTTTTTAGGCTTTTAGGCAATTTGAAAGAGATATTATAGTTCAATGGATAAAAAGAAGGACTTGAAAGGGCAAAAGCTAGAGGTAGAAAAGCTGGGCGTCAGAAAGTTAAAGATAAAAATATTGAAAAGGCATTGAACCTATATAATTCAAAAGAATACAGCATAAGTGAAATCGTAGCAATGTCTGAAATAAGCCAGTCAACATTATATAGATATATTAGGAATCAATATTAATAATTTTTAGGAAATGGGGAATAGGAACTAATTGGAATAGAATTGTGAGCACTACACCAGATAGGCTGTATTACTTTGTAAAAATGGTGTTTAATGGTATAATATTTCTAGTGATTAAGTCGTAACCGTATTTTATTGTGTAGTAAAATTTATAACCAAAAGGCATCAATGACTTTTTTTAAGATTGATGATAAACATCAAAATAAAAGAACTCAACATTTCTGGTTAATGATTTGAAGGGTTACCTGTAATAGAAAAACACTTTACAATTCAATTAGAAATAAATGCAATATTCAAAAAACTAACTATGTCAAGTGTTTTTTAATAAATATAAGAATTTTTCAAAAAAAATTGTTCCAGATTATGGGGTAAGAATGAAAATTGCTCATCCGCGACTACGATATAGGGGGACTAAGGTTTTCCGAATTCACTAATGAAGAGTAAGGGGGATTTTTAATGCTTACAGTATTCCTTTGTGAGGACAATAGCATTCAACGAGAAAAGATAGAAAAAGTTATATCAGATACAATTTTGAATTATAACTTAGATTTAAAAAAAGGTATATTTTCAGAGACACCTTTTTCTATAATAAAGTACTTAGAGAATCATAAAGATTGTACAGGTATTTATTTTTTAGATATTGATTTAAAATCTACTATGGATGGTCTAGAGCTTGCCAAAGTCATTCGCAATCTTGATCCTTTCGGATATATTATATTTGTTACGTGTCATTATGAATTAAGCTTTATGACTTTTCAGTATAAAGTGGAAGCGATGGATTATATTATTAAAAATAATGATACTGGCATGGAAAATAAAATTAAAGATTGCTTAATGGAAGCTTATAATAAATATCTAAATAAAAAAAATATACAATATTTTTCCATAAATTTAGCAAATCGAGTTCTTAAAATTCCTTTTGACGAAATTTTATTTTTTGAAACCACAGAAACGAATCGTAAAATAAGAATTCATGGTTTAAACCAACAGGTTGAGTTTTATGACTCTATGAAAGAACTAGAGAAAAAATCAAATGGAAAATTTTACAGAACACATCGGAGTTATCTTGTGAATTTAAAAAATATTAAAGAAGTAAATAAGGGGACACTGACCATTTATATGGTAAATGATGAAAGGTGCTATGTATCTTCAAAATATTTGAAAGAATTGCTGAATAAATGGATATAAAATTGGATAATTTTGTATACTCTCTTATTTTATCTCTTGCTCTGAGCTGCAGTGCTTATAACATAAAATTTATAAAAATTAATATTTTAAATTTTATTATTTTAACATTGATTAATTTTTCTATATATATGGTTTGTTCTTTTATAAATCCCATAATTACAGTGCCTGCTTCTATTTGTTTTATGAGTACATATTTGTTTTTTGTTAGTAGACAGATGTATAATTCTATTATTACTGCTCTTTTGGTGAATTTTATTTTTGGGGTAAGCGATGCTATTTCTGGTACAATTGTATTAAAAATTTTTGAAGTAAATTATAGTATATTAAGAGAAAATTTTAATCTACACATAAATACTCATATTTTGGTATTTATAGTGAGTTTTTTTATTAGTAAATGTATAGGAATTTTTTTTATAAAAACCCCAGTGAAACCTTTCTTTATAAAATTTCATTTAACCAATAAAACATTTGCCGTGATTTATATTGGTATTTCATTATTTATACTGTATATATATGTTCAACTCTGTAAGAAAATAAATTTTAATGGAAATAAAATTTTCACATTAAATATAATTATCTTCATATTATATTTTATGCTAAGTCTTTTAGTTTTCTATTTAAACCATAAAAGCATAAGGAATCACCTAGAATTAGAATTTAAGGAAAAAGAATTAGCGCAGTTAAAAGAATATACTTTTATGATAGAAGAGCTTGCTTGTGATTTGCGAAAATTCAAACATGATTATAATAACATACTATTTAGTATAAAAGACTTTATAGAAAAAGAAGATTTACCAGGCTTTAAACGATATTTCACTGAACAACTTTTGCCAGAAAGCAATGCAATTTTAAAAACAGATATGAATTTATCTGTTTTACAAAAAATTCAGATAGATGGCTTAAAAGGACTGATTTCTTCTAAAATACTCTCTGCACAACATCTAGAAATAAAAGTAACAATAGAAATTTCGCAAAAAATTTCTATTGTTAGCATACATACATTGGATTTATGTAGAATTCTAGGTATACTTTTTGATAATGCAATAGAAGGCACTTTATTATGCAAAAAATCTAAGATAGAATTCGCAATACTAATAGAGAATAACTGTACTCTATTTTTAGTTTCGAATACTTGTTCATTGGATGTTCCACCTATTTATAAATTATATGAAAAAGGCTTTTCTACCAAAGGATCTAATAGAGGTTTTGGATTAAATATTGTCAAAACTATAACAGATGAAAAATATTCAAATATTATGTTGAATACCAAAATAGGGTCTGGAGTATTTGTGCAAGAATTAGCAATTTATTCTTAAAAACGAACAAGATGCCATAAATAGTTTGTTCATTTTAGTTTTTCTTATATAAGGATGTTGGCATTTTAGGTTCTGAAAATGTCCAACCTGCACATAATGCAGAAGATGTAGCTGCCATAAACATTGCACAAACACTCAACATTTCAGCTATATGGTTTTTAATCTTTATATTTATCATAGTTTCTATACTCCTTTCTAAACAATTTATATATTGCAGGTGTTATTAAAATAGATTCCGTAAGAACAGAGAAAGTGATCAAGTTTATATAAATAGTATCAAATTTTATCCATGTAACTATATAAAGAATAACCACCATTGAAAGAGAACATTTTTTTAGTTTTTTTCTTAATGAAACACTTATAAGGGGGCGTTCTGCTGTATCTGCTGGTGCATACTTAAACATCAGCAAAAAACTTAGTATAAATACTATAGATATTAAAAATTTATCTGTTTTTAAATAAAGGCTTAAATAAGTGTTTCCAAGAAAGAGAATATAATTCACAGTAATACACCATATGGTAGAACTCGCATGAATGCCACTGGCAAAGGTTCGGAGTAGTGCAAAGCTACTGAATGCAATTACCGTATATTGAAATACGCCTAGAAAATATGCTGTTAAAAATAAAATAAACAGTTCTATAATGTTAATAAAAAGCACATGAAGACCATATTGTATTTTTTCCAAGGCTACTTCGGATTTAACGGAATTTTTCCTAATAAAATCTGTACATATACTGCTAAACTGTGCTATAAAATCCATCAGAATCCTCCATTTTTTCAAATTATAACATTTTTATTGATTTAAAACCATATATATTTCGTAAAAGACACGTTTTTCATCGTAAATGATAAAAAACCTTTATTTATGCACAAATTTACCATTTACAATGAAGAAATAGGAGTTTGCGATAGTTCTATTGAAAATAAATATAATATTGGTAAAATAGGAACTAGTTAGCTAACTGTTTGATTTTTAGAAGAAATGAGAGATACATATGCATATAAAACAGAAATTTATAATTAAGTTATTTTAGGGGGAGTTTAAAATGTTAAACAAAAAAATATTATCAATGCTTCTATGTGGAACATTAGCAACAGTTACCACTACTACAGTTTTTGCAGGTACTTTAACACAAATTCAAAGTAATAAAACAAGTATAATACAAACAATCAAAGCAAAACCAGCTGCTACTGATGCTGATATTCTAAAAGCTTTGAAGGAACTTCCTTATACTGATGCTGAAAGAAAAGAAATATTACAAGGAATACATGAAACTAGGGATGAAGTTAATGCAATAAAAAATTCAAGAGGTAAACTATCATGGGCTGTCAAGGCTTTGAGGGTTGCTTGGGATAAAATACCTACTAAGGTTAAAACAGCTATAGGTGGGTACGTAGGATTTGAAAAAATGATGGATGTCATCGAAAACTACACTGGTGCAATTGAAGATGGTATTTATAAAGGTGCATTAGAAGTTACTGGTAATTCAACTGCGGCTTGGTGGATAAGCAAAACTTTAATGTTATTTTTATAATTTAATGTGAAATGAATACATTAAATTATAATATTACAATAGCTATATATTAAGTTTATTGTAATAATCAAAAATTTAGATTAAAATATTCCTAACGCTTATAATTGATTTCATCAATAAAAAAAAAGAGGCTTAGCCTCTTTTTTTATAGTTATGGAGGGAAATGCTATGGCAAATGCTGAAAATCTCACAAAAAGAAAAAAGGTATTAAGTATATTATTTAGTGTATTCACGGTTATTTTAACAATTTTAGTAATAGGAGTTGTTTTTAATATTTATTTTTCAATAGGTTATCTATTTATCCTCATCGTTCATGAATTGGGTCATTATATTGGAGCAAAATTTTTAAATATAAAGATTATCTTCGGTGGATTAACACCTTTTGGTGCATATATAATACATGATGATATTAAAAGTTGTAAGGAAAATGCGCTTGTTGCAATAGCAGGTCCTCTATTTGGAGGAATATTGGCTTTAATTTACTATTTAATTTATCATTTCACTGGAAATTCTACATTTTTCGTATTAAGTTTTGTTTCAGTATCAATAAATTTATTAAATTTAATTCCTGTACAACCTTTTGATGGGGCATACGTTGCGGAAATAATATCACCTATTATAAGTTATATAGGGTTGATATTTTTATTGTTTATAGCTATAACATCAAAGCATAAGCTTTTATGGGTTATTTTATTGGCCATAGGGATAGGCAAAACCTATGAATTAAGGGAAAAATATTATAAGGACAATTATTTTAGAGTAGAGAGAAATACTAAGGTGAAGTACATAACATACTATGGTACATTGCTATTATTATTAGGATTTAGCACACTGTATTTTTATCAATTTAGTAATCTTCAAGCATTAATTATAGATATTTTAAGATTTAAGGGTTGAATTGATGTATTATGGCTGAGTAGATAAATAGTACAAATGGGGGGATCTGCTACGTTCACTTTTTCGGGCTATTTCTTTCAGCTGTTTTCCAGCTCTATACTCATAACAACAGGTACAATAACATGAGTTTCTTTATTAATTGCCCTTAATATAAATAAAATGTAGTCAGTAAACTTGTCCAAAGTAAAAAAAAATTCTTTCCCTCTAGGGGTAACAAGTCCTACGGCATAACAGTAGGACTTGTTTTTGTCCTCGCAATATTGATATCGTCAGATGGAAATTAATGTAAAAAAACTGTGATATACAAATAATGACAATATAAAAACCCTACTTTTGTGATAGACTTGTAGAAATAGTATTTAATGGTATAATATCTTTAAAAGTTAGGTTGGATTGGTAGAATATTGTGGTGGAATTACTAAATATTTAATGAAAAAAAATATTCCAGTCCATAGGTTGTAATACCTGAAATTTATAAGTAAAATCAAGATCATATAGAAAGGATAGAGGTGTGGTATGAGTTATGGAGCATTATTAATTAAAGCTATTAAAAAAAGTTTACCGTCAACAATAGGGTGTATTATTGGAATAATACTTGCTTATCTATTATTTTTGCGTTCCAATGGCTTTACTTCTATTAAATATGTCTATATTAATATTATAGGGTTTGTTATTAGTTTTTTTATAATTGCAGGTACAAAATGGCTGTCTTATATTTTTAAACTTCACAAGAAATAGAAGACAGTCAATTGCTGTTTTTTACACGAATAGTATAAAGACAATATTGCCAAATAAGATGGAAGAGGAATTCATGTTAGAAAAAGCTATAATTGCATGTGTAGTAAACTATAAAGTATTGAATTGAAAAGGAGTGGTATAACATGTTTATTAACAGATTATTTATTACACTAGTAATATTTATAATAGTTAACGTAATAATAGGTCTTTATTATTTCTCAAAACAAGAATACAATAGGTTTTCTGTAAGTTTCTTATTAGATAAAGCTACGCTAAATTTAATTAAATCAAAGGGAATAAATCAAAAGAATTATAAGAAAATTAAATTCATATTAAATATCCGAACGATATTGATAATACTACTAGTAATAGCAGGAATTTATACGGTTTTTAAACCAGCTAATACGACTATTGTATATATCTTATTTATTCCAATCATAATAATTAAATTTATATCAAATGAGCGTATTAAAAATTTATTATAAATAACGAGATTAGAAGTTGTTAATATTGTGGCTTCGCAGGTGATGATTTAATTATTGTGCCTCTTCTTAAATCTAACTATAAAGAAAGCTACTATTACAGTACCAACTAAAAGTAAAATTACTACAAATTGATTATTGCTTAAATATGATTGAACTTTATTATTTTGTACTGTTTCCTTACTTTCCACATAACTTATTTTTTGCCATAGTTTGAAGAAACCTTGATACAATGTCGCTACTTGAAAGGTTATCATAAATTTGCTTATACAAGATATGATAAAGAAAATTATTTGATGCAAAAGGAGAAAATAATTAATGAATATAGTAATTAGGGAATTGAAATATGTTGATTTAGTTCCAGATTTATTAGAACATTTCAATCGTTATCAGAAAATTTCAAATGTTTGGAGGATGATTGATGGTAAAAAATTATTGATAGAAAACCCATTTATTGAGAATTGGGATAATGAATTAAAACGAGAAATTGTTTATGAAGATTTTACCGATTGTATAAATAGTGGAGGAATTGTTTTTGGTGTGTTTTATAATGGCAACACCCTTATAGCATTTTCATCATTACTACATAACTTTTTTGGGAGTCAAAAGCAATACGTACAGTTAATGCAGTTACATATTTCTACTGAGTATAGGCGATTAGGATTTGGAAAAGAACTGTTTGCCTTATGTGTTAAGAAAGCTAAAGAATGGGGTGCAAAAAAACTTTATATATCAGGGCATTCAGCAGAAGAAACCCAACAATTTTATGAAGCTGTTGGGTGTGTGGATGCAAAAGAAATTAATGATGACATAGCTAGCCATGAGCCTTTTGATGTTCAATTGGAGTACAAATTATAATACTTATAAATTAGTGGTTATAGCTAATATTTAATACGGAATATTTTTCTTATACGACAATAGAACAACACACCACAAAGCTGTAGTTGCAGAGCTTAAAAAGAGTTATCTTGTTTTTCATTCTATGATGAAAAAAGCAAATGAACTTCAATCACAAGGAGTAAAAAAAGGACAAGGTTCAGATGCATTTTTCAAGAGTACCATTGATGGTAAAAGCATTGACAACACGGATAATAGTACAGATACATTCACGGTCACGTACACGCTACCGTGAATAGACACGAGTACGTTATTTTTGTTTTGAATAAGTTTACTGACTGCGACTCCAATTTACGATAATAATGCTATAATCAAATAAATGTTTTATATGGGGTACGGCAACATAAAAGGCTTCTCTCTTTTCTATGTCCAAAAAATCTTCAGAGTTGAAATACGGGTACAGACGACATACATGGTGAGTCCCGAAAGGGCGTATATTCTAGCAGGTGGGAATCCTGTCAAGGTAAGATTTAGCAAATCGCTTTTTATCGAGTTAATCTATACATCAATATAAATTTCCAATGAAATAAAGTAGGATTTCTCCTACTACAAACTTAATGATTCTTAAATTTTTAAAACACTTCTTCTTGAGTTATTAATTTGGTGTCTCCAACATTTCCGACAAAACCCACGCAAAGTAATTAACCGGGTAAGGTTTGTTGGTTTCACTCATGTTAAGGCAAAAACAGCTGCTGGGCTTATATGTATTATGTGCTTGCTACTAACAACCACACTTCAAGAGTAGCGAAACAAAGAAATGTTTTGAACAATTTAAAATGAAACTGTAGTATACCATGTGTTGCTCATTTTGTTTAGTTTACAATAACATTTATTCGTTACATACGGGGATAATATTTTTCATTGAAGAATCTTTTTTAAAGTGAATCCACATTCCCAATCCGATTAAAGATGTGAGAATTTGAGCTATAGTTATTGACCAAATTACGCCATACAAACCCAGAAAGATATTTCCGGCGATCATGGTTGGAATTAATAACACCCCTTCCGCCATCGACAAGATAGAAGCTTCTTTTTCCCTACCTACTCCCTGAAATATTCCTATAAATAGTCCTGAAAAGCTGACGAACAAGGAAGATATTAACAATGCAGCTAACGTAGTGACTCCAACCTGGATGACCTGTGGGTCTTTGCTGAAGAATTCAAATACCTGTGTGCGGAAAATCATCATTATCACGGTTATGATAAGAACTAGAACTGTAATATACAACGCGGTTGTTTGAATGATTTTTTTCATCCTTTTGATATTCCCCGCTGTATAAGAATACGCAATTAGGGGTATAACGCCCATGAATAAACCCATACCGATGAAATCGGAAATCTGTGCCACCCTCAGGGAAATTCCAAAAGCGGCAACTACGGACTCGCCATACCTGATGGAAAAGTTATTGAGCAAAAGTGTTGAAACAATCATAAATAAACTTTGTATTAGGACGGTTATTCCAATTTTAAAGATTCCGTTGGTGACCTCCAGATTGGGTTTGAAGGCCTTTGGGGATACAGTCAGAAACAGGCTTTTCTTTTGCAGATAAAAAACATAGTAAATCACTGCACAAAGGTTACCTAGAATGGTAGCCATAGCTGCTCCGGCCACTCCCATATGGCACAAAAAGATTAGAATAGGGTCAAGTATGATATTGACAATAACACTGATGGTCATTCCATACATTGATTCTTTAGAAGCACCTTCTGCACGGACGACTTCGCCCAAAGCAAAATTTGCAATTACAACAGGACTTCCCATCAAGAATACCAGAATAAACTCCCTGGTTGGCTGGATTGTGTCACCTTGCGCGCCCAACACCTGCAGAATTGGATGGAGAATAGGAAGGCAGATAATTATTAATAGTAGACCTGCAATTAAACTAAAATAGAACGTCACGGAAGAAACAGTTTTTGCTGCATCATGCTTTTTTTCACCCAGTAAGCGTGAAATATAAGTACCGCCTCCGATTCCAAAAACATTTCCGATTGCCATTTGAATAGTCATAAAGGGTAAAGCTAATGCAATCGCCGATAACATCTGCGTCTGGTTAAGTTTTCCGATAAAAAAGGCATCTACTAGGTTATAGAATACATTCAAGCACAAGCCAAGCATCATGGGTAAAGACATATGCGCGATTGCTTTCCAGATAGGTGAGTTTTCAAAATAATAAGCATTTGGATCTGTTTGGTTCATAAAAAATCCTCCTATAAAACTTAGTGTTCTAAGTTTTATATTGTAATTTTAATCTATTCCAAAAATAGATGGTCGAATTTAAGTTAGTCAAAGCGATGCCCGTCATCGTCTTGTCCACCCCCATGGCTTTCTCAATGGGGATTATGATTATGGAATTGCATTCTTCACAACAAGACTTATGAGCAAACTGGGCACTAAAATTGGCATAAAAAATATAAAGGCACTGCTGCAATGCGGTTACTTTGCGGTAGTGCCTTCATATCACTCTCTCGTAATTATCCTTATTCTTTGTCAGGTTTTTTTTGTGATGGTGCAGGACGTTCTTCGTGTCCTCGGCTCATTCCGGGACTACGCTCGAATGGCATGTGACCAGGATGTCGACCAAAAGGCATCTTTCCGGGACGATGGCCAAACGGATTGCCTCCACGTTCGCGCGGGTCGAAATCGGGTTCGGGCTGTTCGTCACCAATCTGAGTTTCAAGCGTTTCGATGATACGCCTAAGATAGCCGCTCAAATTCTTTTGTTCTTCTTCGCCTAGACATTCAAACAGCTTGTCAAAGCTGAATTTCTGATCGGTTTCGCCAATTGCCACGATTCCCTCTTTCGTAAGCTTAATATTCATAACTCGGCGGTCAGTTTCCGATGGTGTACGAGCAATGTATCCGCTCTTCTCCAACTTAGAAAGAATCTCTCCCAAGGATTGTGGTCTCATGTCCAGCAAATATGATAAATTTTTTTGGCTAATTTCAGGCTGCATCTTAAGGAGCGTTAACACTCTGCCTTGCCCTCTCGTTGGATCACCCATCGGGCCATAATGCGTATGATTTTGCTGATGGTATCGGTGAAATAACCACTGAACGCGTACAAATTCTTCTGTTAAGTCGATTTTCTCTTCATTCATTTTAAACCCCTCCATTTATTGGTATCAAGTATTTTATAAGGTACCTTATGATTTAATAATACAGGTACCTTCATAATTTGTCAACAGTTTTTTAAAGGTACCTTATTATAATTTTTAACGACATTTCAGAAGGAAAATCTCCCACTTCTATAAGTGGGAGTTACAAGCTATAACAAATAAAAAACATCAGTGGGAGGATAACAATTCAGATAGTATATCTCTTGGAGTCTTAGTAGTTACAGGAGCAAAAAAATATTACTTGGAATATATGGTAACATTTGTAGATATGCATTATACTAATTACTGTATTGCATAATTAAATTGACTATCTATAGGCTTATTTTCTGTAATCAATGGATTACATGTTATAATTTCCTTGCAAACTGTATATATTCTAAAAACACGATACATACATCCTTACATTTTAAAACGAAGTTAATATAATTCTCTAGATTTAATAACTCAAAAATATAGTGCCCTTAGGAGATATACACCTAGATTACTAAAAATCCTTGAGTTTAAAGCCTCTAAAACAGGTGAACCTGTTTTAAAAGCACTGGAAACTATAAAAGATCTTAATTCTAAAACTAAGAGAAAGGTACCCAACGGTGCTCCCTTAGATTTTGTAACTAATCAGTGGGAAAAATACGTATATGATCAAGAAGGTAATATTGATAAGAAATATTATGAATTAGCAGCATTCACTGAACTTAAAAATGCAGTTCGTTCTGGTGATATATCAATAGTTGGAAGCAAGCAACATAAACCCTTTGAGGAATATTTGATGACAGATGATGAATGGGAAAAGTATAAAGCTGAAAATACTGATTTTAAAGTACCTTTGAATGCTGAAGAGTATTTAAAATCTAGATTGGAGCTGTTAAACAGTAAATTAAAATATGTTTCTGATAATATAAAAAAATTGAAAGGTGTATCTATAGAAGATAATAAATTTGTATTATCACGATTAGAAAAAGCAGTTCCGGATGAGGCAAAAAAATTATCTGCTAAGCTTTATAGCTTAATACCTAGAGTAAATTTATCAGATATAATCATAGATATTTGTAAATTTACAGCTTTTGATAATAAGCTAATCCATGCTTCAACTAACAAGGAACCAAAAGATAATGAAAGGGCATGTATAACAGCTTCACTTATGGCTCTCGGAACAAATATAGGACTTAAAAAAATGGAACAAGCAGTAAAAGGAATAAGCTACAAACAGATGAGCAACGTAGTTAATTGGATAATGAGTGATGATAATATGGAAAAGGCTATGGCGGATATCACAAATTATCATCATAGACAGCCTTATGCTGTACATTGGAGTGATGGCAGTACTTCGTCGTCAGATGGTGTAAGAGTTAAATCGGCAGTTGAAGCTTTAAATGCAAGTTATAATCCTCATTACGGATTAGAAAAAGGAGTAACAATGTATTCAGCTGTAAGTGATTAATATTCAAGATTTGGAGTAGGTGTTATAAATACAAATTCAAGAGATGCCATTCATATAATTGATATACTTCTTAATCATAGAACAGAACTTGAGATTGAAGAGCATTATACTGACACAGCGGGTTATACGGATCAGGTATTTGGATTAACACATTTGTTAGGGTTCAGATTTGCTCCAAGACTTAGGGATATATCAGACTGTAAATTATATTGTATTGAAAGAAAAGAAGACTTTAAAAATATTCAGTCAGTTATAAAAGGTAAGATAAATACTAAAATTATAAAAGAAAATTATGATGATATATTGAAACTTGTATACTCAATAAAGGAAGGTAAAGTTTCTGGATCATTGATAATGGGTAAGCTCGGTTCCTATGCTAGGCAAAACAGCTTAGCTAAAGCATTAACTGAACTAGGCAAAATAGAAAAAACTATTTTTATCCTTGATTATTTATCAGACGAAGATTTCAGAAGAAAAATTCAGATAGGATTGAACAAAGGTGAAGCAATGAATGCACTGGGAAGAGCCATATTCTTTGGGAAATATGGAATGCTTCATGAAAAAGATATTCAAGGACAGTTACAGAGAGCTACTGCTTTAAGTATAATTATAAACTCCATAGCTCTTTGGAATACCATGTACTTACCTAAAGCAGTTGAGAAGCTTAAGGAAAAAGAAGAAGTTGACGAATCTCTTCTAAGACACGTTTCTCCACTTGGATGGGAACATATTAATTTTATTGGTCAATATAACTTTGATGATAGTTCTGATTACAATTTAATAGATAATATGAGACCTTTGAGGAAGAAATTGCAATAATTTATAAAAATTAGAATTGTATTTACCGTAATGATATACTAACAAATAGGTCGTATATGTAAAATTTTTAAAAAAGGAGGAAATGAAATGGCTGAACTAATAACGTTACCATTATTGTTTGAAATGGGTGAAATAAAATTTTATATTTATCCAGTTGTAATTAAAAACAATGATGATTTAATTTTAGTTGACACAGGTTATCCTATGTTTTTGTCAGTAATAGAAAAAGCTTTTGAGAAAAATGGGTTGGATATCAGAAATCTTCAACAAGTTATTTTAACTCACCACGACCATGACCATATGGGAGCAGTAAAGGAACTTGTAAAAAAATATCCTTCTGTAAAGGTGAAGTGTTCCGCAGAGCAAATTCCATATGTTTTAGGAAAAAAGAAATCACTTCGATTAGAACAGGCAGAAAAATTGGAGGCAGACGCTGGATTTATACAAATGATAAAAAGTGTAGAGTATTTGGATTCTGCTTTAGCAGTTACAGATAATGAAATTATATGTAATGGAGTAAAGGTTATTGAAACATCAGGGCATATGCCAGGACATATTTCTATTTATATTGAATCAATGAAAACCTTAATAAGTGGAGACATGTTAATTTCAGAGGGTGGTGTATTAGGTATTGCAGATGAACAATTTGTGTTAGATAAAGGGGCAGAAATAAATTCACTAAAGAAAATTGTTAATTTGGATATTGAAAAAATTATATGTTTCCATGGTGGAGAGTATAAAAGCAATAATTTAAAAAAAGATTTAAAAAAACTTATTGCAAAGGGGTATAATAACTAAGCAATAATTTCCAAGTTGTAGAGTTGATGTAACATAATTTTAGATTAAGGTCTGTCGTATATTTCTTTTAGTGTGACTCAAATTCTACCTTTTTCATTATATAGGAAACAGCTTGCGGAAACCGCTGTGGATAACATTCTAACTAAAAGATAGGTAGAAAAATTTAGAAAAATATGAGATGATTAAGCTATGAAAAAAAATAAAATTACTATAAAAAAAATATTTGAAGACAATTACGAAGAGTTTTGGAAAAAGAATAAAGAGAAGTACCCTGAAAAAATGAGAGAACATATGCACATGGAAGTTATGAAAATGATAGGATGCGGGGATATTGCATTAGGTTTCGTGGCATATATATGTTTAAAATGTTTGGAAGTATTTAAAATAGGATTTACATGTAAAAGTAGATTTTGCAGTAAATGTGGTAAAAAATATATAAATGAATGGGTAGAGAAACAAGTTAGTAAAGTTTTAGATGTACCACATAGACATTGTGTATTTACAATACCCGCTGAGTACAGGAAATATTTTTTTTGGAATAGAGAGAGTCTGAAAGACCTGCAAGACATGGTGAATGAGGTTATAAATGAGTTTGCAAATGGTGTAAACTATAAAAATAGAGAAGAATATCAAAAGAAGAAAAGGAGCAAAAAAGGAGGGGTACTTTGGCAAAGTGGAATGATTGGAGTAGTGCATACATTTGGAAGGAACATAGGGTTTAACCCACATGTGCATGCATTGGTTCCAGAAATAAAAACAAGGGGTAATGAAGTTAAGGATATGGAATTCTTCGACTATGAGTATTTTAGAAAGGTATGGCAGTACAAATTAATAAATTATATGATTAGTAAAAACCCAAAGAAAAAAGCAGAGTACTTAAAAATGTTCAAAGATTATCCTAATGGTTTTTATATAAATGCCAAATCAAGAATGAAAAGTGCAAGAGGTGCAGCAAGATATATAGGTAGATACTTAGCAAGACCTGCGATAGCAGAATATAGAATACTTAGCTATGATGGGGAAAATGTAACGTTTTGGTATAAGAGCCATGAAACTAATGAGAGAGTAGAAGAAACAGTTACAGCACAAGTGTTTATAGGCAAGCTATTAATGCATATCTCACCTAAATATTTTAAGATGGTTAGATTATACGGAGTATATGCTGGAAGTATAAGTATAAAGATTAGAAAATGTTTTGGCTTATTGCAATACATAAAAAGTGGTCTTAAAGCAATTCAGTGCACACTAAAAATAAATTGGAAAAAGGAAATAAGAAAAATGAAGTATAGAGAATTAATGATTATTAATTTTTCTAAAGATCCTGGAAAATGTTCAAAATGCGGTCAGCTAATGGAGTTATTCCAAATTTGGCACAGAAAGTATGGGTATATTTATGATATGGGAACATATTAAAAAGATTTTTAAAATTAAAATGAATGAAAAGAAGATACCATTTGATATAGGGAAACCCGATAAAATGATACTTTTTAAATGTAAGAAGTGTGGGTATGAAGAAGAAGTACCTGAATTTGTTGCGTTTGAATGTTATACACCTGAGGAATTTGACAAGAAGAGTGGTAGCCCTATTGTTATGTGTATAAAATGTGATTCGGATATGATAATTAAGAGGTGATGCTACACTATTTAATGGAGCATCACTTTAATACTCGACCGTAGGGAGATTTTGTTCTTTTTAAGAAATATGTTTAAAATATATTTTATAGTAATTAAAATACCGATATATTAAAAGAATTCTTTAAATATATCGGTATTTTGGTAATATATGTCTTAACGTATAAAATCCGCGTTTTGCGGTTACTACCCCTAGGTTTGTAAAAATAGTATCTAGTGGTATAATATTCTTGAAAGTTAAGTCGGATTGGTTGAACTATTGCGTAGTAATTGAGAGGTGTGTTTATGAAGTATTTTAAATATGACCTATGGCGAGGGATTAATAGTGATTCTGAGAAAATTATAGATGAATCACTGGCTGAATGGGATAAAAATGATAAAGCCTATAATGAGGTTTTTGAGTCAATACAAAATAGATTTTCTAAAAAGTTCTTAAAGTCGTATTTATACAATGAACGTTTTCATGATTATACTATTAAAAATATCAAAATAAATAATAAGGATAAATGGGGCAAAAAGCCCATGTCAATTGATATAGTTATTACATATAGAACTACTACATGGAAAATCACTTATAAAAATGTAGTGAAATTTAGTATGAATTATGAACAATGGGAAGGTGAGGGGACATGCATAGGCTTTGATGATTGGGGATATGATGAATTAATTCCAGTAAATGAAGATATTCTATCTCATGAAATTATTTTTGTGTCAGGAGCTACCATTTTGATATATTTCAAAAATAATAAAATTTCATTATCTAAAGTAAATGATGATTAAGACACAATATTCTAATTTCACGTCATATGCCCCCCATCTTTTACAGCAGTAAGAATTGTAGTAACTCTATCAGCAGCGGAAACTCCTGTAGTTACGCCTTCTTTAGCTTCAATTGAAATAGTAAATGCAGTAACCATAAGTGCTTTAAAATTCAATATACCATGAAGCAAAAATAAGGAGGAAAATATAAATGTCTATTAAGAGCAGGAAACCAGTTAAATACCGAAGGTTTTCCCTACTATTAATTTGAATTTCTTGTATATTTAAATGAAATATTATTTAATTTTATATTACCTAATAAGTCTATTTTTTTACTTTCAATAGCATCGATCTCTTTTTCATTACTTACTATATCTGATAGCCTATCAAATAATACACCGCTATTTATAAAACTATTCAACATTTCAAATACAGAAGAAGACAAGCCAAAAAAAGTTATACTTAACGAATAAAAAGCAACAACCTGGCCAATAGATATTGACTCGTGTGATGATAATTTCTTAGCTTGATGGCTATGTTGCCTTACCCCAACTAGAGATATGCTACGTAAAAGTTGTTGCGACTTGAAAAAAACGTTAAAATCAACTAACTTTGAAAACAACCTATTTTTGTTATTAATTACAAATAAAAATAATGGAGGGATATGTTGACAAAAGGGATGATATGGTACACAATTACGGAGACAAGCTTGTTTAAAATAGAATATTAACAATATGAAAAGAGGGAGATTTAACATGAAAAAAAAGATTTTAACAGGGTTAACAGCACTTTCATTATGTCTTATAACTGCAATTCCAGCAATGGCTTCAACGGTTTATTACAAGGGTGATGCTGTAAGTTGGGATTATGGAACAAGTTTGGGAGTTTACAGTTATTCTGATGTTCAGACCGGTAAATATACTCACTCAGCTACAGCTTATTGGGCTTGTAAATAATGCGTAAAGTACATCTTATTGGTAATATTCGCTATTTTGGCGCTATATTAATAGTAATGCAGGGCATTTTAATTGCATTGCTTTCTATTTTTATGCTAAATAACACGTATCATGATCAATGGAATAAATATTTGAAAACAGGTTCTTCACTTGATGTGCATCTTCAAAATATCTCTGAGAGTCATAAAGACAATATTGAAGAATTCCTACATAGTGAAGCATCTAAAAAAAATCTATTTATAGCCAGAAAAGATTTAGCGTTAAATGATAAATCTATGTTTTCAGGCTATACTTTTGGCATATATGGTGATGTTGAAAATAATGAGGTTTCATTTGAATTTTATGGTAAAAGAGTTATTGATAAAGATATGCTTAATAAGCTCCTTTTATCAAAAATGGATGAAAGTACTCTTGGTATAGATAAAGGTAGCATTTACAGTGTTGGTGAAATTCCTTCATTCAGATTTGGAAAAAAAACGATTTTTAAAAAGTTGAACCGCTTAATAAAAGAAAGTGGTACTATCAACGGAGACTACGTTATCCTTGGATTAAAGGCTAGTGATAAAAATGCTTTTGTACAAGAATTGGCTTTATCCTGTAATGTGCCCGCTGATAATCTACTAAGGGAAATGAAAGGTTCTAGTGTAGAGAATAGTTTAATGAGAACAATAATACTTGTACTTATTTTTGCACTGATAATTTTAAATGCTGTGTATTTTATGATTATAACTATACGTAACATAAGTAAAAGTGGTAAATTGGCACTTTTAGGATGGTCAAAAACCGCATATTGTACTGAAACCTTAGGAATATTTATTGTTTATGCACTGCTAAATATTCCAATTCAAATCCTTATAGGAATTTTGCTTTCTGGTTGGAGCAAAATAACAGGTTTATTTATTAGTTATTTCATATTATTTGCAGTTATAAATGTTATATTGGTAACATTGGAAATCGCAATTTCTGCTATAATTCAGATATCAGTTAATCCACTGAATGCAATTAAGGGCAGAATACCCAAAAATATATTATATATTTTTGGGGTACTGGCGTATATTGGAGTAAGTGTGGGGATTGTGTTTTGTTGTATTTATGTAGACGCTCCTATGAAGGACGTATCAGAAAATGCAAAACTTTCACAAATGTGGAGTAATGTATCAGAGTATCAGATTTTAAAAAGCGTTTCTGTTGGGTATGATCAAAGTTCTATTACTGGAAATTCAAAATATCTTAATCAAAGTTTATATGACTGGTACAAAGGGATGTATGATGATAATGGAGTATATCTAATAAATACAACCTATTATGATAATGAACAGTTAGATGGATGGAAACAAAATAATGTATATGAAAATAGTCCTGAAAAACCATTTTGGTATTTTTCATATTCCGCAAATTATATAAAATCTCTAAATTTTAATGTTGATAGTAGAATTATAAATGAGGCGAAATCTGGAACAAGAGTTTACCTTATCCCAAAATCTTATTCAGAAAATGAGAAAGTTAAGTTGAAAAACTGGCTCACAGAATCATCAACAAAAAAACCACATGAAGGAGATATCAGTACTGTATTTAATAAAGAAAAGAATGTGAAATTTGTAGAATATACGCCTAAAGATAACCTGTTTACATGGAATCCAAATTCAACATATGAAAATGCATGTACTAATCCGGTTATTTATATATGTACACCGGAAAATATGACATATTTTGAATCAGAGAGTCTTAACGCAAACGGCTTTAATGGTTATATAAAATTTGTTAATAAAGCAGTAGCAGAAAAACATTTGGATACAAATATACTTGAAAAATATAAGTTAAATGACAACAATCTTGAATTTGTAAATACAGAAAAATATATCGATGGATTACAGAAAGATTTAAGGACTACAATTGCATGGTTTGGAGTGGTATTTTTAATATTAATGCTTATCCTTCTAGGGATATTAATCGCTCTTGCAACAGTTTTTAGAATTGCAAATCAGGAAAAAATTAATGTTAAGAAATTTTTAGGTTATGGATTTATTAATTTATATCGCCTGCCAATTATTATGCTTATTTCTGTTATATGTATTGAGTTGATTATTATGCTTATTATGCATTCTAAGTTTGGTTTTCTACTAATGCTTATTTTGGCAGTTATTCAGATACTTATTTTTTCAAAGTATATGACTAAATGTGAAATTGAAAAAATACGTATGGCTTTTAAAGGAGATTAGAATTATGGAAAAAGCAATAGAAGTATTAAATGTTACAAAGAAATTTGGGAAAAGATATATATTTAAAAATCTAAATTTGTCCGTTGAAGAAGGAGAGTTTATTTCAATTGTTGGACCAAGTGGTTGTGGAAAATCAACTCTCCTAAATATGATAGGCCTTTTAGAATCAATCGATGCAGGTCAGATTAAGCTAAAAGGAAAAGAAATTCCTAAAATAAAAAGTAACCAATCTACAATGCTAAGGCGCAATACAATTAATTACTTATTTCAATCATTTGCGTTAATCAATGATATGACAATCTATCATAACCTTTTTCTGGCAATGAAATTCTCTAATATCACTACACAGGAAAAGGATACAAGAATAGAGGAAATATTAAAAAAGGTTCATTTAGAAAAAGTTAAAGATGAAAAAGTTAATACACTCTCAGGTGGTGAACAGCAAAGAGTAGCCCTGGCAAGAACAATACTCAAGCCAGGTGATATCATTCTTGCAGATGAGCCAACTGGATCTTTAGATTCTGCGGCTGCTGAAATAGCATTTAATCTAATTAAGGATTTAAGCAAACAATATAGAAAAACTGTAATGATGGTTACGCATAGTAAACATTTAGCAAATCAAACGGATAGAATAATTAACATTTTGGAGTGTTAATATGATAGTAAATGGGGTATAATTTTATATTCATTTATGTCGTATCTTAATAAACTACGTCCTAAATAAATGTATAATTTTCCATAAAACATTATATTCATATTTTGAATGAAGCCTTGATTTATATAGGGTGTTAAGCATTCAGTTAAATTTAACTAAGCAAATATAAAGTTGATTTTAAAGACATATGGGGTAATATACGCAAAAATGATATTTCGTAGCTAATAAAAACACAATTCCGTAAATGCAAATATTTTACTTGATAAATTTGTAAATTAGATTATTTTTATATCCAATTTATGGTAACAATGGTACAATTAAATAAATATTTTGCGTCACAACAGTAAAATATCACGAAGTAAATATTATTTATCTTACCTTGGGGGTGTTAATTTGAAAATTGTTGTTAGAGAATGTAAAACGCAGGACTATACGGACATAGTTTTACTGAATAAGAATGAAATGGGTTATGAATACCCTGCTGAAGATACAAGAAAGCAATTAAAACAATTACTAAATAATAGTAACCATAAAATATATGTAGCCGTAGTTGCAGATAAAGTAGTAGGCTATATTCACGCAAACAATTATGAGTTGCTATATGCACCACATTTGAAAAATATTATGGGTATCGCCGTTTCATCTGATTTTAGAAAAAATGGTATTGGAAAAATGCTTTTGAATGAAGTTGAGACATGGGCAAAGGTTACAGGGGCTTATGGTGTACGATTGGTGTCAGGAGCAACAAGAATTGGAGCACACGCCTTTTATACATCTTGTGGATATGACGGAAACAAAGAACAGAAAAATTTTAAAAAAATGTTTTAGCTAACGCGGCATCGTTCAATAGCTAGTTTCAGACATTGAGCAACTTTCGTAGCTATCATCGTTTAAGTATATACTTAAGGTGATAGCTTTTATCGGCTCAATATCTGAATCCGAAACTGTTCATTTAACGACAAAAAAATGAATAATTAAGGGCAATCAACATAAATTATTTATCTTGATTGCCCTTAATTATTTAATTCATTTAAATTTAGTAATATTTTAAGCCATTGGCTTCTTTATGATAGAACTATTCATTAACAATATAGTTTCTAAAGTGTTTGTTTTGCAGATGTAACTTTTATTTCTAAAACTCTATTTAGAAAAGAAAATTTTTCTTTCATCATATCAAATTCTGAACCTGATTTAACGAATTTTGCAGTTCCCTCGATTAAGAAACCAGTTCCCAATGAGTTGTATCCCATGATCTCTTTACTGCCTACTGTAACTTTAATTTTATCATTTTGTTCTATGTTCTTTTGGGTTTTTATCATTCCAGCAGCGGGTATTAATAACCTACCATCTTCAGTAGCATTAATATAAGAGTTCCAAGTATTAGCTACGTGTGCTTCATTGTTACTACAAGTAACGATAGCTACGACTCCCTCATGGGAAATAACATCAAGCAATTTTTCATTTAACATTAATTTTTCCTCCTTTAATTTTACTAAATGATGTATAATGTAGATAAGGTAGATACATGTTGTCTGTATTTATTATATAGTGACTAATTTTAAAAGTCAACGATAATTGAATAAAGTTTATTGACTACTAAAAAATAATAAAGTAATATGAGAAGATTATCTTTTTATTTAGGAGGCGTGATTACAATGCAATTTTCCATAGGTGTAGAATATGCATTACATTGTTTATTATATATGATAGATATTCCTTCAGGTAAAGCTGTTGGAATTAAAGACTTAGCAGCATTTCAAGGAGTATCAGAAACTTATTTATCAAAGGTATATACAAAATTAAGAAAAGCAGGAATTGTAAGGTCAATTATAGGCGTTAATGGTGGATATGAGTTAGTACGTGATCCTGAAAGCATAACATTTTGGGATGTAGTTCAGGCCGTAGAAGGAAACACTCCGCTATTTCAGTGTGCAGAGATTAGGCAAAATGAGATTTTGCTAGATAAAAAAAATTTGCCTGATGCATATACAAAATGTCCTTGCTTGATAAAAGTTGTCATGTTAGAAGCGGAAGAACAGATGAGACTGTATTTAAACAATAAGACTTTAGGGTGGTTACATAAGCAAGTGAGCAATAAAATACCATCAGAGCACAAAAGAGAAACAGTTGAATGGTTTAATAATCTTAAATCAAAGTAAATTAAAAATAGTTTTAATAAAACAAAAACCATTTAACATAATAGGTACATGATAAAAGATAAGTTAATTCGCCAAAACTATTCTCCGCCATGGGAAACAAATAGAATAGCATAAAGCGTTTATTTAGGGGAGGGGGAAAGTGCGTTTATTTTTAGAAAACAATCAAAATTTAAAAGGATTCCAGATACATTTGTGCAAATTACAGTTAATATCCTTAATGTTAAAGCTAATTTCAGAAAGAGGGGAAAGATTGAATCCCCATAGTAGTGAAAACGCGGCATCCTTCTATAGCTTGTTTCAGAAATTGAGCAATTTTAGTGGCTATCACCATTTAAGTATATACTTATGCTGATAGTTTTTATCGGCTCAACATCTGAATCCAAACCTATTCATATTCCCAGTTAAATTGGTATCTTCTTGAGAGAAAAATTAATTTTATAATTCAAAAGTATTTTCAATAACGCCTGGTAATATGCTGTATACAGATTTTCCTATTTTTTTCTCAAAATAATTTTTTAGTTCGATAAAGGCTTTCCATTTTGGAACATTATATTCGTTCACTCCATGTCGCAGGGCAACATCAATCAATCTTTTTTCTATCAGTGTAAAACCATCAGGTAATGCTAAAGCATCACATAATTGTATTAATTTATCGTAGTCAGTATATTCCAGTTTATTAAAAAAATCTTCAACAAACTTATAATCTTCATGGCTACAGCTTTTATTTACAACTTCTTCAATATCATTAATGCTTTTAGATGGACAAGAATGGGTTATACAAATTTTTGCTAATAAATCATATCCTAATTTTTTAGAATAGTTATAGCCACCTAACAGGTGTCCAATAGTTGTTATACCATTTGGTAGTCCATTTCTCCTCCCAATATCATGGAGCATCCCTAATACGTATGCCACATCTGGATTCAACTCTTCACAATTTTCAGCTATTAGCTTAGCTGCTTGAGCAGTCCAAAGTGAATGTTGTACCCAGGGTCCCGGAAATAAATCTTCTGCTTCCTTCAATAATAACCTGGCTTCATCTATGGTGGGCACTCCTTGCTTATTACATTTTTTCATATATGTACAACTCCCTTTAGTCGAATTTGTTACGTGATTATTTACAATCGTGACGCAACTTGTGTATAGATCATACCATTTAACACTTTTTTTGTAATATATATTTTTTTTTACATGTCATATTCCATTACTTTTTAGCGTCTCAAAATTGAAGGTATTATTATGGATTTTAGGAAGATTTTTGACAGTATTCCTGAAGAATTTGAAAAATGGAGAACCCGTTATTGTGATGAACTTTTCGCCGACGTTATAAAACACTCAAAGCTAGATGCTACTAAAACAGTTCTTGAAATTGGCCCTGGAACAGGTCAAGCTACCGAACCGATATTGAAAATAGGCTGTTCGTATTTGGCAATTGAACTTGGCGAAAATCTTGCAGAGTATACAAAAAATAAATTTAGTTTATATGATAATTTTCAAATTGTAAATGCTGATTTTGAAACATATGATTTTGGGCATCATCAATTCGATTTGGTTTATTCAGCCGCGACAATCCAATGGATACCAGAGGAAATCGGCTTTCCAAAAGTTTACGATATATTAAAAAGCAATGGAATATTTGCGATGATGTTCACTCGAACAGATGAAAAAAGTGCTAATGAACCCTTATATTTGAAGATACAGGAAATATACGCTGAATATTTTCATCCAGAAACAGAATATACACGTAATTTAAATTACAACAATGCTGAAAAATATGGCTTTACTGATATTGAATGCCGTCATTATCACAAAACAAGAGAACTTAACGCTGATGAGTATGTCTCTTGGATAAGTACACATGCTTGTCATATAACTCTTCCGGAGCCGTATAAATCGAAATTTTACGCAGGAATCAAGGAGGCTATTTTGGGTTTTGGCAATAATATAAAGCTTTATGATACAATTGTTTTGTATTTGGCAAGAAAGCCATAACCTGGCAGGATAAGCATAATCAGAAGTTGTTTTACTTCATAATGTTCATAAACTATGTCCTGCTTATGCATTTTAATTTATTAAAATGAAAAATAATGTCTTATGGCTGTTCTTTTCACGTGTAAATCGTTGATTTACTAAAATTCAGTATCTTAAAAAAATGTTATGATTGAAATTAGTGGGCAGTTTCCTTTTTGAGTCTCCACATTGCCAGAGCAAAGCTTCCACAGCACATCACTGCAAATAGCGTAATGACAGGCAAGATGTCCCATAGCAAGATTGTCTCTCCAAATATCAATCTGCGCAGAGCATTAATAATATGTGTAAATGGATTGAGCATCACGGCTACCGCCAATCCTCCGGACAAAATTTCGGGAGGAAAAAGAGCTGAGCTTAAAAAAAAGATGGGTAGCACAATTGCATTCATTATTGTCTCATAGATAACTTCATTTGGAAGCAAGAGACTAATGGTATAGGCGATACTTGACATGAAAAATGCTGTCATAAAAATCAGCAATATCATGAGCGTAATCCCAGCAATGCCCGACTCCACTTTTACCGAGAAAAAAAGTGCTACGATACATAAAATTGCTATTTCAATAAATGAAAGCAGTATTGCCTCTAGCATTTGACCAAGCACTATGGAGCTTCGACTCACAGGCGCAATCAGAATTCTGTAAAAGCTGCCACTAGATTTCATGATGAAATTGATGATACCGCCGCTGCTACAAGCGGAAAAAGTTACGAGAACTATGATGCCGGGTAAAATAAAAGCAGTGTAATTACTGATACCCATATTTTGCATTGTCTGCCCTGCGACAGCACTATACAAAATAAGCCAAATAAGAGGTTGCAATATTGTGACTGCAATGGAAATAGGATTTTGAAAACGCCACTTCATATTTCTCCATAAAATATTCAGCATATCAATCCCACCCTTTTTTTTCTTCTGAATCCGTTAATGCAAAAAAGACATCTTCTAGACTGGGTGCTACAATTTCGATAGCGTTAAACTCTACATTATGATCCAAAAGCCACTTGTTCACAGCTGTGAAAGCCGTTTTGCTATCATCCACGCCTACAAAAACAGAATTATCTATCACATTTGTAAATTTAATGAACCCCATACTATCAAGGACAGTTTTGTATTTTTTTGTTTCCGAGGCACTTGAAAATACGATGTGAAGCATGTTTTGCTTAATGTAACTACGCATGCTTTTGGGTGTTCCCAGGGCCAATTCCTTCCCCTCTTTCATGATACAAATGGTATCGCTTAGTTGGTCGGCTTCCTCAAGATAATGCGTTGTAAGTAAAATGGTTGTGTCATATTCTTCCCTGATTTTCAGTAACATTTCCCACATGGTTTTTCGTGATTGGGCATCCATACCCACTGTGGGCTCATCCAAAAACAAAATCTTAGGCATAGATACCATGTTCATGGCGATGTCCAGCCTGCGCTTCACTCCGCCCGAGTATGATGATATAGGGTACTTCATATACTGGTCAAGCTTAAAGCTGTCAATCAAAGAGTTTATTCTTTCTTTTGCCACCTGTGCATCTACTTTGTATAGCCTGCTTTGAAACATCATATTTTCCATAAGCGATAGATGCGCATCGATGGAAATATGCTGAGCAACACAAGCAATTTGTGTGCGAATCCAATCAGGGTTTTTACATAAATCCTTTCCCAACATGGTTACATTTCCAGATGTGGGTTTATAGTAGGTTGTCAGAATGTTAATTAGAGAAGATTTACCCGCGCCGTTGGGACCGAGCAAAGAGAAGATTTCTCCACTTTTTACTTTAATACTTAAATCGTCAAGGGCTCTGACGCCATTCTTGTACTCCTTAACTAATTTATCAATTTCAATGGCCAGCATTCTATTCCTCCTCTTTCAGTGGAAACAGGATTTCCGTAATATATTTTTTGGGATTGCCTTTTAGAATCATTCCAGGCCCTTTTATAAAGACTTCTCGCCACGGTGGCTGTATAGACAGGCCATTTTCCTGTATATGGCGATTAATTGCTTGGTACGCCATAGGCAAGGTATCGTATAACCCAATATGGGTAAGACATAGGGCTTTCGCAGGGGGCATGTCTTTTAATGTTACACCATTACCGTTTGGTATTTCACCTGTAGGTACACACAATTCCATCTCACCGATGCCGGTATTTTGATCAACCCTATGGTAACAGAAAAAGGGAGCTCCATTCGCTTTGCCTTTTATGGATTTAAACACATTTGAAAATTGTTTTGCTGCCTCGGTAACGGGCCCTTTGTAGCGCATAGTGGCTACCCTAATGGGCTCTATATCTTTGATCTCAATTTTATAATTCATTTTCTCTCCTCCTTAATATGCTTGTGTTATTTCGCTTTCTTAACTGCAATCCAGACTTCGGAATGTCCGCCTTTTAATTTTTGGTCATTGATAGGATAAACTTCTATATCTGGCAATTCATCATATTCATAGCCAGAAAACGGAAGCCATTCTGTAAGAAATCGTTTGAAGATTGTTTGAATGGAATCTGGAAAATGTCCATCACATTCAAAAATAACCCATGTAGCTGAAGGAATTTCATATTCAACCAAATTTTCTGGAACAGCTTTATCGGTAGAAGCCGCAATGTAGTAATAGATTTCCGCTGGATTTTGATATACAGTAACACCTAAAATACCAAGAGGGTTTTGGTTTGCTAATCTGCAAATTTCTGAAAATAAATTGCTTTTTAAAGTTGTATCCCAGAATGTAGGAACAATTTCGAAATTTTGTTCTACGACCTCTTTTAATACAACTCTGGTTCCAACAATTCTAATAGGATCTTTTGTTTCAACGCGATATCTCATACTTTCCCCTCCAGTGACGTTAATAGAAAAACTAATGCGTAGATAAGAGTTTAATATAGTTCCCGACATGCGAGCAACCCTTGGGGCAACACCATGAACATTTTGAAATGCACGATTAAATGATGTTGGCGAAACATAACCATACTTTGAACCTATATCCATAACTTTAGCTTCGCTTACTTGTAATTCAAAAGCGGCTTTTGTCATTCTCCTACGGCGAATATAATCAGATAACGGAATACCCGCTACATAGGAAAACATTCTTTGAAAATAAAAAGTTGAACAACAGGCAATTTTTGCAGCTTCATCATAAGAAATATCACCTGTTAAATTATTTTCTATATAATCAATTGCTTGACTTAGTTGCTTCAACCACTCCATATAATCACCTCTTTGTGTTAAATATTAGCATAATATAAATTATATATCTTCTCTTTTGGTGTCCAGTTTTGTAAACCTACTACTCATTGATGTTAGTACAATTCTAAATTGGGTCTTTTTGCTCATCCTCCCGAAAAGGAATGTTGATTTTTGTATTGACAGAATCTTCGCAATGTTATATATTTATAACAAACAAGTTGTAAATATATAACATTGGGAGGAATCTAAAAATGAGTATTAAATCAAAGCTTGCTCTGCAATTAGTAGCAGCATCATATGTATTAATTATAATATTTCTGTATAAACTAAATCTACTTCAGCCTGTGACCATATTTATTCTGTGTGTTCTTGAGTTTATAACGTGGTCCATAATTTTCTTCAATGAAAAATTAAGTGGTATTACTGATGAATTAGTACTTAGTATATTATCTAAAGTAAATAAGATTGGTATGAATTTTTTAGTGATTTCAATTGTTATATTAAGCATCATACTTATAGCTCCACTTTATAAGGATTTTGTTATTTCAAAAGTTGCTATAGGAATATGTTTAATGTTAATCCTCTTTATATTCAGTATAATAAGATTATTATCCTTTATATATTATGATAGAAAGGGGATTTGTAAATAAATGCCGATTTTAAATACAAACATTAAAGAGCATAGAGAGAAAGCATTAATGAAACAAGCTGAACTTGCCAAATTAGTGAATGTTAGACGAGAAACTATAGTACATTTAGAAAATGGGAGATATAACCCCTCCTTAAAATTAGCTATGGATATAGCCAAAGTATTCAATACTACAGTTGAAGAATTATTTAAATATGTTAATTAATAAATATAACTAAGAAAAGCCACATGTTGGAATTAATATCCAGTATGTGGCTCGTTTTTACATGTATGTCGGAGTGCTCGCAAAACACGGTAAATATACTTTAATAGGGGTACGGCAACATAGCCATCAAGCTAAGCCCTATTGAACATTAGTAAGTCATTATTAAATGATAGATGTTATCAATTATTTTTCTTTTAATGAGTTTCAATGGTAAATTTTAAGTGTACATTAGTATTCAAAGAATTTTAGGGTACACCAAAAAAAACCACGTATATAGTGGAAATTTTACAACTTTATTAAGTTGTTTTATGCTGCAACTTTAGCCTGTGTTGATGTTAGTTTATAACAAACTCCGAGAATATCAAAAACAGTTTTCTTATCCTTTTTATGAGATTTCAGACCATTCTTAACTACATTTTCAAATATTAATTTTAAAGTATTTAAAATTTTATTAGGGAATTTGATAAGCTCAGAGTATATCCCATCAATATATTCATGAACTATTTCACAAGTCTTAATTTCACTGGCTTCAAGCCCTTTATTTTCTAAAGCTAAAGTCCTCATTTTAAACATTACAGCAGAGCTTATGAGTAGCAAAATAAGTTTTCCATAAAGTTGACATTGAAACCGTTCTATTTTAACTAACTTTACAACCTGTATACTAAATATGGATTTCCATGTTTTAAAAACTATTTCGATCTGCCATCTTAGGCTGTAAAACTCATGAACCTGTTTTGCACTTAAAACTTCTTCTGTAATATTGGTTATATAAATAGATATCCCTAATAATTCAATAGTATTATCACTTTTTTCTATACCCTTTTTCTTAGCGTTCTTCACAGATTTTTCTGTTCTTTTTTTCAATTGATCATTTGTTAGTTTATATAAAATAAGCCTTGTTTTTAGTGTCTTTTCCTTACCTACATAGACATCCTTAATTTCATAACGTTCCCCCTCTGCCATCTGTTTCATTATGTCAGAAATATAGATTCTTTTAAAAAGGCTTGATTTTTTGGGGGCGCCATTCTTATAGTACTCTATATCCTCATTGTCTATATATACTGCTATATTAGGTTTGAGTCTTGATATGTAAAAAGCTACTCTATCTTCTATATCCAAAAAATCTTCAAAGTTGAAATATCCAAGATCTCTTAAAATAAGATCCCCAGCTTTGATAGTATCTCTTATTTTGCTCCCAAAAGTATTGTCGCTTCCAGAGCCAGCTCCTACTTGTATATTAAGAAGATTTCCAGATTTCAATTCATATTCTAGTTGTATTTTTACACCTGAAGCTTGAGAACAGCCACCAGATCCAGGGTAAATATCTTTATAGCTTTCCGGTACTTGAAAAGCAGTAGAATCAAGTATTCTTATTCGTTTGAAATGTTCATCCCATACACTTGGTATACAAGTATTATTTGTTATTGTTTGGCGCAACAGATTCTCAAAAATTTTCTTTAAAAATTCCACGCATTTTTCATTTAAACGTTGATCTAATGCTTGATTAGAAATAACTATTCCTATTTTGGCACTAAGTTTTGTACATAAGGTAACAAGTGTATTATTCGCAACCTCTGCATCCATAAAGCAGCATAAGCAAACGAATTCCCATGCGCGAATTTTACCTTTTCTTTTCACAAAACCTGTTTCTCTTGCTATTGCTTCAAGCTCCTCTTTTGAAAAACAACTTTTAAGTTCAGCTGCAAAAAGTTTTATATCTTTATCCAATTTTAAGTTTTCTTCTATCATTTGTAAATTACCCCCATTGCTGTGTTTTTATTATCTTTCAAATAATAACATTTTTACAAATGGGGGGCTTTATTTTTATAGAATTTTCTTAGCTTGATGGCTAT
>NZ_JAAMNI020000003.1:0-140976 GCF_011065955.2 Clostridium sp. FP2
CATATCTTTATCCAATTTTAAGTTTTCTTCTATCATTTGTAAATTACCCCCATTGATGTGTTTTTATTATCTTTCAAATAATAACATTTTCACAAATGGGGGGCTTTATTTTTATAGAATTTTCTTAGCTTGATGGCTATGGGGCTGTACCCATAAATCATTTGTAAAAACCTATTCCCAAAAGTGGTGCTAAACAACACAACATAAAAATAATACTGATTAGTATTCCTATAATATCTGTATATTTTCCAAATTCCTTATGGTTCATTTTAATAGGATTTATGCCCTCCTTAAAAATAAAGAACATGGCTAATGCAATAAATCCAATAACAACGCCAATAGCACCCTTTCTACCAATCGTAAGTATTGCACTGTAATATGACCAAATTAAAAAACCAAAAAAAATATATCTTATAATAAAGGCTGCCTTGTCAACCGCACTTGATTTTTTATTAATCTTTTCTTCGTTCACATTATACCTCCTTTTAAATTCATTAAATTCGTCTAATTTTACTTTAATGTCATAGCAGCCACAAGTCAGTGGCTCCATTCTTATTTAATTTTTTAACAACATAAAATTATTAATAAAGCATGTCTTACTTGTAAATATTAACTTCATTTTTTTAGTATTAAAATCGTAAAGATAAATTCCTCTAGGAAAATTAACCTCATCTTTTGGATTTGCACCTATAAAGAAAACTTGGGTTTTATCATTGTTATAGAACATGAATTCTGAAATACTGATATTTTTACTGATAGCCTCAAGCTGCTCTATTTTGTTTTCCTTTGGATAAAATATGCAATTAGAAGATTTAGGATTAAAGTTTCGTGTAGTATCACTTTGACACAAAAATAAATTTTCATGATTGTCTAATGCAATTTGACTTAAAACCATATTTTTGGTTGAAAATACTTTTTTCGGATTTCTATAATCTTCATCAAAAATATATAAATAATGATTAGGATGAATAGGTTTACTCGTTTTTCCTTCATTAAAATCCATTGTAGATTTATAATCCTGTGATTTGTAACGAAAAGACACTGCAAGCTTATCTATAAACGGATTATAGGATAATATATCAGCCTCCAGGTCATTTTCTATATTTACGTATTCAAAACTGTTTTTTTTCTTATTATAAAAAGCCATTTTAAGTTCCCTAACCCCTTTTTTAACTGCTTCTACTGCAATGATATCATTCATAGGAACTATATAGTTTATAGCAAATACATCTTGTGAAAGCTGATGTGTTTTTTTCGTGTTTAAGTCATAAGAAAATAGTTGGTCGCCTTTGCTTTTTTCATTAACCTTAACCTGGGATGTATAGTAGATTGTATTTTCTTTTCTACTGTAAACGCCAAGTGGATATTGTGAAGTATATGGAATTCCTGTAATTTTTGTTGCTTTTTCTGTATTTATATCATAACAATAAAAATATGTAGTCATTCCATTTTCAGGATCTTTATCATCATTATAATCAGTTACGCATATTGATAAATATCCTTTATCAGTATCTTTAATTTCTTTTGTAGTAGTTTCCTTTATAATATCAAGACTTTGGTGTGTATTGGTTTGTTTAGCATTATGGTAATTTAAAATTGTTAAAAATAACAAAATTAAACTAATGATAGTTAATATAATTATAAAATGCTTTTTTTTCAAGATATATCGCTCCTTACTAATAAGACACTTTGTAGATAATTATATTTACATAAATTCAATAAGTCAATAAATTATCAATAATTAAGCATATAAACATAAATATGTAAAAATAAGCTGAAGGTTATATATGAAAAGAATCCTTCATTAATCGAAAAAAGAGGGTTAAATCATCATCTGTTGCTATTAGTGTTTTTTATTGGTAAAATATACTGCAGATAATAAACAACCACTAGAAGCGGTTGTAAGCTTATTTATAAACAATATAGTACCAGTGGATGCATCAAAAGTCCGCAGTATTAGCAAGGTATAGATCATAAAATAAAAATATAGAGAGAAGAATGTAATATGAGTAAAATACTAGTTGTTGAAGATACCCAAAGGCTTAGAACGGAATTAAAAGTATTATTGGAGCGTTATGGATATGAAGTTACGGCTCCTGAAACATTTGATAATATTGTAGATGTTATTAAAATGCAACAGCCAGATCTTCTGATGCTAGATATTAACCTACCTGTATATGACGGTTATTATATTTGCAGAGAAGTGCGGAAATTTTCACAAGTTCCAATTATTATAGTAACCAGCCGTGACAGTGATATGGATGAGCTTCTGAGCATAAATTTAGGCGCAGATGACTTTATAACAAAGCCATATAATACAGAGATACTATTAGCTAGAGTAAATGCGGTACTAAAACGGAGTGAGGCAGGGAATCAATCTAAAGAGGTAATGGAGTGCAATGGACTTACCATAAATTTATGTAACAGTTCAATGATAGCAAATGGAGTAAAGATTGAAATTACAAAAAATGAACTAGTTTTATTGACAAGCCTTATAAAAAGGAAAAATGAAATTGTGTCAAGAGAAGAGTTAATGGAAGAGTTATGGTCTGCAGAATATTTTGCTGATGATAACAGTCTTTCTATAAATATGACAAGACTTAGAAAAAAATTAGATGAAATTGGCCTTAAAGAGTTTGTTAAAACAAAAAGAGGACAAGGGTACATAGTAGAATGAATATTAGAAAATATTTGAATGATAAGAAGCTATTCCTGTGCTGTAATACGCTACTTAGCATTTTATTAATACTGTTCTTGATTTATATTAATATAGAGATCGTCTGTTTACTTGGTATTTTAATAATCTGGTATTGCCCAATTCTTTTATTTATGACAATTGATTATGTGAAGAAAAAGGAATTTTATGATTGTGTTATTGAAAGTACAGAAAAAATAAATGAATTATATCTAATCAAGGAGACACTTTGCAAACCTGACTTTCTGGAAGGAAATATTATATATAATACATTTGAAAAAATTGAAAGAAGTGTTGTTGATAAAATTTGTGAATACCAGCAGGTAACAGATAATTATAAAGAATACTTAGAAATGTGGCTGCATGAAATAAAAACACCCTTAGCATCCGCTGAACTTATTATTGACAATAATCCATCACAGGTGACAAAGAATATCAAAACTGAATTAAAGCAGATAGAATGTTTACTCAGTCAAGTATTGTATTATTCAAAGAGCGAGTATGCTGAGAATGATTATTCAATTAAAAAGCTTTCATTAGAACGCGTTGTAAAAAAGTGTTTTAAGACCTTTGCAAAATCCTTTATTTACAGTAGAATACATTTAGAATTTGACAATCTTGAGGTTTTTGTATATTCGGATGAAAAATGGCTTGATTTTATTTTACAGCAGATTGTAACAAATGCTATTAAATTTTTAGATAAGGACGAGAAAATCATAAGAGTTTCAGCAAAAAAAAGAGATAAGCAAGTAATACTTACTATTGAAGATAATGGAATTGGTATATCAGAATCGGATATTGAACAGGTTTTTAATCATGGGTTTACTGGTGAGAATGGCAGAATTCACGGTAAGTCTACAGGTATGGGACTGTATATCTGTAAAAAGTTATCAGATAAGTTAAATATAGCTCTTAGCATAGAGTCAAACAGAGGAAAAGGTACAAAATTAAATATAGTATTCCCTGTAGGCGGAACAATGCATTTTGAGTCATGATTATCATGACTCATTTTTTTGCTCAGTAATCTTTCAAAAATGAAAGGTTACTGAAATGTAAATCAATATAACATTATGTAAATAGGCATTATACTTAGTTCATAAAGTGTTAGACGAGGGGGAAACAAAGGATGAAGGAAATATTAAAAGTTAGTCATATCGAAAAATATTATGGTACAAAAGGAATGGTTACAAAGGCCTTAGACAGGATTTCATTTATCGTTAATGCAGGAGAATTTGTTGGAATTATGGGACCATCAGGAAGTGGAAAAACAACGCTACTTAATTGTATATCAACGATTGATGATATTACAGGTGGCGAAATAGATATTAATGGAACAAGAATTGATGGAATGTCTGAACATAAATTAGAGAAGTTTAGAAGAGAAGAATTAGGGTTTATCTTTCAAGATTTAAATCTCTTAGATACATTAACAGCATATGAAAATATAGCACTTGCACTAACGATTCAAAAGAAAAATCCAAAAGAAATAGCAGAAATGGTAGAAAATATTGCAGATAAATTAGCAATAAGAGATCTATTAAATAAATATCCCTATCAGATGTCGGGTGGACAAAAACAGCGTATAGCCTGTGCAAGAGCAATTATTTCAAGGCCATCCCTTCTTTTAGCTGATGAACCTACTGGAGCTTTGGATTCTAAATCAGCTGCTCAGTTTTTAGATTCATTAGAATATCTGAACCAGGAGATGCAAGCAACTATATTAATGGTTACACATGATGCATTTACAGCAAGCTATGCAAAAAGAATTCTTTTTATAAAAGATGGCAAGCTCTTTACAGAGATAAAAAGAGGCAAAGATAGCAGAAAAGATTTTTTTGATAGAGTTATTCAAGTAATAACAGAAATGGGAGGGGAAACCAACCATGTATTTTAAGCTGGTATATAAAAACGTTAAAAAAAGTTTTAGGGATTACCTTATTTATTTTATTACACTGACATTTTCGGTTGCTATGTTTTTTACATTTAATTCATTGGATTCACAGGCTGGATTTGTTGAAATCCAAAGCAGTCAGCAAGAAATACTCCATGTTTTAGAAAATATGCTAGGAATCATTTCGGTATTTATATCAGTAGTCATTGGTTTTTTAGTTATATATGCAAATAATTTTCTGATTAAACGAAGAAAAAATGAGTTTGGCATCTATGGAAGCCTGGGAATGGGACGTAATGATATTTCAATGATGCTTTTAATGGAAACTTTATTAATTGGAATAATAGCAATGTTTTTGGGTGTTATTTTAGGGATATTTGCTTCAAAAGGGCTACAGGCAGTAGCAATAGAGATGTTTAGAGGAGATAAATCCCTAGATTTATCAAAATATAAATTCGTTTTTTCCTGGAGTGCATTACGTAAAACAGCTATATGTTTTGCAAGTATTTTTGCATGTGTTGCTGTATTTAATATTAAGATAATTAAAAAGAATAAGCTGATTAATTTATTATATGAAGTAAAAAGCGATAAAACAAAATTTCTGTCTGCAAAAGCAGGGTTCGTAGCGTTTACATTATCGCTTATTATGTTAGTCATTTCCTATGCAATTATTTTGAATATCGGGCTTGTTCCAAAAAATAAATTGTTCTTTGTAAGTTTGGTTTGTGGTGTAATCGGAACATATTTATTCTTTTTATCAATGGGAAGTTTTATAACAGAATGCTTACGCAAAGTAGATAAGCTCTATCTTAAAAACATAAATTTATTTACAATAAGGCAGATTGGAAATAAAGTAAGTAAAAACGTAATTTCACTTACAATTATTACACTTATGCTATTTTTAACAATTACGATTTTATCAAGTGGAATTGGTGTGAATAAAGCTATTATTGGAAATTCTAAATTTGGCCAGCCTTTTGATGTTACAATTTTTGGATTAACTAATAAAAAGGCAGCATTAGAAATAATTAATAATAAAAAAACAGTTATTAAAAAGGACATAAAGAAAAGCTATGCCTATGAAGTTTATGAAAGTGGAATTCAGATTAAAAGCTTAATGAGTGATGAATATCTATCAGACCTTACTAAAGTGGACATGAAATTATTAAATACACAGCATCAGATTGCAGTTATAAAACTATCAGATTATAATAATCTGACTTTCATGGAAGGTGGAGAAAAATTACAGCTTGATGATAAATCTTATGCCATCTGTTCTAACAACAAAGTTGTTGTTAATGGATTACAAGGAAAAGCTACTACAATCTCAATAAATGGAAAACAGTTTCAGGCAGAAAAAAAAGAGTGTTTATATCGCAATTTTAGTAATATAAATGATGCAGCCTCAACAGCAATGATTATTTTAGCCGATGATCAGGTGAAAAACTTTAATGCCAGCATGGGTGGCCTTGTAATTAATACTTTTAAGGATTTAGATATTGCTGTTATTGATAGCTATGATAAGGAATTATTAAATCATGGTGCTTACATTGCCTCATATCGTGTAATAAGACAGATTGGAAATTTAACAACATCAATGTTGGCTTCTTTTGTGGGAATATATGTAGGAATAATCTTTTTAGTGTCAAGTGGAGCAGTACTTGCAATTCAGGAGTTGTCAGAAGCTAGTGATAGCAAAAGAAGATATGAAATGCTTCGAAAACTTGGTGTTGGAAGAAAACAGGTTAACAATAGTATATTAGTTCAGATTTTGGTTTACTTTTTAGTTCCATTTGCAATGGCATTCTTACATTCATGTATCGCATTAAAAGTTATCGGTAAGCTTATTAAGCAGATGGGCACAACGAATATGATGACAAATATTATTATTGTTTCTGCTATTGTATGCTGTATATATGGAGTATATTTACTACTGACTTATGCAGGTGCAAAAAAAATGAATAAGTAGTACACTAAGATTTATATTTATGATAATTTTTGTAAATATGTATTATAATAATTACTGTGTTACATAATTAAATTGACTATCTATAAGCTTATTTTATGTAATACAAATATTATGAGGTGATATTAATGACTTCAGAAGGAAATTTACCTAATTGTGACAGTTTTCATATACACCCTTGTATTAATAGATTCTCTATATTTGTAAAATAGTATATAATGGTATAATGTGGAAGTGATCGCAAATCGTAAATTTACACTTTGCAATTACCATACCTAATAGATAATAAAAGGAGCTAATATCAATGAAAAAACATTACATACTAATTTTTGTCCCTATAGTTATTTCAATTTCAGTAATTTTTAATGGCTGCAACAATAGTGAAGTAAGCAAGAATAAGCAAAGTATAAATAAAGACATTAAAGAAATAAGTGAGACCTATAAAAGTATCTATGATAATGAAGAGAGAATAGCTAGTAATTCTGGAGGAGCCTATTATTCAAGATATGCGATGGATATGCAGAAGAAGGATATTATTAGTGGGGAAATGGGGGGATATTATGGAGCAAGCAACTATTGGATTTTAGATGCAAAGGAAGCTGGAAAGATAACTTTAAATTATAATTTTGAATTTGGTAAAGAAGGAAAGTATAAGCTACTTTTATGTACTCCGGATAAAAAGCTTATAAAAATATTTGAGCATACCTCAGGTGACAGTACTGAAAAGAATGAGACAACAATAGATATAGCAAAAGGTGTAAATAGGGTAGTATCTATTGGAAATAATGCTAGTGCAAAGGTATATATATCAATTAAGACACAAGGAGATATTCAGATTAAAGATTTTGCGAGCAATAAATAATTATTATGGGGAGTGTCAACAAGTCGTAAACATTGTCCACGCCCCAAATAAGTATAATTAAAAGTAGAAGTTGGTTCTTGAAATGTTTTATAAGTGTTTTAGAACTACATGTATTAATGTAATACCAGATATTTTTTAGATTTAAACTTTATTATATAAATAGAAGTAACCATAAAAATGATTAAAATAAGTATTGTTAGCAGCGGTTGTATAGTATGACCAAAATAAACTTGCTTTTTAATAAATAGTTTTGAAACATGAAGTCCATATATAGGCATAATCTCCATGGTTTTTTGTAATTTATCAAGTGTGCCAGAAAAATCAAAAAATACCGGAAAGAATATTAAGATAAAAGATATAATGCTTATTTGTACACTATTTTTAAATGTAGCTGATACTGCTAACGTAATAATTGTTAAACATAAAGAGGAAACGAGTCCTATTGCAAACATAATAATACTTAATTGCAAAAAGTTCAAATTAAAGCTTGACTCTATAAAAAATAATGATGATTGTATATTACATAGGGCTCCATCAAATCCAAAAATACCACAATATAAAATAAGATTAAATATATATAATCCTGTATAAATAAAAGATATTAATATACTTGAGGAAATTAGTTTTGCACTTACTAGTTTACTTTTCCCAAATTTAGATGAATAAATAATTTAATCAACTTTAGTTTCATAATCTTGATTAAATACATTTCCAAAGATAACTATAATAATAAAACATAAAGATAATGTTCCTATACTAGAAAAGCTATTAATAAATTTTTCCCATCCTGTTGAATATCCCACTAACAGAGGTTTAGTAGCAAAATCAAATTTATTTTTGACCAATCCAATTGTTCCATCATTTTCTAATTTATTAATTATAGCTTTTTGATTTCTATATGCATTTAATACTAAATACCTTTGATCTTCTGATAGCATATTTAATCTGTTTTTTTCATTTTCAATTGTTATTTTCATTTTACTTACTGATTCATCAGTAAGTTCCCCAGTAAATTTCTTGTTTATTTCTTTACTATATTTTATAGCTGAAAATCCATTAATAGGCCCTGCTATATTTTGCTTAGGCAAGAAAATATACATAGAAGTATATCCAAAATGAAAGATTACAAAATTAAAGATTGTTGCTATGATGGCAACTATTAATAAAACTAAAATAGACTTTCTCTTTAATATTTTTTTCAATTCAAAACTTACTAAATCTTTCATTTCATCTTCTCCTCTGCAAAATAATATAAGTACAAATCTTCCAAGGTCGGCTTAACTTGAACTGAACTTTCTACAGGCTTTATTTCAGATATAATACGCAAAATTCCTGTTTCATTATCAGTTTGTTTCATATCGATTACATAGAATTTATCCGTAATATATTTCGCTTTACCAATATTGGTTTCGCACTCCCATATAAACTTATCTATTGTTTTTGTAATTTCATTTGGTTTACCTTTTTTAATCAATCTGCCACTTTTCATAATTAATATCTCGTCAGCAATATGCTCAATATCTGGTACTATATGGCTAGATAAGATGATTATTTTATTTTTAGCCATAGAGCTAATTAAATTTCTAAAGCTAGCTCTTTCTTTTGGGTCTAATCCAGCTGTTGGCTCATCTAAAATTAGGATTTGTGGATCATTTATCAAGGCTTGTGCAATTCCTAACCTTTGTTTCATACCACCTGATAATTTTTTTATTTTTTTATTTTTCTTATCTTCTAGATTAACAGCTTTAAGTAAATTTAAACTTCTTTTTTTAGCTTCATTTAATGATAATCCTTTTACTAAAGATATATATTCTAGAAATTCTAAAGCTGTAAAATTAGGATAATAGCCAAAATTTTGTGGAAGATAGCCAAGTGCTTCACAATAACTTTCTGTAATTTCAAATATTTCCTTTTCATTGTATTTTATAGTACCTGAAGTTGGTTTTTGCAAAGTACAAATTAGTTTCATTAAGGTTGTTTTTCCAGCACCATTTGCTCCTAATAAACCATATATACCATTTGTAAGCTTAACAGAAAATTGATCAACTGCAATATCATCTTTAAAGCTTTTTGTTAAGTTGTCAATTAACAGCTCCATATCGTAACACCACCTTTAAATAAAATTTGTATTTGTAATAAGATAATATTGTTATAATAACGATTTGTTTTTCATGATATATTGTTCATGCACAAAATAATTTATTAAAGAATTTAAATTCATAAGAAGTTAAGAAGTTAAAAAGTTTACAATTTAATATATATTTATAACTACAAATCTGATTTATATACTGTAGCGAACCTTTTATTTTATGTATCCTCTCATCATCACACAAAATTATTTCTTTCATAAATACCGCCTAAATCTTGATTTCTTAATTCTGCGCGCCATGGACAGCCGTTGCATGGTTTTTTGCATATTATCATTGAACTTTTTCTTAATTATACCATTTTAACTATAATTTGAATATTAAAAATCAATTTAAACACCTGTTTAACCAATGATAAAAAAATTATAATTACTTTATTGTGCATTTTCATGGCTATTACTTTAGTGGCATGTACAGTTAAAAAAAATAATAAGGTTGAAAATCCTGCAGTAGCTAGCGGCACTCAAATTAAAAGTTACGAAGCAGTTTATAATTGCTCAATAAGCTCAGATAAAAATAATCCTAAACAAATAAAAAAAGCATTGAAAATACTGTGTAATGTAGATTTTTAAAAACTGTATGAATTGGAACAGAGGGGGGATAAGAATATTTGAGTTCAAAGATTTTGATTTTTTAACAGATGGTGAAATTGATTTGAAAATAGAAGAAAAGGCACCTTCTAATGATGAAAAAGGTTATGTACCTGCATTCAAATATAAGATTACTTTACATAATTCAAATGATATCATAGGTAATATTGATATTCGCATTGGTTATAATGAGGTTTTTGGATGAGTTTTTATGTGAAAAAAAAGAAGGATATAGTGGGTTTATTAAAACTTATGTGCTTTTTAATGCACCACAATTACTATCGTGGTGCATTAACTTTGAGGCTATTTATAAAAACTTCATCCAGAGCATGTCCAGAAAATATTAGGCTTTTCATTTGTCTACTTTTTTGGTATAAATCATTTTGTTGAAGCATATCCTACAAGAACATATTTAGAATTACCTTGTATACCTGTAGTAAGTCTTAAATAATATATTTTTTTATTAGAAAGGTCTAAGTTTATTTTTCCATTACCATAAGAATCTCGTTCTACGCCTGTATCAACTGGATTTCCTTCTTCATCAATTATGTTAAAGGTTACATTCTGGGATACATCAACATCTATTCTTAATGTATTATATTCTCCAGCTCCTTGCAATTTAAAAAAGTCAGTATCTCCACATTTAAGATTTCCTTTCATGCCAAATAAGCTGTTAAGGTCGTTAACACCTGCCATATCTACCGAAAACTTATTGGCTGTATCACGTGAATCATTGTTCTCTACTTCATTATACCATACTGGATATCGCTGTCCGCCGTCTCTACCATTGGCATGAGCAACCTGAGGCATTAACATTGATGCTACTAAAGCAACACCTAAAACTTTTGATATAAACTTTTTATTCATAATATCACTCCTTACAATAATTTTACTGATTGATAGTTTTTCATATAATCTTGACACTACCCATAAATAAATTATTATTTAAATATACGATAAGCTGTAATTGAATAATCAAAGTCACTTTGAGATGAACCGGTTGTAGCTCTAATATAATATTCTTGTCCTTTGGAAACATCTAATTCAATTGTTGATCCTGGTTTAATAGGTGTTGGATTTCCATTTGCATCAACTAAATCATAAGTAATAAAATCAGATACATTTGAGACATGAATATTTATATTTGAGTAGTATTTCGCAGCTTCTTCGCCACCCACTTTATAGAAATCTGTATCGCCTGCTCTTACATTTCCAAGTATTCCTACCATAGAGGCATGACCATTGGATGTACCAGGTAAATTGGACATATCATTGGCGTTAACCCGTGAATCATTACTCTCTTTTTCTAAATGATATACTGGCCCTGTCTGTCCAGATCCGTTATAAGCAGTTGCAGGAAATGAACTTGCGGCTACTAAAGCAATTGTAATAATACTGGATAATAATTTTTTTTTCACAATACTCCCTCCTTTTTAAGAGTTAATAGCGTCTTTCAATTACATATATTAACACTTAGGAAGAGTGTTATCAATTGTTATCGTTAACTATTTTTTTACATATTTTTCATTTTATTTGGGGTAGAGTATGCAATAATGCTATTTCGCACGCTAAGAAAAATACATCCCCATGGATGTAGCCTTATTATGTTAAATGATTTTTAGTTTATATAGTTAGTTGAAAAAGGCAAATATATAATACATTTTAACAATGAGATAATTTTTTTTGATGAAAAACAAAATCTTAAGAGCAGAAAAAGAGATAACACAGGAGGGATTAGCAAAAGCAATGGGTGTTTCAAGAGGAACAATCTTAGAAATAGAAAATGCTATTCAAAAGCTAACATATGTAACACAATACTAATTGAGTCTCTTGGTCATTCTTTACCATTGTAAATATGCTCTGTTTTCAAAACTTACCTTCTAAATTGCCACCCCCAATAATACAAAAACAACATATTTAATAAAAGAAAACATCTATTATATTGAAATTCAATATTGTATATTATAATCATTTACAAATCCATCGATTTTATTAAAAATCTTAGAAGTTTTTTTTGTAGTTAAATCATAATAACTTATGTTCCTACTTCTTTCAACATGTTGTTTATCAGCAAAAAGCACTTTGGAATCAGAATTAATTTCTAGAAAATAAAATCCTTTTCCATCTGGTGAAAAGATTGGATGCGTCGCTATATAATCCATAGTAGATTTTATAATAAGTTTCTTACTTAAATTGGTTAAATCCACAACGTAAATTTCATTTATTGAAGTAGACCCAGTAAATACTGAAACTAAGGCAGTACTACCATCTTTAGATACGGACATATCATTAATATATCCTTTTATTTGAAATAATTCTTTTATTTTATTACCATTTTCATCATATTCCATGATTTTATCAAGAGGCATATTGGGTAAATGGATACTATTCCTCTCTTTTAATGATTGTTCAATAGTATAAAGTTTATGAGTAAATTGATTATACTCAAGTTTAAATACATCTGTATCATTTTCTTCTTTATAACAAACATTTAACTTATTATTTAATAAATTTAATATAGCTATGCTATTATTTGAATGTTTTTTTTGTCTTGCTCTACAAAATATTTTATTATCACCTAAACAAAACATATCTATTTTTATATCTTCCGTTAGTTGAATTATATCAGAGGGCTTACCATTTGTTTTTATTTTGTATAAATTATAATTACCGTTTACCCTGTCAGTATAATATAAGCCACTTCCATCTTCTGCTACTATTCCATCAGAGTAATAACCGCTATTTCCTTTATAATAAATTGTTTTGTATGTATTAGTTTTTAAATCATATTTATAGTAATAAGTCTTGCTACTAGTATTGAACATTATTGTTAAAAAAGGATTTTTAGTATTGTCGATTGCCATCGGTTTTAGCGGGTATAATAAAGAGCAAAATATTAATATCATAAGGAAAAATACTTTTTTCAAATGTATTTCCTCCACTAATTTTATTTATATTAGTTTTCCTTATTGAACAAATATTATTAATGTTTCGGATATTAATAATTTTAGATAATCTAAATATTAAAAGAGATATAAATATAAAATATCACTTCAAAATGCTATAATATTAAAAACGCCACAAATTTTTATTATTTGTGACGTCTAATAAGAATAATATGATAGTGTAATAAAATTTCAATTATATTAATTTCCTACGACAACTATCATAGCACAAGGGTGAAATTTACTGTATCACAATGGGTACAATTAATTTAGCACTATTTGAAACTCCAGTAATCGAATCGTTTCCAGTTATCACCACTGAATTAAGTGTACTAAAACTAATATTTGCGTTGGGCGTTAATGTAAGCAGCCCTTTTTTCGCAACAACTGTACCAACTTGACTATTAAAGGTTACAGTGTCACTAAGTGATGAATTTGTAATATCCTTCCCATATTCATCATATATACTATATGTTGCATAACCATGTCCATCAGCTATTCCCAATTTTGTTGAAGTTATAGTAATCTTGCTGACTTTTGTACCTTTAGTTACAGGTTCAGATGATACAATCGCAGATGTTGACATAGTTGAGGATACAGTTGAACCAGTTAACTTATCCACTAAGGAAATATTAATTTCTTTATCAACATCAGTAGATGAATTATATGTTATTGTACCAGTTGCTGTTGATGGATCTAAAGCTATGGTTGAGTTTACAGATCCACTTGCACTTATCATGAAAGCTGGAATTGTTTTAGTAATGTCTATATCCGATTTGTTTAGTATTTTGTATTTAAATGTAGCTGTGTTTGATCCAGTCTTTGTTAACTTATGTGTATCAATATAAATTACACGTAAATCTTTAGTATCATTATTATTAATAACTTCTAAATCTTTTGAACTTATCATTGCCGCTACACCTCCTATTTTGTCAATTAATGTAACAACATATTCTTTATCAGTATCAGAGGAAGAGTTAAATGTTATGGTACCTATTCCTGTTAATGGATCCACGCTTACTAATGAATTTAACGATGTAACTACAAATATCTCTGAAACTGGAACTGTTTTAGTAATATCTGTACCATTTTCATCTAATACTTTATATTTAAAAGTAGCTGTATTTATTCCAGTCTTTGTTATAGTTGAAGCAAACTGAATTTTATGCGCTTTTGCAGTTGCTGAAATTTCAGAAGTATCTTTACCTGGCTTTATTACAGTGCTTCCAATTTCCTTATTATTATTAAATTTAATAGTGGAAACATCTACCAAACCTTTATTCACTTGTTTCCCATCACTATTTTTTACCCAACCGCTATCGTTTGTTTTTATAAAAATATCGCCTTTATTCTTAATTAATGCATCACTAATTTGATTTGCATTTTTTGAATCATTTGCATAATCCACTGTAAACATACTATCTCCTATTACTATAGAGAAATTTGGAATATCATCAAAACTCTTCACTCCTACTGCCATTACTGGTTTTGATAGCATACCTACCAACAGCATAACCCCAATCATACTAATACTTTTAGAACTTTTCATTAATAAATTCCCCCTATTTTTTATATATTTTTTTTAAAGATTGTATTTTTATGTATTTAAATGAAAATACAATTTAACTATGTTAATAAACGACATAATTGAAAGAATAATCATAAGTATTTACTACTTTCAATAGTTATATAGTACCACAATTTAACATAAATATAAAGGCTAGACATTATATGGTGTAATAGTAAATATTAAAATAGGTGACCTTACCTCAGAACATTTTCATACCCATAGTTAATTTTGATTCAATTCTCTCTCCTTACGGACGTCAGTTTAGAAAACCTTTTAAAGTTAAACGTTTTGTAGAAGGTTTCAATTATTTTTTAGAGCAAACAAAAAAAGTATCTTTGAAATATAAACCTAATATTAAGAAAACGGTTGAAGTTTTGAATTTATTGGTATATGTTGTAAAAGAGAAAGTATTTTATTAAGGTGGAGGAATTTAATGAATAAAAAAAGCAATGTGAAACTAATTATAGAAAAAGTGGTTAACTCTAATCCCAAATATAAGGAAAAATTAGACTCCATCATAAAATTTGAATCTCAATAAGGAATGGTATAGTATTCCTAAGATTTGCGTCAGATTGGTAATCTAGGATGAAAGAGAGGGGGGATAGGAATGTTTGAGTTCAAAGATTTTGATTTTTTAACAGATGGTGAAATTGATTTAAAAATAGAAGAAAAGACACCTTCTAATGATAAAAAAGGTTATGTACCTGCATACAAATATAAGATTACTTTACATAATTCAAATGATAGCATAGGTAATATTGATATTCGCATTGGTTGTAATGAAAACATATATTATGGTGGTCATATTGGTTATGAAATAGATAACGCCTACAGGGGTAAAAGTTATGCTTCAAAAGCCTGTAGAATTATTAAACAGGTAGCACTTTCTCATGGAATGGATAAAGTGATAATAACATGTGACCCTTACAATTGGGCATCTCGAATAACTTGTGAAAAGGTGGGGCTTAAACTCAAAGAGATAGCAGACTTGCCGCTACATAATGTGATGTATCTGGAAGGTGAGAGACAGAAGTGTATATTTGAATGGATTTTAAGAGAGTAATGTTTCGGGTATTATATTCTAGCTTTCTTTACTTTACCAATATATAATATATATCATACTATATATTGGTAAATAATATAATTTTTTCATTAATATATGGTGAATTGTATAAATGGGGTGAAATGTAAATGAAAACAGGACGAATAGTAAAAGTTTTAGAAGATAAAAGACGAAAAGAAACCTTAATAGAATGTGATGAGAATAGAAAGATAATTATAAGTTTTTATTATCCTATTGATGAAACATGGAAAGAAAGTAGACAGGCACTTTACGCGGACTTATATAGTCCAAGGGAAGATGAGTTTATTAACAGGTTTAAAGAAATGGTACCTTTAGAAAATGATGCAGAAAAGGAAAAATTTCTTGGAAGTATAAAGACTAATATATATAATGATGCTCCTATAAGTAAAAAACAGGTTACATATCCAGTAATCATAAATTCTACAGGCCTTGGATCGCCAAGGGATTATGTGACTTTTAACATTGAAGAATTAGTAAATAAGGGGTATGTGGTATTTACCATAGGGCATATTTATGATAGCATGTTCACTGTTTTTCCAACTGGCCAAATACTTGAACCGTCAAAGGAAGAATATACTCAAGAGGAAAAGGAAAATCTTATAGATATTAGGAAAAATGATATTCTATTTGTATTAAATCAATTAGAAAAATTAAATAATGAAGATGATGTTATAAAAAACAAACTTGATTTACAACGAATTGGAACAATAGGACACTCATTAGGAGGAGCAGCTGTTTTTAAAGCTTCTCAATGTGATTCTAGAATTAAAGCTACAGTGCTTTTTGATGCTTCGATGCAATTTCTAAATTTAAGTGAAGATATAAACGAAAAACAAAGATTAAATACACCTATTTTGAATTTTAGAAGAGGTAATTTTAATTATGAAGCATCTATGACGATGTTTATTGATTATTTGAAAGATAAATTTGATGATGAACACTTTAAAAAGCAAATTATTCTCTATGATAATATTCTAAGAGACTCAAATAGGGAACAAAAGGCGCTTTTCAATTATTTATGTGGTTATAAGTCCTTTATAAAGCTTAATGGTACTAAACATATGACCTTTACAGATTATTCGATAATAAAAGGAGAAAAAATGGAAAACGAAACTTTATCTGTAGAAAAATCACATGAAGTAATAAATGATATAACAATAAGATTTTTGGATGAGTTTTTATGTGGAAAAGAAAAACAATATAGTGGATTTATTAAAAATAATAATTATATAACATTAATTGATGAAGATGGTCAACCTATAGGAGTTTCTAATTTATAATGTCCATGGATTTTATGTTTTGTGACATCACAAAAATACTAAGGGACTTATGCGCTTTTGAATGTAAGATGAAGGAAAGATTATTCATATCACATCTACATAAATTTAACATAGATAGTTTATGTCAGGAGGAAAAAAGTGAAAATTATAGAAACTAAAAGATTGATTATTAGAGAATTCGTGCCAGCAGATTATGAACTATTATTTTTATACAGCCAAGAAGAGATTGCAAAAAAAGAGTTGCCAGACGAGGTATTAGAAAACAATGAAAAAGCAATGGAAGAAATAAAGATATTCAAAGGGAAATATCCACATGACTATCCGCTGGTATATGCAATTGAATCAAAAGAAGCATGTTGCTTAATTGGGCATATATGCTTAAGTCCGATAGCAGAAGGAATTGAGGTAGGATATGCTATTGCAACTGATTATCAAGGAAATGGTTATGCAACAGAAGTAGTGAGACCTTTTGTAGAATGGGGTAAGAAACAGCAAAAACTAGAAAAAATTTATGCTATTGTTAAGGTATCAAATGCTGCATCGTTGAGAACTGTTGAAAAGTCAGGTTTTACATTAGAAAGCGAAGGGAAACGTAAATGTTGGGGAAATTTAGAAATTATGAAAATTTACACATTTTGAAAGGTAATAATGCTTAAATACTCCATTATGGTAAGTTAGTATGGGCATTGATATTAGTTAGTTTCATGCTATTTTTAGGAATATACGATTTTAACTAAAATCGTACATTCCTTTATGACTTTTTTTAAGAAAGTTACCAAAATTTCTTCTAATAATATTTAGGAATCTCTATTGCACTTTTACCATATTCTAGTTGCTGACAAACCCCTACCACACTACTTCAAATTCTTCACAAACAACCATCATATTTTCATCAAAATTGAGGTCGTATGCTTCGAGTTCATTTGAAAAAAAGTCTTTATGTACCTTTCTCCAATATGCTATGGAGCGATCTCCTTCGCCCTCCTTAAAAGCATGACTTTCTGACACTTTCCAAAATGGGCAAGTATAAACTTTAGTTGTTTCAGTTATACAAACAGCATTGCTATCAGAGTCTAAAATAATATTCAACCCACCTATTGGTGGCAACGGACTATTATCAAGTTCATATAATTTATAAGCCGATGCAGTTGCTGTCTTGATGCCCTCTACTACAAGTTTTGCAAGTTCATTCGCTATTAAGGTGTCTCCACCAAAACACCAAGCATCATAAGTCTTATTTTTCACATGATTGTTTTGGGTATATAAATCCCACATTTCTTTTTCGGTCATAGGTTTTAAACCTCCTTATATAATCTCTGCGCTTAGTTATTTTATATTTTTGTAACGCAAATTTAACGATATTTCAAAAGGGAAGTCGTTAATATTGCATCTTTGAAGATACCCAGCTGCGCAGATGATGATTTAATTATACTATTATTACCGTAAATTGGATATTGAAAAATGAATGTATGATTTCAGGCAAAAGATCACGCATATCTTGAATGCCATGTTTGTCAATGCAATTATTTCTATGTTAAATCATCTTCATCGAAGCTACAATATTAGGGACTCTAATTGCGGAGAAAAAAGAGTTTTGGAAAGCCTTATACAATCCTTATAATTACCTAGTATTATAAAACTATAGCAAACGAAAGGAAGATGAATATGGATAATTACATTTTACAAACAAAAAATCTTTGCAAGACTTTTAAAAAAGAATGTGCAGTAAACAATATATCTTTATCAATTAAGGAGAATTCTGTATATGGATTGTTGGGACCCAATGGTGCTGGAAAATCAACTTTACTAAAAATGATTACGGGAATGCTTCATCCCACATCAGGAGAAATTATTTTTGAGGGGCATCCCTGGATCCGGAATGATCTTTCTGATATAGGAGTTTTGATCGAATCTCCACCTCTTTATGAAAATCTTACGGCGGTTGAAAACCTCAAAGTACGAACCATTCTTTTAGGACTGACTGATTCCCGCATTAAAGAAGTACTTAAAACGGTTGATTTGATAAACACAGGAAAAAAGAAGGCAGGACAGTTTTCTATGGGAATGAAGCAAAGGCTTGGAATTGCAATTGCACTACTAAACAACCCCAAATTGCTAATTTTGGATGAACCTACAAATGGCCTGGATCCTCTTGGAATACAAGACTTAAGAGAGCTAATACGTTCTTTTCCATCACAGGGAATAACCGTTATTCTATCTAGCCATATATTGTCTGAGGTTGAATTGATTGCAGACCATATCGGTATCATAAGCAATGGTGTACTTGGATATGATGGCAAAATTAATCCTGGGGAAGATTTAGAAGTTCTTTTCACAGAGGTTATAAAAAAGAACAGAAAGGATGTTTAATAATGCTCAAATATTTGCAAGCTGAAAATTTGAAATGTAAAAGAACATTTATAAAAAAACTAATTTTTATGGCACCGATGCTTACTTTGCTATTTGGATTTATGTCCGGAAATTGGTTTCAAGCCAATAGCTTCAATTGGTGGTACATGATGCTACTACCAGGATATATTTCAATAATGGCAGCGATGACTAATGAAAGGGAAGAAAAAAAATTACGCTATAGGGCTGTATTTGGTCTGCCAATTTCACTAAAAAAAGTGTGGATTTCAAAAGTTTTGGTAAATGGGATTTATATGACCCTCTCCTGCATGGTTTTGTTAGCTGGAATTCTTTTAGGAGGTCATCTAATTTCCAACATCCTGCCGTTTTCTCGGGCACTTGTTGCAGCTATTTTGATTGCAGTTACATTTTTATGGCAGATTCCACTTTGTATGTTTTTAGCGAAGAAGCTGGGAATGTTAGGGGCTATTTTGATCAACGTTGGAAGCACATTTATGCTAGGAGCTTTGACTGCAATCACATCAATGTGGTGGATTTGTCCTTATAGCTGGACATCTCGTATTATGTGTCCCATTCTTGGATATCTTCCAAATGGACTTATGGCAGAAAGCGGATCTCCAATGCTAAATCCCATCGTAATTCCAATTGGAATTATTCTGTCCCTTATTCTGTTTGCTTTGCTACTAATTATTACCGCTAATTGGTTTGAAAAACAGGAGGTTAATTAATATGGTTGCTTTACTTAGATGCATAAAATCAGATTTTTACAAATTAAGACATACCTCTATTTTGTGGATTCATTTACTGATTCCACTGGCAGGAGCGCTTATATTTTTATTATATTATCACATGACATCAAAGAACTCAATCATGGATATAAGTACGTATCTGGAAGCGCTGGCCATTGCTTTTCCTTTGCTCATAGGCTTAATCAGTGGGATAGTAATTGAGCAGGAGCAGCAGGCTGGGAATTTTCAGGTACTGCTAACTACTTCAAAATTAAAATGCACTACGTATTTGAGCAAACTAATTCTTTTGCTTTTATTAGAAAGTTTTTCTGTTGCACTTGCTGTAGGAACATTTGCACTTGGATTTCACATAGTGCCCTATTTATTTTACTTAAAAGCAGCAGGAGCATTATTTATTGGAAACATATTTCTTTATATTCTACATGTGTACATTAGTCTTCAATTTGGAAAGGCCGCCTCTGCAGGGATTGGAGTTTCCGGAAGTCTGATTTCTGCTCTGATGCTCACAGGTCTTGGTGATAATATATGGCACTTTATTCCATGGGCATGGAGCGGGAGGTTTTGTGATTATCTCGTTTTCGAATTAGTCTCTCATTCCGCCGCACTTGATACAAAGCAAGGGGTATTTATCATGTTATTTTCCCTATGTATTACCTTCGTTGCTAGTTTGTTTTGGTTCCAAAAGTGGGAAGGAAAAAAGTCCTATGAATAAGGATAAATTATTATGAAGGTAAAAAATATTGATACCTTTGTTCACAATTTTATTTTTATTATAGTATGTGACCCCCACTTATAGAAGTGGTAGACTTCCTTCTGGAATGTCGTTAAAAAAGTAAGGACCTATGTAATTAAATTATCACCTGGAGTGCTGCAATATCATGTGATTTTATATATATAAATACTTAAATAAATACCAGCTATGATTTACTCTTGTTTGAAAAGAATTACTGTGATGAAACCCGCTAATAAATACTCGATTAAGATTTAAAATTCCATTAGATTTATTTGCCCATCTTCCATTAGTAGTAAATGCCATTTCATAACCTGCAGCATTTACTGCTTTTAATGTATCTAAATTATAGTTTCCAAAAGGATAAGATATATATCTAACCGTCTTATTTAAAGTCTTTTCAATATACTCCTTAGATGCTTTTAGAGTTTTCAGCTGAGCAGCATAAGCGAGTGTCCCTAATTTGTCATGTAAATTAGTATGACTCTCTATATCTATTCCGTTGTTTTGCATTTCTTTTAGCTGGGCTGAGGATAAAGACTTCTTACATTTATCTACAGAATCTGTTATTACAAAAATGGTTGCTTTAAAATTATATTTTTTTAAAATTGGAAATGCATTAGTATAGTTATCCTCATAGCCATCATCGAAGGTAATAAGAACAGATTTTTTAGGGACGGGCTTATTTTTAACCATAAAATTATATAACTCATCAGTACTTAATGTTGTAAAGCCATTATCCTTAAGATACTTCATGTCCATATTAAATTTATCAGTGCTAACCACATATGGATTTAATTTTGCTGTCCCAATAGAGTGATACATTAAAATAGGAACACTTTCATTATTATCTTTTAAAGATATTTTTTTTGATATTTCATTGTTACTTTCACTCTTAAATACAGAACATGTTGATTTTAAAGCATAAAAATCTTCATTATAACTCTCAATTTTTAGCTCTTTATTATGATGCCCTATTCCAAGCCAGCCTATTATTACAAACATTGCTATAGCAAGGATTTTAAAAGATTTTTTAGCCATATTTATTCAGTCTCCTTATTAAGTGTATATCAAATCATTAAGTCTCGCACTATTAAACCACTGTGCTCTAACATATGAAAACGTCTAAAATTTATGCTCCTAACCTTCATTACTTTTTTCGTAAAATAACATGATGAAAGGATGCTATGGCTTTATACTCTTCCAATTCACTTACCTTCAATTCTATTTCCAACATCTGCTCTTGCCATGTCTTATCCTTTTGAATCTCCTGATTTTGCTGTAAACTCCAAAATGTTCTAATCCCCAAAATTCTTTCTATTTTAAATTTATCTGACCATTCTAATATCTCTGTATCTTCATAGTAATTAATACTACCAAACTGTTGTGCATGTCCATTCTGGCCTTTTAATAAGTCATTGGAATGTTCAAAATTATTCAATAACACTACCATCTGCATAACTCTTCCAGCCTTATTATGTTTTAAAACAGAAAGATAGCCCTTGGTCTTTAATATCCTTGAAAATTCTTTAATAATTTCTTCTCTTTCATCTGCATATTCAAAAACATTATGGCACAATATCACATCAAATGATTCATCTTCAAAATTCTTAAGTTCCCTCATATCTCCTTTTATTTGTATATACTTGTTTTCTGTAAATCTATTCTGAAGCATCTTTTCATCTGGCTCAATTGCTATAATCTCATTGTCTATAGCAAAATAGTCAGCTGTTATGCCATTTCCACTTCCAAAATCCAAAACTCTTTTATTATGTATGAATTTTAGCTGTTCCCATGTCATTTTCTTTTGTAATAACTCCCAAGGAGCAATACCTTTAATAATCACTCTTAACACCTCTTATTATCATGCTATAAAAATAATTCTTACCTCATCTTTTCTTACCACTGCGACACAATTTAATAATAGTACATCTTAACATTTAGGAATATTGTACCATAAACAACAAACTTCTTATAGTTTTAAGATTTTTTTTGACCCGAAATACTTTAGTATTATCCAATAATATGGGCAAAATAAAACTAAATGATAAACAATTTACAATGTGGATACAAGAATCTTTTCAATTTGATAATGAAGCACTAATTAAAAGATATTAAACCATGGAGGGGATAAAATGATTTTTAAGATTATTGCAGACTATCATACTCATACTAATATTGCAAAGGGACATATTCCCTTATTTACTACTATTTTAGGAGAACATGCAAGCGGAAGTATTGAATCAAATGTTAAAGCTGGAATAAAAAGAGGATTAAAAGAAATTGCCATAACAGACCATGGTTATAAACATATTACCTTCGGGATGAAACTAAATCAATATGAAAAATCGCGTAAATTAATTGATGATCTTAATAAGAGTTCATTATTGAAGGAGAATGACTTTAAGATTCTTCTTGGCGTAGAATGTAATATTGTTACTAAAAAAGGGGATATAGATATTAAAGATGAAGTAATTGATTACCTTGACATAATTTGTGTGGGTTATCATCCTGGAGCAGTACAAAATCCATTTTTATTGAGGAATTATACAGAAGCTGCAATTAACGCTATTAAAAAATATGAAATTACCATATTAAATCATCCTTTAGAGCATGTTAATCCAGATATTATCGAAATTGGAAAGGTTGCTGCTCTAAGAAATACTGCTTTGGAAATTAACAGAGGTCATAGGAATATGGATATTGAAACAATACGAAAGTTAAAGAATATGGGTGTCAAATTTTCATTAGGAAGTGATGCACACAAATCAGAGGATGTAGGGTATTTTGGTAAAGCTTATAATATTGCAGTTGAGGCAGGCCTTACAGATGATGATATTGTTAATGCTTATGGAAATGCACATAGATCAATGAAATTATTAAGACATTAAGTTTGGTAATGGTAAATGTTTAATATCAATATTTAATGCATATACTACAATTATTAAAAAAAGCTAAAAAATAAGAAATCAGGTGATTTAAATGATATACATATATAATTGTTATGGAGGAACTCATTCATCTATTTTAGCAATTGCTTATCACTTAAAAATGCTGGATGAAACCCGAGAACCGACTAAGGATGAAATATTGGAATTACCTAACTTTAATAAGTTAGTATATGGAAATTGTGGAGAACTTTTTTATTATGGAAGTGATGAAGCTGGAAACAAAGTTTATGCTGTAGGTAGGGGACGTTCAAAGGTTTTGATTCCAGGATTATATAATCTAGCTTCTATGCTTCATAAACAAAATCTATTAAATGAGAAAATTGTATTTTCCAATACGTCGCCAACTGTTCCATTACCAATGACCTTTGGTGGATTTTTTTCTAGGTGGCTAAAAATTGATTTTATAGGAGTGCCATTACTTGTAAAGGGAGCAAAACAATCATACACGGACGTTATAAAACTTGTAAATCACACAAAGAAGGCAGCAAAGGAAGACACATCAGGGGTTATTATTTTAGATAATAACGAATTTAAGAAAAAATGATTTTTAACTATTACACGGGTTACATCAACTAAAAGCTGATTTAACTTTTTATCTCGAAACGGAAAAGTAATTAATACTACCCCACCCTAACCATAAAATCAGATAAAAACAAGAGTTTGAACTTAAAGCCCCTAACCACGAGATATAGTGGTTAGGGGCTTTATCTTGCTTGTGCTATAGCAATGTTTTTACCAATATATCCTAATTTTAAAAATCATTATTTTAAACTCCAAAAATAACTAATTTAGATGTATAATGGATACATATAGTTAATACAAAATTTTAGAGTATAGCACAATAAGTAATTTAGCTTAGAGAGGTGTACCCATCCATGCCAGAATTAAAAGAAAGATTAATAGAGTCAATTATACATTCAATTATTATAATGATAATTTCATTGTTAATAACATACTTGATTGTTATGAATTTATCCATATTTTTGATGTCAATAAGCTCCATAATTGGGGTGTTATTTTTAATAACTTATATTAAAAAACCATATAAGAGAGAGCATTTAATCATTAATAGTTGGCTATGTATGATATGTGTACTTTTTATTGGAAGTTTAGTTGGAAAGCTTATTCCGTTAACAAGTTTAATTTCATTTGGTATTGGATTATCAATAGTAGATATTATTAGTTTTACAAAAATCGGCTCAAAAACTGCAAATGCAAAAATTATGGCAAATAAAAATGTAATGTCAAAGTTAATAGTATATGGCAAATCATTTAAAAGTGACAAAGCCATACCAACAAAAGGGTTAGGGGATTTTTTGTTTTATACAATATTACTTTCAGGTATATATAAAGTAAGTAACAATTCTAACTTTGTATTTTATGGTGTATGTTTAATATTTTTAGGATGTGCAATAAATTGGATTATAGTTTGTTTTATATATAATAAGAAAGGGTATAAGGGATTTCCAGCAACTTTTATTCCTTTTATTTTGACATTGTCATTATTCTTGCAGTTTATACATTAAGTATTTAGTTCATAACTTCCTTATATATCGTCACAAGTAACCCTAATGGTATTATTTACTTATAAGTTAATTAGAATTATGCGAAGATTATTTATATTAGGTGGTGCAGAATAAATATGAAAATTCAAAACAAAAAGACAGGTATAGCAGTGCTTATTTTAGTAACAATAGAGCAGGTTATTAAAATAGTAATTAACAACAATTTTCTTGACAAAAAATTTCCTATATTGCCTCCTTTGCTATACTTTGATCCTATGTTCAATAGGGACTATTCATGGTTTAATTCTATGTTGCAATTAGGTATCGGTAAATGGATACATATTTCAATAGTAGCAATTATGAGTATATTAATATATCTGTTTTATAAATATCTAAATAAGCAATTTGGTACTAACAAATTTATTAATATTATGTACGCTTTTGTATTTTCTGGTGCTATGTGTTCATTAATTGACAAGATTTTTTGGAACGGTAGTTTAGATTACATATTAGTAAATGGTTTTTTTACGTTTGACTTAAAAGATGTATATATTAATATTTTTAATGTTTTTATTGGACTACTAATCTTATCAGTGCTCTTAAACTACCCCTTAAAAAACAAAGTTTTAAACCAAATTGATGATAATATAGTAAAAGATTTTACTAAATATATTCTACGAAAATCATAAAGATAAGTTACATCATCCTCTTTATATTTTTAGGGTATTTTTGCCCATCCCCCCGAAAAGGTGGAATAAGAAAAATGTACACTTACAGTTCGCTAAATTATGCTATCTAGCGAACTATTTGACTTATAGAACCTTAATTTCTTTAATCTGATGCTCTCCATTTCGTAAATCTACTTTAAATAGTCCACCTGGGACAGATTTTACTATGTTGATATCTGCTCCACAGTAAGTTGTTTGATTATCCACTAATGTCTTTAACACAGCACCATGTGTTACGATTAATATATTTACATCAGAATATATGCTATCGTAGTAATTTAATCTTTGTATTACTCTTGAAAAAACATTCTTTTCGGACTCCATTTCAGGGACATCAAAATCGGGAAACTTTAATTTAATCTCTTCTTGTGACAACCCTTCCGCTAAACCAAAAGATCTCTCGATAAATAATTCATCAATTATTATTTCGCCTTTGTAACCAATACTATTTGAAAAAATCAACGCACTCTCATTGGCACGAGATAGAGGGCTAGATACAATATAGTTAATATCACCAATACTTCTTTTGAAGATAAAAGCAACTTGTTCAATCTTCTTTTTTCCTGTTTCATTTAGTGGAATATCTGTGTGTCCTTGACACCTATCAATAGTATTCCAATCTGTTTCTCCATGTCTTAGTAAAAAAATACTCACAAAACCATCTCCTCTTTTGGGTCTAGAAATAATATTTGCACAGACCACCAAATTTATAAATCAGTAAATATTTTGCTCAAATAACTCAAAGTTAAATTTCATCTTTAACCAATTGATAGTAATGAGTAGTTTGTATTTTACTAAATCCAAGACTTTGATATAATTTCAATGCTCTTGCGTTCCATTCTACTACGCTAGTTTCAATTTTATTAAAACCTTTGCTTATTGCATTATTGATAGCAAATTGTGTTATTAACCTCCCATACCCTTTACCTTGATAGGATGGTATAACAAATATATCATCTAAGAAACCACTATTATTAACTATTGCAGATGCTATAAGCGTTTCATTATTTATTAAGAGGAATATCTGCTCCTTGTTTTCTAAAAATTCTTCTCTTTTTTTATTGTTTAACTCACAGCATAAATGAGGTTGGAAATCATGCACTTTTCTCATTTCATAAAAGCTTTTTCTTAATCCTTCTGCATATTGTTCAAAATATTTATCTTCATATGCTACAAATTGTAAATCTGACTTAGGTTGTACTGACCCATTATAGTATAAATCATGCATCCCATACCACTTTTTATAACCTAACCCTTTATAAAAGAATGTAGCATCATCTTTATCAACTCTAAATCGTGTTTTTATAAAAGTGAGTTTAACTCCAGCTTCCTGCTTCATTATTTCATTATAAAGTAAAGTCCCAATTCCTTTTCTCCTTGCATCAGGAATTACATATAATAGCACATCCGCTTTCTTTTCAGTATCATTCCATAGTTTGACACAGCTAAATCCTTGTATCCCTTCTTCGCTATCGTCATATACAATTATTTTGATATCGTCATCATTAAAATATTCAAAAATATCTTGCTCATCAATTACAATTCCCTGCCTAATTATTTTTATCAATTCATCTTTGTCTTCAACTTTATAGTCTCGTATCATTTAACTTTCCCCCTCGTATAAAAAATATTTTTATCTTTATTACTCTTAAAATACTAGTACGACATAAAATTTCTCCTTAATTATAACATAATTACCATTAATTATACATAAAAATTAGGCTATGTTAGACAATATTGAGGATAAAAGAATATAGTATCCCAACTCATAAAATCATAGTTAGAAGAAGTATGATTTTTCACTTATTATTTTATTGAATCATTCGAAACGGTAATTAATTATTTTTGCAAGCAAAAAAGAGCGGTTATTCGCTCTTTCGATTTAATACATCTGATAGTATTTCTAATTTATCTCTTTCATCCATTAGTGTACTATCTAATCTTTCTTTCATCATTTCCATAAATTCTTCTTTTGTTACGAGTTTATTTTTGATAAGAATATCAATAATAATTTCTACCTGATGTATTGTTGCAATCCTTTGATTGTCCATTAATTTTGACATTATAATCGCCTCCCAGTACATATATTATCTGGAATATTAAAATATCCTACCAATAATTTATTATTTACCCATGAAAGGAAATTTAGTAAGTATGAAAAGTGTTAAAATATCTAATAGTTTGCATTTGTCAACCGAAAAGTATCCAACTTAGAGCATATAAAAAACAAGTGTTTACTAAATTATAATTGTTTTATATACTAATAATAACATAAATTCAAGTATAAGGGGTTAAATTATCTAAAAATTGGTTCTCTACCTTTATAATTAGCAATTCTGGTATCTACAAAGTTAGTTGATACTCCGTTAAATTTATCTATCCAATTTTTAAACTGGCTGTGCAAACTATTTACATGATTAATATGATAAATGCAGTTTTTATAGTGGTTTCCCATAATACGTTTATGGTCTAAATTAAGATTTCTACCAAACCTAATATAACTTTTATTATAAATGTAAATTTTATATTGTTTTATCTTATTAATTTACTTAGATTAGGAGCCCATTTTGAGTGTGTAATTTGTATAAGATAATATACAAATTTATCTCTTTTATTCTAGTGACCGTTTATGGGAGGTGGCCATTATGTTACTTTCAGAATATCAATATACACTTAATATATTAAACCCCCATATCATTAGATATGGGATTACTTGCGATGACATAAAAGAAGATTGTAATGGCAGTTGTGGTAATATAAGTATGATATTATAATTTACAAGATCATGAAAAAGGAGGTTTGAAAGTGTATGATTAATCCAATCGTTATTGTTGCATAGCAAAGGCTATTGCAACGAGCAGTTAGAACACATAGCCTTTGCTATTCCTAATAGAAACAAAACCTTTAGGAGGGCAAAGATGAGCTATAACAAAGTAATTTGTATACTCCCTAATGATTTGATTAAAAAGGTTCAGGAATATATAGATGGGGAGTTTATCTATATTCCAAGAAAATCAAGTAATAAAAAGGAATGGGGAGCCAGGACCTCTATCCGTCAAGAATTATATAAACGAAATACACAGATTTATGGAGACTATTTGGCGGGTCATAGTTCACAAGATTTATCTGGAAAATATACAAAGGATAATAAGGGAACAAAAAAATAGTGCTTAACTTTCAAAATGAGCCAATGCAGTCTTGTTACTGTATTGGCTCATTTTTTTTATTAACTATCTTTAAGGTTTAGCTTTGTATGCTCGGATGCTACAATTCAAGTAGAAAAATACTAGATTAGGAGGACTTATGATGAAAAAGTTTTGTGACAATCCACCTGTTATTTTTCCTATTAATGGCTAATAGGAAGGAGAAATTTTCATGCAAAATTTAACCTGGGACATACAGTATCTATCACCACCTACAATTAAATCATCTCCTGGGTAGATGTAATAGCTTCGAAGAAGATAACTTAACGACTTCAGAAGGAGATTTAGATTCCCACTGAAGTTTTCTTTTTATTGTAGTATGTGACCCCCACTTATAGAAGTGGGAGACTTCCTTCTGAAATGTCGTTAAATATTATAAGAAGTGTGGTAAAAGAACAGAGCACCGTAACCACAGCTCACAAAAAATTGAGAAAATGAGGTTTTATTATGTTTGATATTAGAAAAATCCAAGAGCAAGTAATTTTTGGTGCCGTAAAAAATGCCAGTGACGATAAAATGGCAACAAAAATTGTATATGGAGAACACGAGCTATCTTCCTCAGAAGATAATGCGACATGGGTGAAATCCACCATGAACAGATTAGAAAGCAACTTTGATATGTCTACCGTTAAGCAGATTAGAATGAATTGTCAATGTGGATATGAGATGGATGAAAAATTAGCATTAGTGCAAGAACTGGTTGCATCATCCTCTAATTTAGAGGAATTTGCAAACCAAGATAAAGCAAAGGCAGCTGGACTATCTTGCACAAATGGAGATCTCTATCTACAATTTCCGTTTTGCCCTTGTCCAATGCTTGCCAATGTGGATAAATTAAATACGGATACATGGTGCCAATGCACTGCAGGGTATAGTAAAGTTCTTTTCGAAAAAGCCTTTGGCTGTGAAGTCGTTGTAGAATTATTAAATAGTATAAAAATGGGTGACGATATATGTCTTATGAAAATCATTCCTCGTGATTCTATTTGGAAATAGGCAAATAATCTACTAACATTTTTATCATTACTTTGAATTTTTGAGCAAGACCTTGATTTTTTAGTGGCGCCATTCTTATAGTACTCTATATCCTCATTATCTACATCTACATTAGGTATGTAAAAGGCTTCTCTATCTTCTATGTCCATAAAATCTTCAAAGCCTACATACCCAAAATCTCTTAAAGTAAAATCACAAGGTTTGATAGTATCTCTTATTTTGCTCCCAAAAGTATTGTCAATTCCAGAGCCAGACCCCCTCCTAGCCATAAGATTAGATAAAAACAAGAGTTTGACCTTAAAGCCCCCAACCACAAAATATAGTGGTTAGGGGCTTTATTTTTCAGTTGGCAAAAAAAGAGCTAAATTAATAAAACGCTGGAATTTGCGGTTTGACTTTTCATGCCATTTGACATATAACTTTTTGATTTAGCTGAAACAAGATTTTTGCATAATAATGTGTTTCTATATTATTATTCAGATTTTATGAGCGTAGCGCCATGAGTGCTATCACCCACTGCGACATATCCTCCATCCGAAGTCTGCTGCACAGACCTAAACTTTTCGCCGTACCTAGCGCCACCGAAGCCCTTGACCCACTCGGTGGTTCCGTTGCTTTTGAATTTAACTAGAGCCATCTTCACATATCCCATTTTGTTACAGTCGTTTGCAAAGTCCCCGTCTGTTGAGCGAGACGTGCCGGCTGCCACATATCCCCCATCCGAAGTCTGCTGCACACTATAGAAAACCTCACCATCCGAGCCACCAACGTTCTTGATCCATTCAGTGGTGCCGCTTTTGTTGAATTTGATGAGAATCGCGTCACATGTGTCCTTATTGCTGTCGTTTGCAAAATCGCCGTTGCTAGAACACGAATACCCCGCCACTATGTACCCGTCATCTGAAGTCTGCTGCACACTATAGAAATCCTCACCATCCGAGCCACCTACGTCCTTGATCCATTCAGTGGTGCCGCTTTTGTTGAATTTGACGAGAATTGCGTCGATAGAGCCTTTATTGACACCAGTAAAATCACCGTTGTTGGACTGAGAATTACCCGCCACGATATACCCGCCGTCCGAAGTCTGCTTCACACTACGGAAATAATCATCTAACCCGCCACCGATGTCTTTAATCCATTCAGTTGTGCCATTTTTATCGAATTTGACAAGAATCCCGTCCTTTAAGCCTTTATTGACAACTCCAGCAAAATCGCCGTCGCTGGAGTCGGAATAACCCGCCGCTATATACCCCCCATCAGAAGTCTGCTGTACGGAATAAAACCTATCAATTTCTTTGCCGCCGATGCCCTTGATCCACTCGGTGGTGCCATTTTTGTTGAATTTGACGAGAGTTGCGTCGAGAGAGCCTTTATTGCTAACTCCCGAAAAATCACCGTCGCTGGACCCGGAACAGCCCGCCACGATATATCCGCCGTCCGAAGTCTGCTGCACACTATTGAAGAGATCACCCTTCGTGCCTCCGAGAGCTTTGATCCACCCAGTTGTGCCATCGCTGTTGAACTTAACGAGGGTCGCGTCATCTAAGCCTTTATTGCCAACTCCAGCAAAATCGCCGTCGGTTGATTGAGATGTGCCTGCCGCTATATACCCCCCATCAGAAGTCTGCTGTACCGAGTCAAACACATCATAACCCGTGCCGTCGACAGCCTTCGTAAAGGTCGATGTGCCGGATGATGACACCGCACCCGCCGTGACCGTCATCTCCGCCATGAGCGCAAGGCACATGGCTAACGAAGTTATTATCTTTTTCATTATCATATTAATGTATCACTCCTTATCCTAAAATTTTAGCAATATAACCAGAAGTCCGTTTGGTCTTCTTTATTATATCATTAATGACATCTATATTGTATCATTAATGTAATCTATTTACAATAAAGTCATCCTCTCTCATAGAAAACGACTCTTTTTCTGAATTGCAGAAAAGCATACTTTTTTATAATAATATCTCCATAAATCCCTTATACCTCATCACAAATAACCCCATATCATTAGATGTGGGGTTTAATATATTAAGTATATTGATATTCTGAATTAAATTCATAATATGCTTTTCAATCCTTTTTTTCTTACACGTATTATTAACCTAATGAAAAGCATTATTAAGATTAATAACCCTATATTGGGAATAATAAATTTACCATTGATTATTGTAAACAATAGGTTTCCATTAATGCTCATAATGTGAAACCCCGTAATATTCTGTATTCCATCTGTTATTAATGCCAAGCTGTATGGTACCATATTTAGGGTTAGTAAATATAGTAATATTAATAATACTGACATTATAAATATTACCGTTGATTTTACAGAATAATTATATGTGTTTTTAATACCCTTTAATAATTTATTTCCTAAAAGTTTAGTTAATATAATTGAAAACAACGTTCCTAACAAAAACATAGTAATATATCTCCAATCAAAGAGATAAAGACTTTTAGTTGAATTTATTATATGAATTGTAGCACTAATTTTATCTAGGATAATGAACCGGAATATACCATACCCAGCCATGATTATCTTTTCTAAAATAAAAAATAATATATTACACAAAACTAGATTTTTAATCTTGTTTTTTTCATCTTTCAATTTTTTATTTATAAAAATAAATGAGGCACATACCACTGGTATAGTCATAATAACATAAGAAATCATAGAATTAGAATAAGCATTTTGCTCTACATTACCTAAAAATTTGAAAACAAAATATATTAAAAACATTTCTAACAAGCAATTCATTCTTTCTTTACTTGAAAAATCAATAAATTTATTATGTGAAGGCAAGTTATTTTTAATACTATTACCTATAAAATTACTTTCTCCAAAACCTTTAATTGATAATTTAATTGCATCCTTTTCAGATAACCCTTTATCCAAATATTCATTTTTTAAAAGTGATAGATGATCTTTCATCTCAAACTCTAAATCTTTTTTATCATCTTCATTTATCCCTCTTTCACTTAAAAGTTCTTTAATATAATCTTCAAATCCATTCATATTAAACCTCCTTAAAAATATTTATTAAACTCGTTACTTTATTCCATTGGCTTATTCTTTCATTTAATGTTTTTTTTCCATCACTAGTAATCTTATAATACTTTCGTTTACCTGTTAGGTTATTCTCCTCCCAGTATGATTGGATTAGTTCCTTTTTTTCAAGCCTCTTTAATGCAGGATATAACGTTCCTTCACCCATAGCATATATCCCATCACTTTTTTCTTTAATACATTTAGCAATCTCATACCCATAGTTATCTTGTTTGTTAATTATAGAAAGTATAAGAATATCAATGCTACCTTTCATTATCTCTTTATCCATAAATCCACCCCCATACCTCGTATTACTACTTAAAATAAGTTTATCACTACATACCTCGTAATACAAGGTTGAATTCTAAAAAAACTTAATATTTACATTTATCAATGTTGATATATTAAAACGAATTGTCCACCGTAAATGTATACTTTTTTAAGCAATATATATAGCGTTCAATATATAAAAATTATCTTGAATGCTTTTCATATATTGCTTAAACTAATCAAAATAAATTTCTTCTTCTCTTCATAAGTAATTATATTTTGATGGATTTAATTAATTACACTATCTCTTTTGGTAGCAAACAATTATGTTATAAATAATTACAGTAAGTCTAACTTTGAGTCTTTTTCTGTGATTAATCTTATTGGTTTGCAGGGATTACCGTATGCAAGATAGTTATCCGGTATATCTTTTGTAACAATACTACCGGCGCCGATAACTGCGTTATTTCCAATATGAACACCGCCACAAACCACGACATTGCAAGCAATCCAAACATTATTTCCAATGTGTATTTCCTTTGCGTATTCGGACATAGACACATGACCATCTTCATATTTCATGGCAATTCTCTCTTCCGAAATGAGTGGATGTGAGGTTGCCATGATGGAAACGTTAGGCCCAAACATGACATTATCACCAATGTAAATTTTACCATCATCTAAAATCGTGGTATTAAAGTTCGCAAAGAAGTTCTCACCTATGAACGTATGGCACCCATAATTAAATTGTATAGGGCCTTGGAAATAGTATTTTTCTCCGATTTTTCCCACAAATTCTTTGATGATTGGCAGACGGCTTTCATCATACTCATTAAGCAAATTGAATTTCTGACAGAGAATATGTGCTTTATGCTTAATATCTCGAAGTTCTTTCGTACATGCATCAAACAGCCTACCTGCAAATATTTTTTCTTCTTCTATCATAGTTTACCTCCTAGAAATAATAGATTTAATTCGCAGAATATAAACAATCCTTACATCGTATCTTTCTACAATTGTCCAACAATATAAGAATATTCAATTAATGTTATGCCTAAAGGTCTTTTTTCACTCATATGTATCCCTCCCATTAATATCATAATATATGAAAATGGTTAAAGAATTTATTCTATTTAAATTTTTTCTGAAGGTTCTCTATATCTTCTTTGTTATCAATCCATTCTTCAGAATAACCACACACCACCTACATTGTCCTAGAAATATTCTTGCTGAAGGGGTACTCCAGTATAGGACAATTCATCCACTGGATTAACAGGCCCAAAAGCAAATGCAGCCTGAGGATCACTCTTTTCATCATTTAAATCGAAGGGATTAACCGATGATTCTGTATTTTTATTCAAGTCATAATGCTTTCTTGAGTGAATTCTGATTGTTACGTTACTCTTCTATTATTAATTTTAAGCAACTATTGCAATCTAAAAATAAAAGTAGTAAAATATAATTAACCCAGTTATATATTTACACGGTAATGTAATCTATTTAAATGCTTGAAAGGTGATTTTATGGAGAAAGAAAATATAGAAGAATTCATACACGTGGTTGGAGCAAGAGAAAAAAATCTTAAAAATATAGATGTAAAAATTCCCAAGAAAAGGATAACTGTCTTTACTGGTGTTTCTGGCTCGGGGAAATCATCTTTGGTATTTGATACAATAGCGGCAGAATCACAACGGCAGCTAAATGAGACATATTCAAGTTTTATTCGCCATCGTTTACCACATTATGGGCAGCCCAATGTAGATGCCATTGAAAATTTATCTGTAGCAATTATCATTAATCAAAAGCGTATTGGCGGAAATGCGAGGTCAACGGTTGGGACAATTACCGATATATATTCTTTACTGAGATTATTGTTTTCTCGTATAGGAAAGCCCTTTGTGGGTTATTCTGATGTTTTTTCATTTAATAATCCACAAGGAATGTGCCCTAAGTGTGAGGGGCTTGGAAAAATCGATATGATAAATATTGACCGCCTGTTAAATAGAAATAAGTCATTAAATGAGGGTGCAATTTTATTTCCAACCTTTGAGCCGGGAGGATGGAGGTTAAAACGATATATTCACTCAGGCTTTTTCGATAATGAGAAAAAAATAAAAGACTTTACAGAGGAAGAATTAGAGTTACTTTTATATAAGTCAGATATTAAAGTAATCACTTCCGATCCCGAATGGCCTAAGACGTCTCTTTATGAAGGACTGATTCCTAGAATTGAGCGAAGTTTTCTCAAAAAGGAAGATGGCGAAGCTACCAAATACAAAAAAGATATAGCTAAGATCGTTAGTAAAGAAACGTGCCCTGACTGTGGGGGCGCTAGATTATCACAATCTGTTTTGCAATGTAAAATAAACAATAAAAATATTGCGGACTGTGTTACAATGCAAATTACAGATTTGGTGGATTTCATCCGCACCATTAAAGACCCTAAAGCTGCAACTATGGTCATGGCTATAACTAATCGACTGGAACATTTAGTCTCAATCGGTCTCGGTTATTTAAGCCTAAACAGAGAAACATCCACGCTTTCCGGGGGTGAATCGCAGCGGATAAAAATGGTTCGGCAATTAGGCAGCAGCCTAACTGGTCTTACGTACATCTTTGATGAACCAAGCATTGGTTTACACCCACATGATGTAGATAAAATCAATACGCTTTTAAAACTTTTACGAGACAAAGGAAATACCGTCTTGATTGTTGAGCATGATCCGGATGTTATTAAAATTGCAGATTATGTCATTGACATGGGGCCGAAAGCCGGTATCAGCGGCGGTAAAATAACTTATCAGGGTTCATTAGATGGTCTTGTACATTCAGATACGCTGACAGGCAAAACTTTGTGTAGCCAACCCCGGTTAAAAGAGAATATTAGAACTTCCACTGGACATTTGTCTTTAGAAAAAGCTCAGTTGCACAATCTTAAAAATATTAGTGTAGATATTCCGAAAGGTGTTATGACAGTCGTGACGGGTGTCGCTGGTTCAGGTAAAAGTACGTTAATCAATCAGGTTTTACCTAAAGTTTATCCTGATACAATTTTTATTGATCAGAAGCCAATACAAACCTCAAAGAGATCTAATATTGCTACTTTTACAGGAATTTTTGATGATATTAGAGAACTATTTTCAAAAGCAAATCATGTCAAGCCTGCTTTGTTCAGCTTTAATTCACAAGGAGCTTGCCCCAACTGTAAGGGCTTGGGCGTAACCCATACAGACTTGGCGTTTATGGACACAGTCGTTACTGTGTGCGAGGTCTGCCAAGGAAGGCGATTTACAGACGAAGTATTAAGCTATCAATTGCGCGGTAAAAGTATCAGTGACGTTTTAAATATGACCGTTGACGAAGCCTTAGATTTCTTCTATGAAAAAGAAATAGTATCTACCTTGAAAAGATTAGCAGATGTAGGAATCACTTATATTACGCTTGGACAACCATTAAATACTTTGTCCGGCGGTGAATTGCAAAGAGTAAAACTTGCATCAGAGTTGGAAAACAGAGGAAATATTTATGTGCTGGACGAGCCTACAACAGGACTTCATATGTCCGACATATCACAGTTGCTTAAAGTTTTGAATCGCTTGGTTGAACAAGGCAGCACTGTAATTGTAATAGAACATAATTTAGATGTGATCAGTCAAGCGGATTGGATTATAGACTTAGGCCCTCTTGCTGGGCAAAATGGTGGCAATATCATGTTTGAGGGAACACCGAAGGATTTAATAAATTGTACCTCTTCCATTACAGGACAATACCTAAAAAAATATATTAAATAGGGAGAATTCTCATGGCTAAAAAAGAATTAGAAAATTGCTATATCCCTTTTCAGTGTATGATTATCAACAATATCAATCGCTTTAATATCGAGGGAGTGACAACAGCACAATATAATGTATTGGATATTTTAGATAAGCAAGGCTCTAAGACTACAAAGGAGCTGGCAGAAATCAGGGGGATTACTCAGGCTGGAATGTCTAAACTGACCAAAAGATTGTTAGAGAAAAAATACATTATTCAAAAGCGGCGGGTATCAGACCGCAGAGCCTATGATATTCTAATTACTTCGGATGGCAAGGATTTTCTTGCAAGATCAGAAAAGTTCAGAAATGAAATTATGGATTTAATTGAAAATACTCTTTCCGAAAAAGAGCTAGATTGTTTTGTACAGCTTTGTAAGAAAATTACTGATTCCTATGTTAAGGAATAATATAGACTGAAAATTCAACCTAACATTAATATTTGAAAACCAATTTCCAAGCGGTAATAAAAAAAACCGCAGTTTTGGCAGAGGATTTCTTATGCTAAAATTACATAGAGCATAGCTGAACGGCGGCATAAGGAGGATGCCGCTATGCAAAAACAACATCGACAAAATATGACGCTTTGTGACCGATCAAAAAAAGTTCTTGCTTTCCACGGGAGTATTGTGTCCGTAATTCTTCCTCTACATATATAAAAATCATTTTCCTCTATGCCCGCCTGGAGTTTTTTCAGTCGGGCTTTTTTGCGTCTAAATTTTTTTTAATATTCATAGCTATCGTTCGGCAAAGTGTGATGCCGTTTCAGTAGTAAGCAAACAATTATGTTATAAATAATTACAGTAAGTCTAACTTTGAGTCTTTTTCTGTGATTAATCTTATTGGTTTGCAGGGATTACCGCATGCAAGATAGTTATCCGGTATATCTTTTGTAACAATACTACCGGCGCCGATAACTGCGTTATTTCCAATATGAACACCGCCACAAACCACAACATTGCAAGCAATCCAAACATTATTTCCAATATGTATTTCCTTTGCGTATTCGGACATAGACACATGGCCATCCTCATATTTCATGGCAATTCTCTCTTCCGAAATGAGTGGATGTGAGGTTGCCATGATGGAAACGTTAGGCCCAAACATGACATTATCACCAATATAAATTTTACCATCATCTAAAATCGTGGTATTAAAGTTCGCAAAGAAGTTCTCACCTATGAACGTATGGCACCCATAATTAAATTGTATAGGGCCTTGGAAATAGTATTTTTCTCCGATTTTTCCCACAAATTCTTTGATGATTGGCAGACGGCTTTCATCATACTCATTAAGCAAATTGAATTTCTGACATAGAATATGCGCCTTATGCTTAATATCTCGAAGGTCTTTCGTACGTGCATCAAACAGCCTACCTGCAAATATTTTTTCTTCTTCTATCATAGCTTACCTCCTAAAAATAATAGATTTAATTCGCAGAATATAAACAATTCTTACGTCGTATCTTTCTACAATTGTCCAACAATATAAGAATATTCAATTAATGTTATGCCTAAAGGTCTTTTTTCACTCATACGTATCCCTCCCATTAATATCATAATATATTAGGACAATTCATCCACTGGATTAACAGGCCAAAAGCAAATGCAGCCTGAGCAGAATAATTGTATTATTATCTATATTAATAGGTATATATGTAATTCAATACCGTTTTTATGTCATTCAATACAATTCTATTGACAACTAGTTAAATTGCGCATACATCTTCCCAATTTTGTATTGGATATGCTTTAGAAAAACCTAAAATTCCAAAATCATTATTGAAAAAAGCTAAGTAGCCCTACCTACTTAGCTTCGGCTTATAAGGGTAGAAAACCAATTTTTAAATAATTTAATCCCTTATACTTGAAATTTATGTTATTATTAGTGTATAGACAGACTACAATTTAGTAAATACTTGCAAAATAGTGTGTACTAAGAATTATTTCTATTTTTATCCTATTAAAAAATGTTTAACAGAAAAATCTTTTGAAAAGTATCTATCACTTCAAGGAATAAGTGAAGAGAGTATTAAACATAAAATATCCTCCGCTAAGATAAATGTTATGAACAGGATTTATATATATAATTAGGTCTCATATTTCTTATATGGTTCATCAGGAATTATAAATGAATCTAAAAATATGAAGATTAATAAACCCATAGACTTTAGAACATATTCCGGAAATTTACTTAAACAAACCAAATATGTAAGAAAGAATTATGATAAGAAATAGGGAGGGGAATTATTATGAGTAGTATATTCACAAATATTATAGTAAACATACCATATATTATTATGGCTCTATTAGCATTTAGTCTTTTGATTATAATACATGAATTAGGTCATTTTACCATGTGTAAGCTAAATGGAGTAAAAGTATATGAATTTTCACTAGGAATGGGTCCGAAAATTTTTGGAATCAAAGGAAAAGAGACAAAGTATTTGATTAAAGCATTTCCAATTGGTGGCTATGTTAAGATGGAAGGGGAAGAATCAGTAAGTGATGATCCCAGAGCTTTCAATAATAAAACTCCATGGCAAAAACTAAGCATAGTTTCTGCTGGTGCAATTATGAATTTAATATTAGCAGTGGTTTTATTTGCTATTGTAGGTGCTGCAGAAGGATATATATTACCAATAATAGGAGAAGTAGTCCCTAATAGTCCAGCCCTCCATGCTGGACTAAAAGTCGGAGACAAAATTAATAAGGTTAATAAGGTTAATATAGATAAATGGGAGCAAGCTATAATTGAATTTTCCAATAATAAAGGTAAAAGTATGAATATCGAGATACTTAGAGATTCAAAAGTGAAAGAAATCTCTCTTACCCCTATTAAAAATGTAAAAGAAAATAAATTCATGATAGGAATCGCTGGTTTACAAAAGAAAATGAACTTTGGCGAAACTGTAAGTTATGGATTTAATCAAACTATTAACTCAGCAAAACAAATTTTTACATTTTTCGGAAGTCTATTTAAAGGTCAAGTTTCTTCAAATGAGGTGGGAGGACCAATAAGCATAATACGAATTTCAGAAAAGGCAGCACAAGCTGGATTTACAAACTTAATGTTCCTTACTGCATTTATAAGTGTCCAGTTAGGGATACTCAACATAATACCTTTCCCAGCTTTGGATGGAGGATGGATTTTTATGCTGTTATTTGAAATAATATCAGGTAAAAAATTAGATGAAAATAAAGTTGGAACCATAAATTATATTGGATTTGTGTTTTTAATGGCATTGATGGTATTAGTAGTTATTAAGGATGTAGTTAGTCCACTAAAATTATAAGAGATTAAGGCTATGAGAGTGAAAGAAAACAATAAGTTAATTGGCAATGTTTATTTTCAACAGCAGGAGCCTAAAGAATTCTTAACATGGGAAATCAGTTATGTGTTTAATCCTGAATATTATGGAAAAGGCTATGCCACAGAGGCGTGTAAAAGAGTTTTGAAGTATGGTTTTGAACAATTAGGATCTCATCGAGTTATTGGTAAGTGTAACCCTAAAAATACTCCCTCATGGAGGTTATCGGAACGACTTTTGATGAGAAGGGACGGATATTTTAGAAAACCAGCCTTCTTTGGGAAATCAAATCAAGGAAAACCAATGTGGCATGATGCTTATCAATATTCAATATTAGCTGAAGAATTCCTTTCTATTAGAATGACTAAAATTACATAAGGACTATTGCTACCTGACGCTAAAAGAGAAACTTTACTTTCTAAGCCTTCCCACGCACCACTACAGAATTTTTCTGGCATCTTACAATTTTTTGATATGTATTCCCTTCTTGTCCCTTTACACAAACTACAGGGAGGTTACTAAAATATGATGTGAAAAGCCGTATGCCTTAATAGGTCCGGTACGCTTTTGTAGACGAGCATGGGCGGCAACGCCTGTGTTTACTTAAGTATTTGTATCGAACTTGTAGGTTATTATTCATAACCTTATTTCCGCAATGTTTTAACAATTGTACTTTATGACAAAATTAAATTAGGAGATGATTCTGAATGAAAATGAAAAAATCTATACCAATTATTTTGCTTGTGGCTATAGTTTTTACTTTTTCGGGGTGCAAGGATAATGATAACTTGGGTAGTGGTTTAAATACCCCCAATAAAATTAATATGTATGTAGATGGGAAGCAAAAACAGATAACAAAGAGTGGCGATAAATATGACCAAACTCTTTTTGATAGAATAAATGTTTTAGTTAATATTAAGATACCGAAGGAATTATCTCTAGTAAAATCTGAAATATCAGAAAATGATATTAAAGAAGTAAAAGGATATGCAGTTGAATTTGTTTATGACAAACCTCAAGCAGTTACTATTAACAATGGCAATGAAGTTCAAGTTAAGTTTACAAAAATAATTTTCTCTCTAAGTAAAAAATGGGGAAATATTGCGTTTATTCAAACGAAAGATAACTCTTATATACCTATAGGATTAAATGAGAACTTAGATTATCTGGTTAAGTCATCTGTTAAATAAATGGCTGTAATACAACCTAAAAAGACTTAGTTAATTTGAAATTTTCTCATGTTTCGTCGCAAGTAACCCTCATATCATTAGATATGGCGGTTACTTTATTAATATATACTTAAATTTCTGAATATAACACAATAGTAATTAATTCACATTCATAACCTTTAATCTTCTATATAGAATTTATGGTAATAATGGTATAATTAAGAAAATATTTTATCCCACACTTTTAAATATATTTTAGGAGAAAAAAATGAAATGTTTATCAATAATTGAACCATTTGCAACATTAATTGCGATTCATGCTTCAAAGAATATTAATTCTTAAGAAGTTAAAAATTAAAATTCTTTGCAAGTTAAGAATATAAATTCTTATTTTGTGTCAACCTAGTAGGATATTGTTCAGTAAAAAGGGGGAACTTAAATATGAAACCATATGAAAGATTATCAAAATTATATGATAAAGATTGGGGAAAATGCAGTTCTAAATATACAGATTTGATTTCTAATGTTATTGAGACTTATAACTTAAATGTCCATTCTATATTAGATGTTGCCTGTGGGACAGGAATACTTGCTTCAGAATTATATAGTAGAAATTTTGAAGTTAGTGGAATTGATATTTCGGAGGATATGATTAATGTAGCAAGAAAAAATGCAAAGGGAATCAATTTTCATGTTGCTGATATTTCAGATTTTACCTTTGATAAAAGGTTTCAAATGATAACTTGTGCATTTGATTCAATTAATTATTTGACATGTGATGTAAAGATGGAAAAAACACTAAGAAATATTTTATTACATTTAGATGATAATGGTGTTTTTATTTTTGATATAAATACCCCAACTTTATATGAAGAAAGACATTTTGGAATAATTGATAGATCATTTGATGAAATAAAATTTAAACAGATATTAGAATATGATAAGGAGCATAAAATAGGTAAAACTATTTTTGATTTTGGTAATAATGAATCAGAAACTCATATCCAAAAGGCTTATTCCGTTGATGAAATGGATAAGTTTCTTTTAAAATCTGGATTTGAAATAATCAATAGATATAAAGATTTTAACTTATCACCAATTGATGATAAGGCATATAAAATATTTTATGTGGTTAAAAGGCAAAAATAATACGCAATTTGAATAGGTTAGGATTCAGATCTTGAGCCGATAAAAACTACCACCGTAATTATATACTTAAATGGTGATAGCCACTAAACTTGCTCAATTTCTGAAACAAGATATAAAACGATGCCGCGTTTACACTACTATGGAGATTCAATCTTCCACATCTTTTTGAAATTACCCTTAATCTCGAGGCTATTAAACTTAATTACCACAAATGTATCTATCTGAGAGTTAAATCAGATTAGTAAATTATAATGTAACAAAAATGAATAAACCTTTTTGGAAAAAACATTTATAATCATTCTTTCAATTGTGTTAATTCTAATCTGTACTTATAATTTTATTGTGAGTTAAATTAGATTAGTAAAAAATTGTGATTTAAGAGGAGAGATGTAATGTTAATTTTAGAAACAGATAGATTAGTCATAAGGAGATTTTGTTATGATGATTGTTATGATCTCTATGAATATCTTTCTCAAGAAATAGTTGTTAAGTATGAACCATATAATGTTTTCAGTAAGGAAGAGTGCACGCAGGTAGCTATTAATCGTTCACAGAATGATGCCTTTTGGGCTGTATGCTTAAAAGAAAACAATAAGTTAATTGGCAATGTTTATTTTCAACAGCAGGAGCCTAAAGAATTCTTAACATGGGAAATCGGTTATGTGTTTAATCCTAAATATTATGGAAAAGGCTATGCCACAGAGGCGTGTAAAAGAGTTTTGAAGTATGGTTTTGAACAATTAGGAGCTCATCGAGTTATTGGTAAGTGTAACCCTAAAAATACTCCCTCATGGAGGTTATTGGAACGACTTTTGATGAGAAGAGAAGGACATTTTAAAAAACCAGCCTTCTTTGGGAAATCAAATGAAGGAAAACCAATGTGGCATGATGCTTATCAATATTCAATATTAGCTGAAGAATTCCTTTCTATAGAATGACCAAAAATTCTGGTCATTTAGTACATCATATTTTTTAAACTAAGCTTCTACTCTTTCCAATTTAAAAATAACTGGATGAAGTCCATCATTACATGAATTTATTGATATTCCATTTTGCTTTACATAAGGACTGTTGCTACCCGACGCTAAAAAAGAAACTTTACTTTCTAAGCCTTCCCAAGCACCACTACAGAATTTTTCTGGCATCTTACAATTTTTTGATATATATTCATCCCCTTCTTGTCCCTTTACACAAACTACAGGGAGGTTACTTTTCGCATAATCTTTATGAATATCCTCAACTTTTAATTTTTTTAGTATTGTGATTTTAACATCATAAAATTTTGTAATTTCCATTTTTATACCCCCTATTTATCTCCTGTTTTTTTTAAAGTTTTAGAAAAAATTTATAGATATCTGAAAATTTGACTTTTGAACCTACTAATACTGCTAATTTTGCAATTATAATACCAATTATCGCATAAAATATAACAAAAGCTATAATTTCCATATGACTACATACTTTACATTTTTTTATTGACTTATTATATCATAAAGCAAATGTATTTTTAAGTTTTTTTTGTATATTATGTTAAATACTTTAGTGCCAGCATCTGTGTCATGTACTGAAAAGTAGTTTCTTTTAAATTGTATAGGTTTAATAAATTTTGTTATAATCATTAAAGCGATGTTATAATAATTCATAAGCTTTGATATAAAAACTTAATAGCACAAAAGAAAGTATATAGAGGAAGGATGATTATGGATGGACTTTAATGCTCTTTTTAAGGTTGGAGAAACCTTAGTTAATGAATATATAGTTAAACCAGAAGATACAGCGGACTTTATTGGAAATAAGGGTGTCACTGTACTATCTACACCTAGTATGATTGGATTTATGGAAGATACAGCTACACATATAGTAATTGATAAAATGCCTGAAAATTATAGAGTTGTTGGAACTAAAATTAATGTTGAACATATAAATTCAACACCTTTTAACATGATGGTTACAGTAAAAGCAACATTGATTGCAATTGAAGGCAGAAAGCTTCGTTATAATGTAGAAGCTTTCAATGAAAAATGTAAAATAGGCTTTGGAATTTATGAACAGCATGTAATTAACTTGGGGGGCTTTTTAAGTAAAAATTAAGAATGAGGTAAAATAGACCTACCCGTGTAAGTAAATTTGTCCAAAGCAAAAATAATAATACCACTTATAGAATACCCTCTGAACTCATTTTAAATAACATCCGAAGAAGAAGGTCATGATATATTGGCCATGCACGAGATAATTTAATTAAGAATATAACTTCTTAAGAAGTTAAGAAGTTAAGAATCTAATATATATATTTATAACTATAAATCAAACAGCAGGTTGTATCATGAGAATAGTTCATAGAATGGATGCAAAAAATGAATTTTACGGTATTTTTATTATGTGCGATTTATTCTAAATTATGATTCTTCACATTTTTCATGCTTTACGTCACAGTAGGCTATCACAAAATTTACAGAGAAGTTGTTGAAATAAAAAGGGGGTATAAAAATGAATAAATCAAAAGTAGAAAAAGTGAATTTTTATAGCGCTGTACTTGGTAAAGAAATCCCAATGTTAGTGTATTTACCTGAAGGCTATAATAGTTTAACTCCTCTACCTGTATTATATTTTCTACATGGAAGAAGTGGGAGTGAAAATATAATGTTTGAATTGAATATAAACACTAAAGCTGATCGAATGATAAAAACTGGGGAAATTAAGCCTATGATAATTGCATGTCCAAGAATTGAAAACAGTCGGGGGTTGAATTCATCCTTAATCTGCAGCGAGGTGCCTGACCCTGGAGATAATAATAGAATCATAAATTTAGGAATGTATGAAGATTACTTTATGAAAGAGATAATACCTTTAACAGATAAAACTTTCAATACTATAAAAGATAGAAAAGGAAGATATATAGGAGGGATATCTGCTGGGGGTTATGCAGCTCTTCACAATACACTAAGGCATCAGCATATGTTTTCAAAAGTAGGAGGACATATGCCTGCTTTGGAACTGAAACTTGAAGAGGAAGATAAACAATATTATAAAGATATGGGTGTATGGGAAAAATATGATCCAATATATATTGCAAGAAACAATAATATTTCTTCTGATATTGATGTCTATCTTGATGCTGGCCATAGGGATGAAGGTAGATTTTATGAAGGTTGTTCGATTTTACATAAAATACTGAAAGAAAAAGGCGTAAACTCTCAAAATCATGTATCCCCTGGTAATCACAGTGTTGAATATATACAATCAAATATTGAAAAATATCTAAAATTTTATGGATGTTAATGTATTATGAAGTATTTTAAATATGACCTATGGCGAGGAATTAATAGTGATTCCGAAAAAATTCTGGATGAATCACTGGCTGAATGGGATAAAAATGCTACCTAATTTTCAAGGTAAAAAAGTTTTAGATTTGGGTTGTGGTTTTGGGTGAGGAAGTCATAAATTATCACAAAACATTGTCAACATACTTAACCTGCCTAATAAAGGTTGGATTTGAAATAACAGAATTTGCTTAGCCAAAGCCAGAAGAAAGTTTGATATATACTGTTCCATTCCTTGAAAATTTCAGTTTTAATGTAACATATTGTATTAACTCGTTATATTGAATGTATCATAGATAATTTAATTATAATATTTGTTCTATACAAATAAGTCTCAAAAACGAATGTTTTTGAGACTTATTTTGATTTTAATTGAAGTTGTAAATTAATATTTTATATATTTGCCTTCCTTGCTGGGTTTGAACAAGATATTACTACCATAAAGGGATAGTAGATTATGAGTGAAAATTCATAAGTCAGTTGAATAGCCTAAGTATTAAATATTAGGTATTGGAAATACTTTAGGTTATGTAGGATGCTCTAACTTATAAAAACTCTCCAAGGCCATCTTAATAGGTTTTAAGACTATATCTTAATTATCTGTGAAATTCATATACAATATAACTATTTATCTTTAACATAGTCAAATAAATAATAGAAAAGAAAAGGATAGAGAAGGGAATAAGGTAATTTCTTTAAGTACTCATTCATTATATACAGGGATTAGAATATACAGAAATTAAAAGAAGCAGGTATTAAGACATGTAAAGCAGCTCTGAAATCAAGATATATCAATATGACTTACAGTATCTAAAAAGAAAAAACTTTCTTTTTAACATGATAGCTTTGAAATTGTGTAGCATTTATGGCACTGTTGGGGGGGATTTTATATAGTTTATGAATTAAAAATTTATTGGATATAATTGTTTTTTTAAATAAATAATTATATATTATATAATGTGGATTGTTTTTTTCTAATTACTATGTGTACAAAACAAAGTAAAAATAAAATAAGAGATGAAGCTTAAAAAATTAGCTTCATCTCTTATAAATTAGGGAAATCTATTGATAAAAATGACGTTTTTCTTAAAAAATCAGGATTTGCCTAAAAAAGGGTACAACAAAAAGACCTTCTAAACAATGTTTAATTTTCCGCCTTCTGAATAAAAGTTGCAAATTAACTGACGAACATATGCTCCAAAACTTCTAATAGTTTCTTTTATTGAAAATGCTTTTACGCAAAAAGATTTAACAATATCTATGCCATACTCAAAACCCATTGAAACCAAATCTTCTATGTCTATAGATAGCTTGTCCTTTATAACTTCTTGAGTGATAGTTGCTACACCGGAGTACTTTTCACTTATTGCTCCAATAATTTCAGTCTCAAATACAATAGTGCTTTCTTTCTTTATTGTTTTTCCATCAAGAGATCTATCTATGTCTACAATAAAGACATTATCTTCTTCTTTCCATGTGAAAATATGCTTACTTAGAGAGCTAAAGGTGTCTATTATTTTAGTAATAGCTTTACGCGTATAAATATAAGAAGGAAGCAATGTTTTTATCTCCTTAGTAGAGAATTTTGTGGCACGATTAACAACACTATTCATGTCATCATTTATAATTGCTGGTATAGCTAGTCTTAAAGCATTTACATTTTTTAACTCCATTAATAAAGAAAGCATATAATTAGACATAACTATATATCCACCACCATTTTTTTGGTGTTGTTCTTTGTATTTGCTAATTATTATACTTAGTTCACCTTTTTCTCTTGGAAATATAGAAATAAAACCTATTTTTGATAATAAGATATTATTGTTTTCTACTGTTTTTTCAGTACAACCAATGAAACGGGCTATTTGTTTTTTACTAATACTTTTTATTATTCCATTGCTATCACAAAATGAGTATAAAGTTAGCATTTGCTTTATTTGATTAAGAGATAATCTTATTTTATTCTTGTAATCAATTTTTATTTTAGCTATAAATGAATGAATATTACCACTAAGAGACCTTGGAGTAAACTTACCTCTTGCGTTAAGTATAGGTCCACTAAAACTATTAAAGTTAATAACTCTCTTTATTATCGGCTTCACAACATGAGCTTTTGGACAGAAACTAGCACAGTATGTTTTCGCATGTTCATCTTCTGAATTATAAAACATACAGCTTTCGCCAGTACACTCACTTAAAGTAACATATTCTACTTTAATTGTAGGAATCGGCTTTGTTATTTGCTTTAGTATCTGCTTTCCAATGTTGAATATAATTTTATTTACACTACTCGCCATGTTGCTACACCTCCTTTGATATTTTAAACTATAATATACTTTTGTGTTTTTGTCTAATAGACCACTCAGTACGTTAAAACCGTTACAGCATGCTCTTAAGTCAGTAAACTCAAGGGGTCTAAAATGGGACCATTCAGTATGGAATTTTAGGCACAATGCCTCAATAGCGCTATTTTGCTAGAGTTCTATTTTTGGCAGGAGGAAAATCGACAAATAATCACAAGGTTTAAGAAAGTTTAGACCATTCAGTATGGATATACCGTGACACAGACCATTCAGTATCGCAAATCCGTGACACAGACCACTCAGTATTGCAAATCAGTGACAACAACATGATTTTTATAGAAATATTTAAAAAATTTGTCGAAAGAAAATTAATTTTTTTTAGATTTTTGGATTAAAAATCGTTTTTAATTATGTGATTATGTAAAAAAAACAAATACGGACCACTCAGTACGACAAATTCTTGATACAGACCACTCAGTATTGCAAATCCGTGACACAGACCACTCAGTATGGCAAATCCGTGACAGCGATGCAAATATAATTCACTAAGTCATTATTATATAGGAGAGATACATTATAAATAAGCGTAAAAAAATAACCTCTAATAAATAGAAGTTAATTTTCTAATGGTAATAAATCTGACTTAGCTATATTATTAGCAAAGTTTTTAATTTCTATTGTATTCAAATTATAATAAACTACTTGGAAAGCATCTGACACTTGAGTAAATGATTTAATAATGATATGATTTTTCTGCAGTTCTTCGAGCAAGGCTTTTATAGTTGGCAAATTTCTTTTTTTTCGCTTATCACTCATTCTAAATTTTAGTTGGAAAAAGTAGTAAGGTAATAAATCTTCTGTTATATTTTTGCCTTCACCATAAAACTTCATTCTCCTACCTTGAATAGCGCAAACAAGAGACAATGCTTCAGAAGAAATATCATTTATCTTATCGCCATAAATATTTAATGTTTGCTTCTCCATTAATTCACTAACTATTATGTCACTAACAAAAATAGTTGCTGAAGTATTCTTTTTGTTAGTATTACCTATGGCCTTTTCGTTAAGAAATACTTCAGAAAAAATTCTGGATATAAAACCACTTTGGCCTTTAACAATGTATTGCATTTGTATGTTAGCCATTTTTACAATACTGGCTTTAACAGTTTCATAGTTTTTTGCACCGGTACTTAAAAATACATTCTTCACAATATCAGAAATATCAACTATTATTTTTCTAGTTTCAAAAAAATCAGCCTTTTTCTGAGATAAAATATAAATGAATATTAGTCTATCTAAAGCGTTAAAATGTTTAAAAGCATGTTGTAGACTGTTTTTTTGTACATAGTTTATATCTACATATGTGCTAATTTGCGTATCGTTATATTTTTGGGTGTTATAGTAATACTGCTCTTCTTGTTTATTATCATTATGTGCTGTGATGCAGGCCATTGTATCTAGAGAAACCTTTCTACGTCCACTAATGTCAACTGGAAGGTCACTCACTGAAATTGGCATTGAAATTGAATTGTTTATATACATATTTTTTTTGATGTAATGAAGAGTAACCCAATTAAAATCAGATTGAAAAGATTGAAGGAGCTGTCTTTGAGTTTTTCGTTCTAAATATTCAAACTCTACAAAATAGGAATTATCGTCTTTTCTCCAACACAGTAATTTATCATCCGCAAGTTGTTGTAATTTGGTCATATCTTGTTTTAGTTCATCTAAATTATTAGCTTTATAAGTCAACTTAAATGCTGCAATATCACTATTATAAACGGAAGATGCTTGTTCTTGAATTTTATTCAATAAATTATAACCGTTTTTAAACTCAATTTCTATCCATCTCTTTTTTGTGATTCTGCGACTTCTGGTAAGTAGTTGCAGCAGTTGATCTGCATTATATTCAACTGCGTTATTCAAATTAACTTTATTAAATAAGTCATAGGATATATCGCTAACAAAAGACATATAATCTCTATCATCAGAAATTAATTCAGTATATTTTTCAATGTATTTATTTTTTATATTTAAGGCTGCTTCATTTATTAAATCCATAAGGCCTTTTATTAAAATCACCTCTCTCTTGATTTAAAATAAGTAATATAAGTATATTACAATAGTATATACAATACAAATAAAAGTACTTTATAGTTTTAAGGAAGCCTAAGAAAAAGGTATTTTTATAAATTTCACTTGCACCCTACGTAACGTAATCATTTATACTTATTTTATGGCATTAAATTTATATTAATACTTAAAGGAGTAGACGCGATGAATCTGAAAATTCAATGTAATTGTTTGAATATTAATTGGGACCATGTATCTGAAATATTGAAAAAAGTTGAAATGGCTTACTTTGAAGGAGAGGTGCATAAGAAGGCCTTTGAAAATAGTCATACTGTTGTATTTGCTTTTGACGATAATAAGTTAATTGGTTTTGGTCGTGCAATTTCAGACGGAACTTACCAAGCAGCAATATATGATATAGCAGTTCTACCTGAATATCAAGGTAAAAAAGTAGGTGCAACAATTGTTAATAGCATTTTAAAATGCATCCCTCAATGTAATTTTATATTATATGCTTCACCAGACAAAGAAAATTTTTATGAAAAGTTGAACTTTAGAAAAATGAAAACAGGAATGGCATTATTTCTTAATGCGGAAAAAATGCAGACCAAAGGCTTCACTGAAATTTGAAAATACAAGAATAACCTTTACCTTGTCTAACTAATCTAATTTAACTCACAATAAAATTATAAGTATAAATTCCTAAGAAGTTAAGAATTTTTAAATTTAAGAAGTTTACAATTTAAGAATTTAAGAATATAATATATATTTGTAACTACAAATCTGATTCCTTAAGGAGATATTTTATGATAATAAGTATATTTAATCAAAAGGGTGGTTGTGGTAAATCTACTACAACTATAAACTTAGGTGCCGCACTAGCCTCACAAGGCATGAAAGTTCTAGTAGTTGACATGGATGCACAAGCAAACACTACTAATGGAGTTGGAATTGATGATGAAGAACTAGAGGTAACTATCTATGACCTTTTAATTTCTAAAAAAATCACCTATGAAAACATCAAAGAAGTTATTAAAAAAACCGCTTATGAAAATTTAGAATGTTTACCTTCAGATATACAACTGTCAAATGCAGAAATAGAACTGGCTAGTGCTATGAGCCGTGAAACTATTTTAAAAAAGATTATTGATAAAATAAAAAATGATTATGATTATATTTTAATTGATTCCCCACCAAGTTTAGGACTGCTTAGTGTAAATAGTCTTGTGGCCAGTGATAAACTTATAATACCAGTCAACACTTCATATTTTTCCGTTAAAGGTATTAAGCACTTAATGAATACTTTTAATTTAGTAAAGGACAATTTAAACGAAAACATTGAAATTATGGGAGTGCTAATAACTATGTTTACTAGTAGAAAAAACATTGCTAAAAACATCAAAGAAAGTCTTATAGAAGTTTTTGGAACTAAGGTATTCGACAGCATAATTAGAGCTGATAGTAAAATAGAGTACAGTCAAGATGCTCAGGAACCAGTAATTTATTTTAATAATAAATGTAATGCTTTTAATGATTATATGAGCTTAAGTAAGGAGATTTTAAATTATGAGTAAAAAAGGCAGCAGTGGTAGCAAAGGAATTTTAAGTGGACTTAGGAATATTAATTCTAAAGAAGTTAAGAATGAAAATTCTTTAGAATTTAAAAATGTAAATTCCTTAGAAGTTAAGAATATAAATTCCTCTGAAAATAATGAAGAAGATACTTTATCCATAAAGAGAAGCTTCTCGCTAAGACCATCAACAGTAAGAAAACTTCAAACACTAAAACCTATGTATGATAACATCAACATAACCTTTAATGAAATAGTGGATGAAGCAATTAAGAAATTGTATGAAGAAAAAGTTAAATAAACATTTATAAAATCATTCTAAAAAAGACACCTAGGTGTCTTTTTTAGCGTAATGAACTTGCCTGAAATAAGTACATCATACCTTCATTTATGATGTACTTATTTAAGTTATAAGACATTTTGCTTAAAGATTTAAATCAAATTTATATGTTTCCATCCAAGTAATATGTATTTATATATAATTTTAAGTTAATTTTGTAATTGTGCTAAGTTCTAAGTATTTATATATAGTATCATGCTCACACCAACGATTTAAAAGAATATAAAGATTTACTATAAATGCCTATTTTCGGTTTTTACTGGATATTTCTGTCAAAGCAAGAAGTGATGCAGTGGTATAGTCAAAATCCAGTAAGCTATTATTTGGAACTGGAAATTCCACTTGACTTATAGGGGTAGCAGTACTTTCATTTAAGTGGTTATAAAGTCTTTTAAAAGCTGTTATTTTATTTTTAGGGTCATCTTTCTTAGAATTATTCTCCTCCATTTTAATGTATCCCGCTGTTATATATTCACATTTGCCATCTTCTTTAATAACTATAGTTGCTTCCAACTCAACATTATTCTTTGTGGTTTTCGGAGTAAGACCATCTTTGATTTTGGGAATCATTTCATCGGCATAAGCGGGATCTGATTCCATTTTTTTTAATATATTCGGTGCAATATATAGATTTTGAATAAAAGTATCGGTTGGAATAGGTGTTTTCATATAATTGTCAATATCTTTATTTGACATGGAAGTAATATGGACTTTAGCATTAGGAAACTCTTTTTTGATTCTATCAATGATGGGAGAAGTAGCCGAAGCTGTATTTTTCAAAACCTTTGAAAACTCTACATTTGTTGCTTTTTTAATAGTGTTCTTTTGACTAGTTGCATTATTTAATGTCATTGTTGGATTAATAATAGTATTCATCTGGACCCCTCCTAATTTTAAATAAAGAAAGTAGTATTTTACTTGAAATAGATTGATAATTAGTTGCGCGGCAACCTTCTACCGTTACGATACAACTCATTTATTTAATTATACCATCATTACCTTAAATTAGGTTTTAAAAATGAATGTATGAATACTAATAATAGTATTAAAAAGTAGTATTAAGTATTATCACCCTATTATAGTGTGATATACTAGTATAATTACATATATTACATTTACATGTAAATATTAGTGGTATATGATAGTGGTAAATACAAATTAAAGAGGTGATGATATGGTGGTAATTTCATTAATTAATGTTAAAGGTGGTGTAGGTAAAACAGCTACAGCAATAAACTTAGCTGGAGCGATAGCATATCAAAAACATAAAGTACTGCTTATAGATAATGATAGTCAAAGCAGTTTATCTCAGATTCTAAATATTAAAAATAAATTTAATATGTATGATTTGTACTCTAACTATAAGGTAGGCTTTAGCGATTGCATAGTAAAATATAATGAATATATTCATGTTATTCCTAACACTATAGAAAGTAGTGTATTGGAAAGACAACTTTATAATAAGAAATGCCCGGAACATATTTTGAAATTTAAGTATAGTATTTTCACACATGATTATGATTTTGTTATTATAGACAATTCTCCATTTTTAGGTATTATGGTGCAAAATAGTTTATGTATGAGTGACTACTATATGGAGATAATTGATAATAGTCCAAGTGCATTACAAGGGCTTAACATGGTAAATAAAATTGTAAATGAACTCGAAGAAAACAGATTGATAAATAGTTTGAAATTGATAGGAATACTTAGAAATAGATTTGAGAAAAGAACCGTATTTACTAGACAATTTACAGAGGTAACTGAGGAAGTTTTAAAGGGCGATTTATTCAATACAATAATACTTGATAGTGTTAAGTATAAAGAAGCTACGGCAATGAATAAAACTATACAAGAATACAGTGATAAGCACGCTAAAGCTTATACTGATTTATATTATGAAGTATTAAAGCGTATTAAATAATATATTTATATTAAATACTAAGTTATAATATTAACATATAGTATTGATGTATAGTATTAACATTTAATATTAATATATATATTAATATTAAATACTTATATATAAGGGGTGTTTAGAATGTCTAATAATTTTAAAAATAATTTTAAATCAAATATTAATATTACGAATGATAATAAACCAGTAGTAGAAGATACTATTATTTCTACTGATAGTGCAGATAGTATGTTTGTATTAAAAAAGAAGATCGATGATAAAAAAGGTAAGAAAGTATTTAATGTATATATGGAATCTGATAAGTTAAAAGAACTTGATAAAGCTTGTAAGAAATCCGGTTATAGCAGAAATGAATTAGTAAATGTTATGGTGGAGTATTGTATAAATAATTTAAAATTAGAAGAATAGTAGGCAAGCTTCTGGGGGGATCTTTGTGGATGTATTTATTTTTATAAATTATGAATATGGTGATTATACTATCAAAAGGTTATATTTAAATTTATGATGTTAGAACCCTTCTGAAATGCAGTTAAATCATCACTTACGCCAATGCCCATATTCTTCGAATTTGCAATATTAACGACTTCAGAAGGATATTTAAACTACCAGTGAAGCTTCTCTTTGTTCAAGTATATGTCCTTCTTGTATTCCTCTGTGGGGATAATAATTCTCAAGTGTTATCTCCACACTTATAGAAATGGGAGACTTTACTCCTAAAATCTAGTCAAACCCTGTATTTCTATAGAAATTATGTAAGTATAACCTTTTGATAGTGACTTGGTTTATTTATTAATATGAACTATAACAAAAAGATAGTGTATTTTATAAATGCATAAAATTAATCCGATTAATTTATTTAAATAAATGATTAAAAATCTAAAAAACATCAACCTTATACTTGTTGTTGTTTTATATATATTTAATAACAACAGTTTTAAATACTTTTACGCAGGTCTCTAGGCCCTGATATAACTAGGGTTAAGTACACCAACTATAACCAAATGATAGTGAAAGGTAACCTAAAGATAGTGAAATGACATTTAACTATAACCAAATGATAGTGAAGTATAACCTAAAGATAGTGAAGTATAACTAAATGATAGTGAAGTATAACTCTTTTTTTTATAAGTTATTGTTAACTTAAAAAAAAAGAGTTATAGTCTTATGTGGGGGTGCTAAAATGGCAAATGAATTGCAAAATGTAAATAACAATTGGGTATACCAAAGTAATAGACTTGTTGAATCATCTTACACTTTAACTGTGGTAGAACAAAAATTAATAAGGTTGCTTGCAAGTATGATACATAAAGATGATGATGATATTAAAGAATATGAGTTTAAGACTAAGGAATTAATTAAGGTTCTAAACACAAGTGATAGCAGGTTCTATAGGGATATTGATAATATCACAGATTTACTTATGCAAAGAATTATTAAAATAAGAAATGTAAATACTTCTGAATTTGTAAAATATCATTGGGTAGATACGGCTAAATATGTAAACGGCATATTAAAGCTTAAAATAAATAAGGATTTAAAACCATTTTATTTAGGCCTGGATTGCTATACGAAATATCAGTTAAGAAATATAATGCAATTTAAGAGCACATATTCTTTTAGGTTATATGAACTTTTTAAACAATACGAGGGTATAGGCCATAGAATATTAACTGTAGATGGACTTAGAGATTCACTAAATATTAGCAAAGATCAGTACCCAAAGTATGCTAATTTAAAGCAAAAAGTAATTAATGTAGCGGTAAAAGAAATAAATGTAAACACTGATTTGGTTATTGACTACAATGAGATAAAAGAAGTTAGAAAAATTGTAAGTATTCAATTTTCAATTAGAAAAAAAGACAAGGCTCAAAGCGAAATTTCAGAAACCTCACTTGTTCCCGTTTTTTTTAATGACAGAAATATGGATTTAGTTAGGCAAGTAGTAAATCAGGAGCTTACAGATTTAGAAGTTCATAGAATACTTGATGCTGCCAATTTAGATATTGAAAAAATAAAAGAAAAATATAATATTATAAGTCAATTTGGCAAAGTAAATAATTTAGTAGGGGCTATGATAACAGCATTAAAAGAGAATTGGACAACTACAAACAAAAGAAAGGTAAGTACCTTTAATGACTATGAGCAAAGAGAGTACAACTTTGATGACTTGGAGAAAAAATTACTAGGTTGGGAGTAAAGCTAATATAGAAATGATATTTTAACAGGTGTACAAGCTATTTTAAGGGTATTTGCAATGAATTGCATAGAGAAACACATATTAATTTTTAAATTGAATACAGTGTGATTTAAAGCGGTTTAAAGAGGACAACTTAAAAAAACTTTAAATATTAAAATATGGAGAAAATTGAAGTCTCAAGGGAAGATGTAAATTGGATGAGTGATGTTATTAAAATAATGTCCAGATAAAGAGCAGTTTACAAAGAATTTGTGCGGAAAGCCCACTCTCTTTAGGTGTGGGATGGATAGCACTACTAAAATATACCATTAGACATGGTTATTTTAGTACGATATAATATACTTAGGTTTTGAAACGAGCCATATACTATCGTTAATGTGTCAATTGTGATGCTTGATAGTGAAATTCTTGAAGAAAATAATTAGTTTTTATATGTTGTAATTTATAGTTTTTATTATAAATGAGAGTATAAAAGAAGTTATTTAGTATTCAAGAACCCCATTCATTTATGTGTGGGAGTTTCAGTTTATTGTGTACAGCTGGCACATAAGTATAAAAATAGCCACATGATGGAATTAATATCCATTATGTGGCTATTTACTATTTTATAAGTGTTACATCAAGCTTAAAGGGGATACTGTCAACAAAAATTATTTTGCTACTATCCCCAGGGGAAAATTTACAGTTATTTTTACCTCTTCTTAATTACCATTCTGCACAATGTTTTTGAATCTTTGAATTATAATTAATAATACAATTCTTAATCTACATTTCTGATTGAATCAATTATACTAGTGGAAAGTAATCTTTTAAGCGGTCCAATAGATGCCAGTACACACATAAACATAGAAGCTAAAAATACCTCTAAAATACTTTTCCAAGGAAAAAACCATTGTACAGCCATATCATATTTTATTGCATTATACAAAATGACATGGAGAATGAATCCCATTATACTTCCTAGTATAGAACTAAAGACGCCATATAATAAGCCTTCTTTTAAAATCATACTGCTTATTTCATCTTTTCCCATTCCTATAGCTCGGATCATTCCAAATTCTTGTCTGCGCAGTATAATATTCATGCTTATTGTATTTATTATATTTATTATTCCTATAATAGCTATGATAATTACAAAGCTATATAGTATTACAGATATGCTTCTCTGAGCATCCTTATAAAATTCTAGTTGATCCTTATAGGATATTAGCTTTCCTTCTTTTTGATCTTTTGCATACTCATTAAGCCGTTTTTTTACATAATTCTCATATAAATCCTTTTTTGTATTTATTCTTAATACTTTATACTTATCTTCTTTTAACCAATTCTTTAAAACATCCTCATGAATAATAACCACAATATTAATTCCACGATCCATTGTTGGAAAGGGTAGCTTGTTTAATACTGCACCTATTGAAACTTTTTTATTATATTGGTTCCACGTATCATTCTCTTTCATAGCACTCTTTATATTAAGTTCATCGCTTATTATTAAATTTGTACTTTTGTTATTTGAAAAGTTTTGAACTAAAACTACTTTACTAGTATTCTTCATATCTTCTATATCTAGCTTTCCATCATCTAAATATTTGCTCATTTTTTTCAATTCTTCATCATTACATCCATATAATTCTATTGGAACATTATAAATATTACTTTTTGTATTGGAATCATCCCTATTATTCTGTAAAGATACTTTATTCAATTTTTCTTTGTATGCTTCTGTAATTTTATCTCCAAGAATGTCCAATGATGCTCTAAAATATAAACTTTTATTAACAGAGGTTATACCTTGTATATCTAATATTTCACGTACAACATTCCTATCGTAACCTGCATTTTTTTCACTATCGCTGGCAGTTAAAATATAATCAGAATTTATATCTGCATCTACGTTTTTTACGGGATCAACCCATACACAAAAGCTTGTCACTGTAATAAAAAGTACTATACTTATACTTAAGGATATAACTGTTGCTAAAAATCTTTTTTTATTCCTTGTTAAGTTTGTATATGCCATGCCTGTTGTGAATTTACCGAACACTCTAATTTTTTTCTTACCCATTGGATTCTCTAATTGCTCTCCTTGAACAGAGGTATTATTTATTGCTTCCATTGGAGATACTTTTGCCGCTTTTTTCGTTGGAAAATATATAGATATAAATATAGCTATAAAACATACTATAAACGATATCAGAATTCCACTAAAAGGTATTCCTGAACTACTTTTCAAATTAGTACTAAAGTTAAATAATTTATTTATTTCATTCATAGAAATGAGGCTTAATAAAATCCCAAGTGGTATAAATATACAGCCTAATATGATGCCCTCTCCAAACATTAATTTTTTAATTTGCTGTGTATCTGCCCCAATGGCTCTTAAAATCCCAAATTCGTGTATTCTTTCTACTACTGAAATACTATATATATTATAAATTACAGATATAGCCGAAATTATTATTATTATACCTAAGGAAAAAAAAATCATATTTGCTTTTTGCGCAGAATTTAAAGTATTTATGTAGCTATAGTTCTCACTAATAGAAACTCCTTGTATTTTACCTATGCTTGTCAATGTTTCTTTTATATCAGCAGATGGCTTAAGTGTGAAATGATGTATATATCTATATTCATCCTGTGTAAGTGTATTTTTCACACTATCTATAGTCAAATACCCTTTAGCTTTTTTGTCTCTCATTGAATCCAATCTGTTTTCCAATATACCAGTTAAAATAAATTGTTTTTCTCCAATTTTAACCCCAGGTAACTCCTTATCACCTTTAAACTTTATATAATTGAATATATAATTAAGATTTACCTTGTCACCTATTTTAAGTTTATCTTTAAATTTATTAAGCACCCATTTTTCTAGTGCTACTTCTGAATCTTTCTCTGGAAATCTTCCTTGTTCCAATCTAAAATCCAAAAGTTCTCTATCTATCTTGTCATAACCATTTAATTCAATTTTATTATCAGTGTCAAAAGTTTTAGCATAACCCATTAGTATAGTAGTTCCAAACTTATCTATTAAGGGTTCACTTTTTAGTGTTTTTATACTTTCAAAATTTCCTGCTTCCGTGCAAGAAGCATAATAATGACCTCCACTTTGTTTTTTACCGTTTTCTATTTTTTGCTCCTTGTAATTTGATAATGTTAAACTTAGACTTGTAATTAACATGGCCGAAAGTAATATACTTATGGATATAAATAAGGTTCTCTTTTTATTTTTTATCAAACTCCTTGGTATAAGACCCCAAAAACTCTTCATTGGCTCATCCTCGTGTCCTCGATAATTTCTCCATCGGATATAGTTATAACCCTATCTGCACAGGCCGCAACCTTAGGGTCATGGGTAATCATAACAAGAGTTTGATTATATTTTTTTATAGACATGGTAAGGAGCTCCAAAACCTCCTTACTATTTTTACTATCTAAATTTCCAGTAGGCTCGTCCGCAAATATAATTGAGGGTTTAGTAGATAGTGCTCTTGCTATAGATACCCTTTGCTGCTGCCCTCCTGATATTTCTCCTGGCAAGTGATTTTTTCTATTTTTTATATCTAAAATTTCCATAAGCTCATTTATATAATCGTTGTCCACTTTTTTTCCATCCATTAAAATTGGAAGTTTAATATTTTCTTCAACGGATAATATGGGAATTAAATTAAAAAATTGAAATATAAATCCTATGTTTCTTCTTCTAAATCTAGATAATTCTTTTTCACTCATAGAATAAATATCGGCTCCATTAATATACACATGTCCTGACGATGGCTTATCAAGACCAGCTAATAAATGTAGAAGTGTACTTTTTCCTGAACCACTTGGCCCTACTATTGCAGTAAATTCACCTTTTTCAATAACTAAGTCTGTGGATTTTAATGCTTTAACAGATGCCTCACCTGTGCCATAGATTTTTTGTAAATACTCTGTTTTTAATAACTCCATAATCCATTACCTCCAGATATCATTATTTTCAATAGCACTTATTTAATAATATTAATAAGTTCTCACCTTAAAATAAATTCAATTATTTTCTTTAAATGTTTTAATATTCTATAACTAGTATAAATTAATTTATTGCAAATGCAACATTTTTCCAAACTATTTATGTTGTTTTTGCGTTTTAATATACGTATTGTAATATATATCATGCTATTGGTTAGGTACTTTTATAAATGAGGATATCAAAATAGGAAAGCTTAATATTTTTTTATTATATTTTAAATTTTTTCGGGGGATTTCTTCCTTATTTGTTACTAAATATATGAAAGGCCTTGAAAATATGGTAAATTAAGAATGATTCTAGATATTATAAATTAGGACTACAAATGGTTAGGTGGAGATAGATGATAAAAAATATTTTTAATATGAACAAAGAAAATTTCAAGGAAATATATGATACAAATTTTAACTATGTTTATTCTTTTGTATTTTTAAGATTAGGAGCAAACAAAGAAGCCACCGAAGATATAGTTCAGGAGACTTTTATCAGTGCAATGAAAGGACTTATAAGCTATAAAGCTGCAAGTTCCTGTAAAACTTGGCTCTGTGGAATAGCAAAAAATAAAATATTAAATTATTATAGAGATAATATCCGTAAGGAGGGTTTTGCCTGCATAGAAGAACTGGATTATTTAGAGGATAATCAAGATATTGAACTTATGCTTATCAATTTAGAAACTAGAAAGGTAATCTTAGAAACTTTAAATAATTTAAAGCCTATTTATAAGTATGTCCTTATTCTCAAATATATAGATGATTATAGTGTAAAGGGCATTGCAAAATGTTTATGTAAAACGCCAAAGGCTATTGATGGTATATTACAAAGATCAAAGAACAGTTTCAAAAAAGAATTTATCAAGATATCAGGAGATGAATTATATGATAAAAGAGGATGAAATCTTAAAAGAAATGTTTAAATTCATAGATGTAGAAATTGAACCGCCAGAGGGAACTAAAGAAAGAATATATCAAAAAGTTCTTTATGACTCAAATCAACTGGGTTGTTGTTATTTACCTTGTGTTTCTTTGATTTTAGAAAAAATTTTGAAATTTATAATTCAATTATGGCTTTTAATATGTATATATATGACCATTTTCACCCCCATTATTGCATGGTAATTTTTACGAGGAGGAGAGTTAAGTGAAACTATTAAAAAATTTTATAAAAGGGTGGGTACCACCAATACTTGCAGCAATAATTTTGGCAGCTTTAATAAGAGGATTTCTATTTTACCAAGTCAGAGTTCCATCAGAGTCTATGTATCCTACAATTAAGATAGGAGATAGAATTGTAGTTACAAAAGTTTATGATAAAACTAAATTAAAAAGAAGCGACATAGTAGTCTTTTATTCATATGAATTAAAAGAGAAATTAATAAAAAGACTGATAGGCCTACCAGGAGATGTAGTTGATGTAAAAGGTAATGGAGAAGTTTTTATTAATGGAAAGAAATCTGAAGAACCATATGTAGTATACAAGGAGGATTTAGGTAAACAATTTAAGGTTCCCGAAAATAAATATTTGTTTTTCGGAGATAATAGAGCTAGGTCCTTGGATGCTAGAAAATGGGAAAATCCCTATATAGATAGTAGTGATATAAAAGGAAAGGCACAGTTTGTTACATATCCATTTAAGAGATTCGGAAAATTTGTAGTTGGAAATGATGCTATTAATCATTAGAATAAATATATAGCTTTTTATGGAATTTTTCTAATGTGTTATGCATATTATATTATATAGTGTACGAATGAAGTATGCGATAGTTAGTGGCCATTCTCCTTAAGAGAGTGGCCATTTTTTTAATTTTTTATATAACCTTTTACACGGATTATTCATGCAACACTAAAAAGCTATGCCTTACATAGTCGGATGCAGGACTTTTATTATATAAAGAACTACAACTATGATAGGTAATAATTTTAGCTACTGCTTATGTAAGCCAGAAAAATGTTGGAGAGATCCCTTAATCAATATAACCAATAAAAGTATATGAATGATATTATATGATTTTTTTACTTTAATTGACACCTTGAAAGTGCTATGTTAATATACTAGCATCTTGGTCAAGAAAATATATTTAGAAAGAAGTATGTGTATTAAAAGTAAAAATGAGATGGTGTAAGGGCTTAATGTCTCTTAACGCTAGATATATTAAGGAAGTGAGTTTATGAGTTTATTTGCTACAATCAAAAGAGGTCTTAATAGAACCAAAACCATTTCGGTCTTTCTGTTTATTTTCTTCATTTCAATATTTGCTTTTTATATACAAGCTAGCTTTGATTTTGGACATCCAGCTATTTTTTTGCGTTCTGCTTATGAAAATACTCTGTTTACCGCACTTGGTATTAGGTTTATAATGCTTATCATTGCTATAGTGGGTCCATTGATTATTTCTTTTGCATTTGGTGATATATATTTTGATGATTTAGAAAGTAATTGTGTTTCTCTTATATTAACAAGAGAAAATAAGAAGAAATATCATAGAAATAACCTTTTAGCAGTTTTTATATTATCATTTATCATTATGCTAATTCCTTTATTAATTAATCTTGCATTATGTTTGTTTACATATCCTTTAGAAGGTTTAGATAACGGAACCTTTACGCCTTCATTTGTAATCAATTTACCTAAAGGTAATTATATTGAATATTTAAGGATTCTTCATCCTTTAGCTTATAATATGTTTTACATTCTTACTCCTTCAATAATTTTTGCTCTTTTTGCCTGCATAACTTATTGTTTATCAATGATAATAAAAGCTAATAAATACCTTTGTTGTTTTGTATCTTATGGACTTTATATTGGCTTAGGTATTATTTTAGACAAGCTTCACTTAGAAAAATACAAATTTTCTAGTTATATTAACATATTGTCTGTCAATGCGGGAATTGGTGGTTTTATTAAAATCACTATAATTTTAATAGCAATTATATTTGTAATGTATCTAATAGGAGTAAATAACGAAATAGAGGTGAATTAAATGACATTTAAAAAAGAACTCTTTATGATTTTTTCGCTTTTTATAATATTGTATTTAACAAAAAGTTTTTATGATAGCTACCGTTTATTCGTATTTTTTACTCCAATCTATTTATGGCTTCTTTATGATAATTTAAGAAATTACTATTCATATTATTCAATTACACGATTTTCGGCTTTTTTTAGCTGGCAAAAAAAGCTACTTTTAATAATTGGGGAATATTCAATCATTGGTGCTTTAATATTGTCTATAGATAATGTGTTTATTTCAAATATACCTGCTAATACAAATTTAATTGGTGCTTTATTTTTACAATATTTTTTATTTTTATCTCTACTGGGTGTTGTGCTTATTATTTTGCAGCTTAGCTATAGACGTAGCATTATCGCAGCTGTTATTCTTCTTTTACTGTCCATGACGGACATTCCAATATTTAGATTCTTAATAACACTTTATGATTTGAGACAAATAAAAAATACTAATATCTTTTTATCTATTATTTATTTCTTTGTATTAAATATAATTTCATACAGCGTTTACCTGATTAACAATAAGTTAAAGGGAGGCAGCTATGAATATAGCTAAGGTAAAAAGACTGATTTTTTATATGTTACTAGCAATTATGTTTATAGCATTAAAATACAATATACTTGATACTGCTAGTGATATAAGTACTGCTGTAATATTTATATATAATAGCTTTGATTATAGATATCTTATAGATGTTTATAGTATTTCCATATATGCTATTCCCATCGCTCTTTGGACTTTAATTATAACTATTAGTTGCAATAGCTTTTATGAAAATTATATATTTTTAGTAACTAGATTAGGTGGACAAAAGGTTTTTAAAAGTAAGATCTGTATTAAAGCTATATTTGAAACATTTTGTTTAATTCTATCTACTTACATATTTACTATGCTATTTCTTTACTTGTTGGGTAAATATTCTATTGGAAATATAGGCGTAATACTTTTCTCATTTACAATAAATTATTCAACTGTACTCTTTTTAGTTTTAATCACTCTTATTTTTAGAATTCATCACGCCTTTTCTATTTCCATAGCTTTTACTTATTTAATAGAAATAAGTTTACTTGTGATAGGCGTGTTTTTCGAGTACTTTCAGGTGAATAATTTTTTGATTACTAATCCCTTAATGAGTAGTATATTGTTTTTCCATAATAAACCTTCTAAAAATCATATGCTTATTTCATCCAAAAGTATTGTAATTAATATAGCCTTAATAGTTATAGTATATATCCTATATAACATTCTTTTAAGAAAAAAGGAGGAGAGTTAATGCTTAAAATAAATAATCTATGCAAAAGCTTTAAACATAATGATGTACTTAAAAACATAAATTATACTTTTAAAGCAGGTACAATATATTGTATTCAAGGTAAAAATGGTTCTGGGAAAACCGTATTTCTTAAATCCATTTGTGGTCTTACAAAAGTGACAAGTGGAACAATTGAATATGAGGGTAAAATTTTAAATAAAGATTTTTCTATATTACCTTCTCTTGGCGTAATAATTGAAACACCTATATTTTGGAAGGATAAAACAGGTTTAGAGACCCTTGAATTTCTGACATCTATAAAGGGAAATGTTAAAAAAGAAGAATGCATTGAGGCTTTAAATAAAGTTGGGTTAAGAGATGTAAAAAATGCAAGAATAAGAAAGTACTCCTTAGGCATGAAGCAACGCTTAGCAATAGCCCAAGCTATAGTTGAAAAACCAAAAATTCTACTCCTGGATGAACCTACAAACAGTTTAGACGTTGATGGTGTAGAAATTTTTCAAAAAATAATGCTTGAAGAAAAAGCACGTGGAACTACTATTTTAATAGTAAGTCATGTTATGGATGACATTGAGCAAATTTGTGATAAAAAATTAATTTTGTCTAATGGTATATTAGAAGAAGTTAATTACCAATAAGGAGTATTAATATGAATAAAAAATTCCTATGGATTATCTGTATAACTATTGTAATTGGATCTTCATTCTTTACAGCTTTTAAAGTTAAAAATTCTTTTTTGCCAAGTCCTACACTTAAAGAGGAGAAGAAAATAAATCCGTCTGTTTCTTACTTGTGGCACGACGATGAATCCTTTAAAAGTTCATATCCATATTTTACACTTGATATCAATAATTTTACAGACATTGAAACTGCCTCTGATTTAATATTAGAAGTTGAGCCAGTAGACGACGGAAAACTTGTTGCTTACTCTCTTTTAAGAAAGTGTAAAGTAATAAATACTTTTAAGGGAAAACTAACTGAAAATACAATTTATTTATATGAAAATAGTTATTTTCATCATAGTTGGAATTATTTTTGTTATGAAGGCTACATTAATATGAAAAAAGGTGAAAAATATATTGTTTTTCTCAATAGAATTGAAAACTCTGATAAAGTAGAGAAATCAGAATTGCGTAATGGATATATATTTACAACTCCTAGATTTGGCAAATACGAAATAAATCACCAAGCCAAATTAGTAGAACATGACCCTGATAAAGATGAAATTCATTTTAATGATATAGCTGATTTACCAGTTTTTTTTAATAAAAAATCCTACGTGGATACGTATAATAACATATTAACTGATATTGAAAGAAAATACTTTCAATAATTTCAGTTTTATTTAAGCAAACAATTCTTTACAAATATTAATATTTGAATAGGTAATACTTTCAGTCTTTGGTAGTTATACCTTTAATCCGCCTGCTTAAGTAGGTGAGTAGTTTGAAAAAGAGGGAAATGATATGATAACTTTAATTAAACTAGATTTAAAAAATTGCATAAAAAACGAAAAATTTAAAATATGTTTCTTATCTTTGTTAGGTATTTGTCTATTTTCATTTTTAGCTGTTTGTACAGATTCCTTTATGAGCAACTCATTACAATTAGATTTTACAAATAAAATGGGAATAATGTTAGGAACTAAGGTACGTTCAGTATTTCATTTTATATTATTAGCTATTCCTTTAATTGCATGTGGTATTTATTCTGATTCATTTATATATGAAAGAGATAATAACATATGTGTATATTATTTAACAAGAACTAATAAACGAAAATATTTTACATCTAAAATATTTTCGATTTTTATTATAGTTTTTTTTACTATATTATTGCCACTAAGTATAAATGAACTATTAACGTTTTTAGCTATACCCAATATAGGAATAAATCATGGATATGGCATTACTGTATATCAATTGAAAGCTAATATAAGTGAATTTTTTTTACAAAGTATCTACAATAATCATCCTTATTTATATAATTATCTATTAATTTTAATAACATCATTTTTTGGAGCATTAGTAGCTGTTATAGGGTTTAATCTATCTCTACTGTTTCAAATGAAAAAAATCAACTTGCTTATTTATATGTTTCTAGGAGTTCACTTAACGTCATTTGTTTTACCAAATAGGTTTCAAATATATAATTATATACAATCTTCTCCAGGCAAGCTTAGCGATTTTATTATTGCATTAATTGGGTGGATAGTGCTATGTATCATAAGCGGAACAATTGGTATATGGAAGGAGACTAGAATATAGTTATGAATAAATACATTTACTTAAAGAAGACGATTTTAAGTAAACAAGCTATTCTACTATGGATTCTACTGATAGTAGTAATATTAGTTTTATTTAAAATAAAAGAAAATCTAGGCGATAACAATTTGTCTATTTATATTAATTCTGATTGCTTATTTAGTTACGGCATAGTAATTATACAATTATACGATATTTGAATATTTCAGAATTAATGAAAGTTGTAATAATAAACATTATATTTTTAACATTAATATTCGTAATAGGTTTTAACATAATTCTGCTTATAGGAGTAAAATTGAATTATAAAAACATTTTAATTTTTAAAGATTTAAAATATATTTTATTTACAATCTTAATACAGTTTCTATCATTCTTAATTTTAGGGTTTATTTATTTAGTTATATTTTTTAAAACATACAGCGTAAAAGAATCTCTTATTCCAACTTTTATTATTTATATGATAGCTACTATGAGTAGTTACAAGATATGCTTATATTTTATATTACCTATAAAAGCTAATCAAATTGAAATAATGAATATGATTAGAAATATGCTAAGTATACATTTTATATTTTTATTGTATTTCATAAACAGAAAAAGTAAAGGCATAGAATTATATGAAAAGTAGATATAACAAACTAAATCTAATTTTATTAAATATATTCACAATGATGCTCATAGCAACAATATTATCTGGAGACTTACATGGAATTACTCTTGATATTAAAGATATTTTTATATACTATTATTCGCATACATTTTTAGGAGAAAAAATCACCATAATAAATATACTCACTTCGGCATTTCCTATTATAATAGTGATTTCTATATTTGCAGATGAGGTATCGGTTGAGCTAGAGAAAAATGCAACTTATATATTTACTAGATCAATAAAACGTAAAAAGTGGATTACTTATAAGTTTATACATATTTTTATTAGTCTTATAAAAATTCAATTAATCCAATTTAGTATATCATTTATGTATTTTAGTGCGTTAGGGTATAGAATAAATGATCTAAAATCATCACTAGTAGTTATTATAGAACTGTTTATATTAACCATATTAACTCAGTATATTCTTATAGTAATAGCTAGTTTAGTGACATTAAAAACAAATAATATCTATGGATATATTATCTGTAATTTTATATTTTTAATTAACATACTAATTTTTCATTTGTTTTACTTTAAAAAACAAACATTAGTGAAATATTTACCTTTTACTCAATATATTTTATCTATTCAAGAAAATATATTAGTTAATAGAGATATAAGGTATCTCTCTAATTTTATTGCTGGGTATAATTTTACTCAGGCCGTAATTTACGATATTATAATTACTTTAATATTAATTGGAAGAAAAATAATAGAAAAACATGAATTTTATTAGGAGGAAATATGAGTTATATAGAAATTAAAAATCTTACTAAAACTATAAAGGGAAATAAGGTATTAGACAATATAAATATTAACTTGAGTAATGGGAAAATATATGGATTTATAGGTAGGAATGGTTCAGGGAAGACTATGCTGTTTAGGGCCATATGTGGGCTAATAAGGCCTACTACTGGAGATGTTACTATAGACGGAAAAATTATTTCAAAAGATATAGATTTTCCTGATTCCTGCGGGGCAGTTTTAGAGACACCAGGATTTTGGGATAATCAAACAGGCTTAGAGTGTTTAAAAAATATAGCAAGTATAAAATCAATTATTAATAAAGATATAATATCTCAGTGGATGCTTAAATTAGGATTGGACCCAAAAGACAAAAAAATCTTTAAAAAATATTCATTAGGAATGAAACAAAAGTTAGCTTTAGTACAAGCTCTTATGGAATCACCGGATTTAATCATTTTAGACGAACCAACAAATTCTCTAGATGAAGAAAGCGTTTTTATTTTAAGAGATATTCTAAGAAAAGAAAGAGAAAGAGGCGCAACTATATTACTTTCTAGTCATAATAAAACAGATATTGAAGAATTAAGCGATAAAATTTTTAAAATAGATGCTGGTAGGGTCAAAGAGGTGTAGACATGAAAATTACAAATAAATTATTTCTTTTTATAATAACTATTTCTATATCAATATCTTTAATTGCGGCTATCGTAGTTAGGTTATCCATTTCAAAATTTGAATATCCTGATATTCCTAGGTTAGCAAGTAAAATTATTTATTACCCATATGTAGAAATTGAATTTAGTGGCTCCTTTAAGGATGTACGCGCAACGAAAGATACTAGCACACTTTATAAATATATAGTAAAAGGCAAAGCAACAGGACATAGAGAGATTTTAAAAGGTGCAGTACTTACAGAAATCGAAGTTAATAATGTATTGCAAGGATCTATAAATAGTAAATATATTTATATTTATGAGCCAATAGATATATCTATTGCTAAAGTATCGATGTTATCTACGTTTGAGGGATACAATTTTATAAAATATAATAAGGAATATATTTTTTGTTTATGTGATTTAGATAAAAAATATTATAATATTTTTACTAAGGGTAAAAAAAACATATTTATGTATACAACCCCTTTCTTTGGGAAGTTTCCATTAAAATATAAACCCGAGGATTTTGCTGTAATTAGTGAAAAGGACTTTCTGGTTAAACCTTTTAAGTATTATAATGAATATAGTCATTACGAACAAATATTTAGTTCAGAAAAAACAAAAAATAAATACTTTAAAGAATATAATAGACTTTTAAAACTTACTTTAAAATAATTTTGTCACCTCATTATTTTGGGCACGGCAACCATTCACTGCTAGGTTACCACCCAGTCAATTCTTCCCTTATGCACTCCTTTTGGGCACATAAAGAATATTATTCTTTATGCCTCGCTAACTTTCTGTCTACGCTTAGAGATGTTACGTTACCGCAACATCTCTAAGACTCAATCTTATTTATTCATATTTTCAGATAGGTTCAATAGGTTACCTGATACTTCGCTTAATCTTTGACTGCCAGATGCAATTTGTTCTGCTTGTGCAGCCTGTGATTCACTTGTAACAGAAAATTTGCTTAAGACATCCATTATGGCATTTGTATTTATTTTAATCTTTGCTAGTGCTTCACTAACCTGACCTGTAGAGTTTTTACTATTAGTAGCAAGCTTTCTTATTTCACCAGCTACAACATTAAATCCTATCCCATGCTCACCAGCTCTTGCTGCTTCAATTGCAGCATTAAGACCTAATAGATTTGTAGTGTCTGCTATACTTTTTATATATGAAATTATACCATCCATACTTGTAATGCTGCTTTGAGTTTCAGCTACTAAATGGCTAACATTTTGACTATTTGTAGCTAATTCCTGCGTAGAAGCAGCTAGTTCCTCAGAAGATGCCGCCAACTCTTCTGAAAATGCCTGTAATTCATTGGCCATTTCATTTAGTTCAATTTCTTTTTGCAAAGAAATTGCATAGGTTATTGTGCCAACTACATTTTTGGTACTTGGATTAATTACTGGTATCCCATAGGCAGTAATTGGAAAACCAAAAGTTTCTTTTGAGTAATGTATCGATTGCCTATGTCCTGTTTTTATGGCAATTTCAGAAACCCCGCCCGCTACTACTTGCATACCCTCGTTAATATTTAATTTAAATGTTTCTGCTTGCTTAACAAATACATACTTTCCCTTATCTGTAATTGACATAGATACATCTGATGCGAATAAGGTTGGTAAAATGCTATATACTGTTTTTAATGCCTCAAAAAATTCTTCATCGCTTGTGTTCATTGTTTACTTCCTCCTCATTAACCTAATTAGCTTATATTATATAATCTTTATTACTAAATAGCTATTAATTATTATTCATATAAACTACATATTTATAATTTATTATCTATTTAGAAAAGGAGTATTATACCATTACTTTATGTAAACCAACACCAAAGGTAGAGTTTTTGCATGAATGTTTGATGTATCCCATTATGGTGCTTGTATAATTATTACCGCAAGATTTAAGGGGGAAAGTCGTCTATGTCTACTTCTGAAGTAGTTAATTACAGCAGCGCAGATGATGATTTAATTGTAAATGGCTTTTGCATTTCTGAATAAATCCAATCAAGTCTTTTGTTAACCTCCTGGATGCTACCCTCACCTGCAATCCTTATTGTTGGATACACTTTTTCCATTCTAAATGGTCTAATAATCTGATATAAATCATTCATTTTTTCCTTTTCTTCAGGACTCAACTTATAATTTTCACAGTAGCCTTCCAAAAATTTTGATAATTTACCTTCCATTTCAAGTAATTCTTCTTTGGTGTTCCAAAAATCATCACTCCAATAGGCAAGAAAAATACCTTCTTGTAGCATGTGATTGACAAAAACATCATTCCCACCAATATTAAAATCAATAATCCCACACAAGGAATGATTAGTATCCACCAAAATATTATTTGTTGATAAATCACCTTGAATAGCACCATTTGGCAAGATATCGTAACCTATCTTAATTCTTTCTCTTATTTCATTGTAATTTTTCCAGATTTTTTCTAATAAATCATGATTAACAGACATTTTTTTCAATTCCGTATATAAGGTATATGCATTTAAATAATTTTCATCAAATTCATCTTCTTTACAGAATTTATCAAATAATACCCAAGCACTATTCCAATTAAATTTGAAATTTTTATCTTTAGCTGCTGTATGCATTCTGCCAAGGTACTTTCCTAATTGCCCAAATAGCTTTTCACTTATATGCTCACCTAGATTTAAATCATCTAATGTTTTACCTGATAAATAATCCTCTACCCAAATTAAATATTCTTTTCCTTCAAATTCCTTTAAAATAGCATAATTGCCATCTGAAAATTTTTTGAACTCTGGAACGTTAATTTGCTGCTGTTTATATATTATAGCTAGTTTTGCCCATCCATTTACTTTTTCTATAGTATCATAGTTATTTTTATAAAATTTTACTACATAAGATTGGTTATCATCTGTTTTAACTATACAAATAAATCGGTCTTCATTTTCTCTTGAACGGTCTATAACATTATATTCACTAATTTTTTGTGGTATATCTAACTGACATAATACACTTTTTACATTATAACTGTTCATATCGGCCCCCCTGATATTTTAAGATGTTTTCAAAAATTACAAAAACATTCTGAACCTCATTATATAAATAATTTGTGTTTTTCTACCATTATTTCATAACAAAGTACAGTTGTGACTCAATGTCTAAAAATGTGTCTTAATATTTATATTCTATAAATTTGTTGAACATTGATATTTATAATTTCTACATATCATTCCTTGAGATTTTATCATGCCTAATTTCTTATAAAAAGATTGTAGGCTTTCATCACAGCATAAATCAACCATATAAAAATTATATAATTCTTCTAACATTTTTTTAACCAATTCAGAACCAATACCCTGTTTTTGATATTCAGGTAATACTTCTAAAAGAGGAATATAAGCAGATAAAATTCCATCGCTAACAGCATTTATAAATCCAATTATTTTATTGCTTTTTTCATCTATTGCAACTAAAGACTTATAACTTTTTTCTAATATTTTCCTATGATTTTCTTGACTAGGAGGGTTTGGCCAATCTTTAAAAAAACCTTCTCCTATTTCTAAATTTTTCAAATTGGAAGAATAGATTTTATATAAAATCAAAATTACCACTCCTTATTTATAACTTATTTAAGTTGAACCATTAAGCTGTATAATTCTACCCTTACGACACAAATGATTTATTTAATTATACCATTATTACCTTAAATTAGGTTGAAAAACGAATGTATGATTTTAAGTTAAAGCTTACATTCAATTCTTATAAATTTTGTGGAATAGCCTCAAAGTTAATGTAATTCAATCACTATTGTGGTAATTTATCTTAATTGAAAGTGAAATAATAGTAGTAAGCTGTAACTATAGCTATTTTATAGAAAAATGTTTTTTTATGTATTTTTGTATTTTTATTTAAAAAAATACAATTTTTATAAATAACTAAAGTTTTACATTTTAATCTCGATAACTATAATAATTATGTATTATTCTTTGAGACTTTATTGAGGTAGTAACCGCAAAGTGTAAATAATTGGCTTAGCATTGTAAATTTACGATTTGCGAGTACTACCCTTATTTGAGAGGGGAAATAGAAAATGATTATTGGAAATGTAAATTCTTATGCAAAAAATCCATATATGAACAATAGTAACTACAAACAACTTCAAAAGGTACTCAATAGCAACAATAAAATTGCTAATATTAATAAAAAAGAGGCTAACCAAACCCCAAAAGACCTTATAAGGCAGAAAGTAATGATTATGAATACTCAATTAACAGTCATTCAAAATTCAGAACAACAAATTCAGAGTGGAATGACAATCTTACAAAAAAAAGAGAGTGGTTTAGACAATATAAATGATGTAGGAAACCAACTTAAAGAATTAGCTACACAATATAAAAAATCTGATTTGAGTGAAAATGATAAGTTAGAAATTGAAAAAAAAACAGGAGAGTTAGTAAAGAATTTAGGAAACCTAATCAACAAAAATGACATTGTAGGCGATAAGATAATTAAGATGAATGGTTCTGACGGTGAAACGAGCATTATATTATCTAAGGGTATTGATATAACCTTGGATTTTGGTAAATTAGACGAGGTTAAGCTAAACAATAAAAATAAAGCAGATGATGATAAACACTTTTTTAGCAATGTTAGTGTAAAAACTTTGCTAGAAAACCATTCTATAATTGAAGAAAGGATATTAAAACCAGTACAAAAAGTTATAGAAAAAGTAAATGATGAAAAATCAATTGTATATAATAAGTTTATAAAAGAGTATGCGTCAGCAACAAATTCAATTGATGAATTGTTTAAAATAGGTGGAATAAGTGCATATGCAAAAGATGTAAAAATGTTACAACAGAAATCAATGTATATTGCTGTTTCTGAATTATACTCTCACTCTTCGAATATGAATAAAGATAATGTCTCTTAATTACTGAAATTTATGTATATAATGTTTTTTTTATAAAAGCTAGGATGGAAAGAGAATGTGTAGTGGTACAAAGTTCAATACGTTCCTATATGGAAATCCATATAGGGGCTTTTTTTGTTGAAATGGAAGGAGATATTAATTGCGAAATTCAGTAAGTAGCTTAAAATTTTAAAATAAGTTAGGGATGCACAAAGACTTACTGGGGTGGTATAATACTCTGAAATACAAAGATCATCATACTATAACAGTTAATATAAATTTTATGTACTAATACTAATTTATAATACTAATTTATAATACTAATTTATAATATTAATATTTAATACTAATATATAATACTAATATCTAATACTAATATTTAATCCTGTATGACTAACACAGCAGATAACGACAATAATTAGAACTTTTTATAATTTTTGTTGGACAACAAAGTTTGGAGACAAGAAATTAACTCCCGCACAAAGACTTGGTAGTACGGATAAAGTTTTTGATTATAAAGATATAATATATTTCAGATAAGAAGATTATATTAGGGTATGTGAAGATTAATACGCAAAAAATTTAAGGAGAGAAAATTATCCATCCTTAAATTTACAGTATTATAATATTGCATATTTAAAAAAATATTTTAAGTACAGCAACAAAGAATAAGAAAAATCCAACTAAAATACAAAATATTGCTACTTTTTTATTCTTAATATTGTAATATCCGTTAAGTATACTAAAAATACCTGAGGATAGTAATATAAGTAACATTGAATTCATATCAATTATGCCCAATAAACTCAATAAGGTTAAACCCAATAATGTAAACCCAATAACAGTAACTACTGTAACTAATCTATTAATAACCTTTATTTTTTCCAACTTATCACCCCCCTAATTTTATATAAATATATATTGGTTATAGCTGATTTTCATACTGATTGTAACATAAATTTTAAATATTGGGAGTTATAGAATAATTTATTGAATTTAAATGCAATATAATTACTTACATTCAACATCGGCTGATATTAGAATAAACGCAGTTTAGTTGTGTTAAATCATCACCGGAGCAGCTGTTTATTTTTTCTTTGCCAAAAAACATACTATCTCTTAAAAGGCCACCATGGGCTATTTATGCTGCACTGTCTCTATACCTCTCAGTATTATATTTATAATAAATACAAGATAACAAGTAAATATAATGTATTATATTGATGTTACAGATTCGAAGAAGATGACTTAAGGAAGGTTAAGTGGCCTTAATCTGAATGTAACTAAAGTAACTATGAATATCTTCAAAAACTGTACCTTATTTGTAACCTATTTTGCATTGGGTACCCCTATACTTTAGATAAGAAATAAAGCAATAGTATATGATATTATGCTTTAAGGGGGAATTAGATTGAAAAATATTAAGATTTTAACACAATTCAAACAAAAAACAAAGGTAGTTATAGCTACTACTATTATGGGTATTGCCTTGGTATCTGTAGGGGGTATCAACAATATAAATTATAATAGTAGTACAAATAGTGTGGATAAATATACACAAGTATTTGGCAGTGTATACGAAACACAGCAGGGTGTAACAACAGGAAGTAATTTGAGTGTAAGAAGTGGAGCTGGAACAAACTATTCTATATTGGGAAGTATGAAAAGTGGGACCAAAATTAGTATAATCGGAAAGACAAATAATTTTTACAAGATAACTTATGGTAGTAAAACGGGGTATGTAAGTACGCAGTATGTAAAAATAACAGCTAAGCCAGTTGTTGCAGCTAAAGCAGCCGTGGTAGTTCCATTCGAAACACAGCAGGGGGTAACAACAGGAAGTGATTTGAGTGTAAGAAGTGGAGCAGGAACAAATTATTCTATATTGGGAAGTATGAAAATTGGGACTAAAATTAGTATAACCGGAAAGTCGAATAATTTTTACAAGGTAACTTACGGTAGTAAAACGGGGTATGTAAGTGCTCAGTATGTAAAAATAACAGCTAAGCCAGTTGTTGCAGCTAAAGTGGCCGAGGTAGTGCCATACGAAACACAGCAAGGTGTAACAACAGCAAGCAGTTTGAGTGTAAGAAGTGGAGCAGGAACAAACTATCCTATATTGGGAAGTATAAAAAGTGGGACCAAAATTAGTATAACCGGAAAGACAAATAATTTTTACAAGATAACTTACAATGGTAAAACGGGCTATATAAGTTCACAGTATGTAAAAATAAGCTAGGATTGCTCCTGGCTTTTTTCAATAAGGTTTAGAATTTATATAGATCTAATACAAAAAAATAGTGTATATAATTAACCACCATTATTTTCATCATACTTATGCTCTTAGCTACGGATTATCCTCTAGGAGCATACATAATTATAGTAACTCCAACTAGCGCTATTACCCCACCAATTAAATCAAATTTATCAGGGAGCATATTATCAATTTTCCAACCCCACAAGATAGATAATACAATAAAGATACCACCATAAGTTGCATATACTCTACCAAAATTAGCACTTGGTGGTTGTAATGTAGGAATGATGCCATATAAAATTAATGCAATTGCGCCAATAACTCCGTACAATATGCTTTTTCCTTCACGCATCCATAGCCATATAAGGTAACCACCGCCTATTTCAAATACTCCTGCTAATATAAAATAAAACATTGACCTAATAAATTCCAATTATAGTCCTCCTTCGTTAAATGCTATATCAAAGCAAATACTGATATTAATTCTCATTATCAATATAAATGCATTATAATCTTACTATATTATCTTATGAATATCAAGAAAATATAAAATAGGTATTTTTGTGACAGTTTAAATGTGAAATTCTGCAAAGAATATGATAGCAAAAGCCTAAAGCAGAAATATTATATTTCATACTTTAAGCTTAAATCATCACCCGCACAGCTGTTTATCTTCTTCGAAGCTGCAATATTAACGACTTCAGAAGGAAATTTAGACTCCCACTTATAGAAGTAGGAGACTTTCCTTCTGAAATGTCGTTAAAATTTTATCTTTACCATTTTTCGCTGAGGGGAACTATCACACTATATTTCCTTGAGTAACCTTAATTTCTTTTCCTTTAAACACAATAGCGAGTTTTACTATATCTTTTATTCCTTTTTCTAATAACTCTGTTTCATATTTCTTATCTTCTATTTGCTTTAATGCTTTTGCTGTTCCTTCTTCTATTGTATAAGATAAAAAATCATCAATTTTCTTAAATTCAATAATAATTCCTATCTTAGAAACATCTTTAGGAATTATCATAACATCATATCTCCCATATCCACTTTCTTTATTTGACTTAACCTCATAACCTTTTGAAAGTGAAATAAGCATTCCCAGTACAAATGCATGATAAACCCTTTCTGGTTCTTTTCCTGATACATCAAAGTAACTTATATTATTTATTACAAATTCTTTGAATAATCCTGCAAAAATCTCTATATTACCAGTTATTAAAGTCTTTAACATCAATTCATATTTTTGGTTTGTCGTTGATTCTTTAAACCATTTTTCAATCAAGTTATTATAGAAAATAAGCACTTCTTTATTAGGAATTTTAAGTTCACACTGCAATATTCCTTCTATATTTTCTGTTTTTATAGCCTTTAAATATCCACACATAAGTAAAAAGCTCCAAATATTTTCATTAGAATCTTCAACCTCTGACATTACAATGCTATCATCAATTGCTTTACTTATTGAGTTTCCAGATATAAGCTCTTCGAGTTCTAGTTTCATATTTGTGTCACCTTTTAGTAACAAATTCTTTATTAAATCATTGCTACTACTATTAATCCAATAAGGCATAAAACCCATTTCATTATTATCAATATAATTTAAAACTGACCATGGATTATATATTGTTTTCCCGCCAAAAACATAGCCATTATACCATTTCTTTATATCATCACTTTTATCTTGCAAATCATAATAAGTTAATAATTCTTTTAATTCTTGTTCTGTAAATCCAAATTTATCTTTAAACTTTAATCCAAGTATAGTATTTACTTGCAAATTATTAAGTCCTGAAAAAATACTTTCCTTTGCAACTCTAAGGATTCCTGTTATCATTGCTTTTTCTAAATATATATTATCTTTAAGTGCATCACTTAGCATATTTCTTATTAATGAAATCATGTTATCGTAATAGTCTCTCATATAACTTTCTTGAATTGGTACATCATATTCATCGATAAGCAAAATTACCTTCTTATTGTAATATTTATATAAATAATTAGTGAGATTTTTTAGAGAAATTGTTAATAGAATTAAATCAGCTTCTCTATTTATAATTTTATTAAAATCTCTCTTTTCATCTTCTTTAAAAATTTCACTTTCCATTAAATATCTATACTCTTTATACACTTCTGACATAAGCATTTCAATTGCACTTATTGCATTTTCAAAATTATTATATTTGACTCCCTTGAAAGTAACAAAAACAACAGGATATTCTCCTTGAAGGTTCATTATTTCTTTTTCATTTTCTATTTTTAGACTTTTAAACAAATCTTTTGTATCTGCTTTAGTTCTTATGTCAAAGAAATATCTAAGCATACTTAAATTTAATGTTTTACCAAATCTTCTTGGTCTAGGCGTTAATATTATGTCCGCACCATTCTCCATAAATTCTTTTATGAGCATACTTTTATCTACAAAATAATTATTTTCTTCTATTAATTTCTTAAAGTCAGATGTTCCTATTTGTATACTTTTTTTCATTTAATGCACCTTCTCTCTGCTACCAGTTTTAATTTCATTATACATTATTATAGCCAATTTAACTGTGTTTTAATAATATTAGGCACAAAAAATAACAGACTCGCATAGCTTTGTTTGCTCTAAATATACTTCACAATATATAGCAAAAGCCTAAAGCAGAAATATTATATTTCATACTTTAAGCTTAAAATTTTATCTTTACCATTTTTCGCTGAGGGGAACTATCACACTATATTTCCTTGAGTAACCTTAATTTCTTTTCCTTTAAACACAATAGCGAGTTTTACTATATCTTTTATTCCTTTTTCTAATAACTCTGTTTCATATTTCTTATCTTCTATTTGCTTTAATGCTTTTGCTGTTCCTTCTTCTATTGTATAAGATAAAAAATCATCAATTTTCTTAAATTCAATAATAATTCCTATCTTAGAAACATCTTTAGGAATTATCATAACATCATATCTCCCATATCCACTTTCTTTATTTGACTTAACCTCATAACCTTTTGAAAGTGAAATAAGCATTCCCAGTACAAATGCATGATAAACCCTTTCTGGTTCTTTTCCTGATACATCAAAGTAACTTATATTATTTATTACAAATTCTTTGAATAATCCTGCAAAAATCTCTATATTACCAGTTATTAAAGTCTTTAACATCAATTCATATTTTTGGTTTGTCGTTGATTCTTTAAACCATTTTTCAATCAAGTTATTATAGAAAATAAGCACTTCTTTATTAGGAATTTTAAGTTCACACTGCAATATTCCTTCTATATTTTCTGTTTTTATAGCCTTTAAATATCCACACATAAGTAAAAAGCTCCAAATATTTTCATTAGAATCTTCAACCTCTGACATTACAATGCTATCATCAATTGCTTTACTTATTGAGTTTCCAGATATAAGCTCTTCGAGTTCTAGTTTCATATTTGTGTCACCTTTTAGTAACAAATTCTTTATTAAATCATTGCTACTACTATTAATCCAATAAGGCATAAAACCCATTTCATTATTATCAATATAATTTAAAACTGACCATGGATTATATATTGTTTTCCCGCCAAAAACATAGCCATTATACCATTTCTTTATATCATCACTTTTATCTTGCAAATCATAATAATTTAATAATTCTTTTAATTCTTGTTCTGTAAATCCAAATTTATCTTTAAACTTTAATCCAAGTATAGTATTTACTTGCAAATTATTAAGTCCAGAAAAAATACTTTCCTTTGCAACTCTAAGGATTCCTGTTATCATTGCTTTTTCTAAATATATATTATCTTTAAGTGCGCAGGTTAATATATTTCTTATTAAAGAAATCATTTCATCATAATATCCACGCATATAGGCTTCTTGAATTGGTACATCATATTCATCTATGAATAACATTACTTTCCTTCCATAATGTTTATTCATATATATCATGAGGTTGCTTATACCCTCAGAAAATACCCCTAATTGTGCTTTTCTAGAAATTATTTCTTTGAAATCAGCTTTGTCAAATTCTGATAATTTGTCACTGTATAATAAATAATCATGCTCTTTGTATAAATTAGATAATAACATCTGAATTCCATCTTTAAAATCTTCATATGATAAGTGCTTTTGATTTTTAAAAGTAACAAAAATAACAGGATATTCCCCTTGAAGTTTCATTATTTCTTTTTCATTTTCTATTTTTAAACTTTTAAATAATTCTTTAGTATCTGATTTAGTTCTTATGTCAAAGAAATATCCAAGCATACTTAAATTTAATGTTTTACCAAATCTTCTTGGTCTAGGCGTTAATATTATGTCTGCACCATTCTCCATAAATTCTTTTATGAGCATACTTTTATCTACAAAATAATTATTTTCTTCTATTAATTTCTTAAAGTCAGATGTTCCTATTTGTATACTTTTTTTCATTTAATGCACCTTCTCTCTGCTACCAGTTTTAATTTTATTATACATTATTATAGCCAATTTTACTGTCTTTTAATAATATTAGGCAAACAAGTAATAGACTCGCATAGCCTTGTTTGCTCTAAATCTACTCCACAAGATATAGCAAAAGCCTAAAGCAGAAATATTATATTTCATACTTTAGGCTAAAAATTTTTAATAAGACGTTTGATACTACTATTTCACCCAGAAAAATCTTCTGTCTTAGAGCTAAATGTTTTTTTATGCTTTTTCTTAATTTCATTTCAGTATGTCTGTTGTTGTTTTAATAGTTTTACATACAACAAGTTTTAAAGATTTTAGGCATAGCACAAAGCATTAACAACTATGTTTTGTATTGGCCCTTATGAATATTTTAGATATAAGGACTTTAAAAGAAAAGTATTGTTACAGGCACAAAAGGAAAATTAGTTTATTTTAAATATGCAAAGTAGTATTGTGTTCTTATATAAATCTTATCAATAATATTGAAAATAATACCAAAATATGGTAAAATATTTTTATGTTTCATATGTTGAGGGGACTGTTGGCAAAGCATAAATTTACTGATGAAAGATTAGACATATATGAGGAGCTTTTAGAGGATATTAAAAAGGTGTTTAAGGGGAGATACCATAAAAGATAGATAAGGTAAAGGTTGATGCTTTGGAGAAAGTGGACCAGCTACAGATTAAGTATGGGATATAATTTAATGAATACTGTGAAATGAGGACATATTAAAAGTAAAAGGTTTATAAGGAGATAAATCATGAAAAATAAAATAGCGTTTATAGTAGCATTATTAGTAACTTTAAGCTGTCAAATAGTATTTGCAGACATAGCAGTAGTAACTAGATCACCTTCGCTAGATGTAAGAAGTACTGCTTCATCCAGCGCTTCCATTATAGGTTCACTACCAAAGAATTCAAAGGTAAACACTCTTGGAACTTCAAATGTTTTTTATAAGATAAATTACAACGGAAAAATAGGATATATAGAAAGTTCTTATACTAAAATAGTAACAAAAGTTCAGAAAATACCAGTGTTAATGTATCATAAATTAACAACTATTAGTGCTAAACAAGATGGTCTAGTAGTATTACAATCAGCATTTAGATCACAGATGAACTATTTAAAAACACATGGTTATAATACAATATCATTAGACCAGTTCTATGATAACTTATCTAAGGGAACTGCATTACCTAATAAACCTGTATTAATAACATTTGACGATGGATATGTAAATAATTATACATTAGCATATCCAATACTAAAGGCAAATAAGCAAAAGGCTACAGTATTTATGATATCAAAGGATATAGATACAAATCCAGGTTCGATGACTTCAAAACAGTTAAAAGAAATGGATGCTAACGGATTTAGAGTAGAAAATCATACCAATAAGCATGAAAACTTACCAACTTTATCATATACAAATCAATTAGCTACAATAACTAAAACAAAGCAGGTACTAGAAAAACTATTAGGCAGAAAAGTTGTTTATTTGGCCTATCCCTATGGTGCATACAATTCTAGTGCAATAAAAGCAGCAAAAGCAGCAGGGTGTAATTTAGGAGTAACTACAGACGCAGGACTTACTTCAAACGAAGATAAACCATATGAAATTAATAGAATATTTATGGGTCCACTAGATAATTTGACAACTCTAGCACATAAATTAAAGTATGGTGAATAATACTGACGTAATTATTTGCGTTAGCTGAAATCTAGACTGTATATCATGATATAAACGGACTTTTTAAGAAAAAATAATATTATTAAAAAAAATCCTTCACTTTAAATATGAAGGATTTTTTTTATTTGTCATGACAAAAGTTTAGCCTTGCAAAAATGCAAACCATCTATCTCAAATTACTCTGCATATAAACTATCCGCATAGCCTTCAATTAATTTACTTACTAGGGAGCTTATATAAAACTTTTTTGTTTTTGAGGTTTTCTTTTGTGTTATGATTACATATTCCTTTTTATGGTATTTCGTAAATTAGCATCTGCTATGCCAACTATTCGTTATGAATTTACTAATATAGAATTAACATATAAATTTGTTAAATATAGTAATTAATATTAGGACTTCAAAGTAAATTTATACCATACCTTGTGGCAAATTAGAATTACCAGTTTCTATATTACATAATATATGAAAAACAATCAATATGTCATATTAGAGGTAATTGGTAATTTACATTTTTTTACAACACTAGTGTTTGAGCCATTTCTTATCTGACACAAGCCACTTGTGTCAGATTGCCAATATATTACAAATAACTATTGTATTTGTAATATATGTAATTACATTATTTGGAATTATTTTTTAGAAGGTATTTTTTATATATTGCTATTTGTTTAACCTTAGCTTTGGAAAAATATTTAACATTTATTACAATTAAATATATAAAATAAAAAGGGTGGCGTTTATACTGGAGAGTTTAGTTAAAAAGGAAAAAATGTAAATAGAAAATCTTTGATGGATACTATTAACTAGAACAGTATTAATTGCAAAAAATTACTTAGTTATAAAATCCTCAAATCCATCAGCATATTTTGTAGGTAAAAACTCAACTATTTCGTATTCAGCAATTTTGTTAATATAAAATGGGTCTTCGCTAATTATTGTTTTAACTTCTTCCATATTTTTAGCATTACAAAGGATTATTCCACCACTCCTCGGATTTTTTCTTCCTGAACAAATAAATTTTTGTAATGAATAGTATTTTTCTAAATATTGTATGTGTGCTTTTATTTCCCTGTCAACTTCTTCAAGTGGTTTTATGTAATTTAATGATAAAATAAACATTAATAATCTCCTCCTAAAAACTATTCTTAATTCTCCTTAATATACAAATGTATCTTAAATATTATATCATGAAATTTAAATATTCTTAAATATAGCCCAATAATCAAAAATGAAGAAAGTAGTAAATCCCCTTGATGGTAAAGGGATTTACTACTTTAGTAAGAAGATTGTTCATTGCTAAAAACATTTTTGTTTCTATGCACTTAACCTATCATCTAAATCAGGTTCATTCTTGTCATGTATTATTCTCATCACATTTCTTGCAATAGGCTGTACAATAAGCAGTTCCAAAAATATAACTACACAAAAGTTGCGTGGCCAGGAAATTGGGAACTCTTTAATGACTTCTAGACTGAATCCACTTGCTAAAGTACCTCCCACAGTTGTCATAATAATGGACATACCAATAACGGTAAAAAATGTCCTAAACAGAATATGAGCATTTAAACTATCTGTTGGTGAACTAAAAACATTCACTAGTTTACCTGCTATCTTTCCTACAACAAACGTTTCTAGTATCATTGCGATTATAAAAACTAATGGAAATGCTTTTAACGATGTAACTATTGCTTTTCCTGACACTCCACCCATGTTAATAGAAATATTCATAGTTGCCATGAATATGCAAGTCAATGAACATATAATACCCCCGTAAATTAATCCTTCTTTCCCATTTCTAGGCATACATTTTTCCATAATTTCCTCCTCGATTTTACTTAAATTAAAAAAAATGCGCTGTATCGACGATGATATGACCGTCGGTACAACGCATTGAATTTGATTTGACTTTTATAGTGTAGCATAATTTTTTAATTCATGTAATAGCCTAATTTTATTTTGTTTATTTTGTTAAAATTACACATAATATTTAAGGGTACGGCAACATACTCATAAAGTTAAATCATCTTCTGCGAAGCTTCAATATTAACGACTTCAGAAGGAGATTTACCCCCTTGTAGACCCCTGGAGCAGATAACAATTCTCAATTGTTATCCCCCCACTTATAGAAGTAGGAGACTTCCTTCTGAAATGTCGTTAAAAGAAGTTAAGAATTAATATTCTTTAGAAGTTAAGAATTTAATTGGATTTTTGGATAGTTTTATATTAGCTACTAATCTAACAAATATTTCAAAAGTTCTTACCACAAGCAACTACCCTTTTGTCACCTTTTATTAATTTACTTTTATCTATTCCAACTTTCACTTTTATTTTTTTCATATACATTCAACCTCACCTTATATAGATTCTATTATTAAGATTATGTCCCAATATATGTAAAATTATACTTGTACCATAAAAATCATTTCAAGTGAAATAAAGCATCAAATACTAATGTATTTAATGCTTTAATAACTACATTTTTTATATAAATGTTTGTTTATATACCTTCTTATTAAAGCCCCTAAAATAAAAGGGGGTACTATATTTGAAAGCATAATATTATAATCAAAATCATTGCTTCTAAACACCTCTGTTTTTGAACCAAGAACAAAGAAAAAAACAGCAACTATTAGTAAATTTAAATCATAATTCTTATTTGACTGTTTCAACAATAACTTTCCAAATATAAAGCCTATTAATAAAAGTATAAATGCTAATATATATTCCATTCATTAGACCTCCTTAATTTACCATAATAAATTGTTCACCAATCATAGTTTTGTGATAACTGCACAATAAAAGAATAGAACTAAATTATAAGTAAACAACCATTATGATACAAATAATTTATTTGATTATACCATTATTACCTCAAATTGGGTTAAAAACTAATGTACTTATATATTCTAAAAACCCTGGGTTATATTTTTGAATAGCACCTTCGTTAACAGCTCTAAAATTATAAGTTGCTACATTGGACTATATTCACACCACTAGATTTCTAATGGTCTCCAGACCCCTCAAAACAGAAATAAATATCCTGCTCTTTAATGAGAAATGTTGGTGAGAATCTATTATAGACGGAAAGTATTATTTTAATTAATTTTTAACTTGGAGAAAGTAGAATGTTTTAGTAAAATTATATATATGTTACATTCTTTAAATGAATACATATGGTGATGAGCCATTAAGTTAAAAGAGTTAACAAAAATAGTGGTAAACTTAATGATTAATCATTAAGAGTGATAGGAGGAGGACATTATGTCAAAAGTAGCACTTTTAGTAATAGACATGCAAAAAAATTGTAAAGAATCCACATCTTGCAGGCTATCCTTTGAAAAAGCAGTAGAATATATTAATGAAATCAGTGAATATTTCCGCAAGAAAAAATATCCTGTGGTAATCATACAGGACATTGAAGCAGGGGGTGCAGAGACTGAGGGCTTTAAATGTGTAGAAGAATTAGTAGTATCAGATAATGATTTATTTGTACATAAAACCTATAGCAATGCTTTTTGGAAAACAGAGTTAGATACTATTCTAAAGAGTGAGGGTGTAGACTGTATTGTTATAAGTGGATTTGCAGCAGAGCATTGTGTTCTATTTACTTACAATGGTGCTATTGAAAGGGGTTATAATACTTTTTTGCTTCAAAATGGTATCGCGGGGTTTGATGATGATGAAATTAAAGGCATTCAGTCCTTAAGATCTGTTGTAAGCTATGGAGCCCTTGAGTATTTTTTGAAATAACCTTTGTGAGATGTAATTCAGAATCAATACTCAATTTGAGTCATGACGGATGGGCTATTCAATGAGTAACCCATCCTATCAGTAGTGCCAAATTTTTTTTTAAGTTTTTGATTTACAGTTTATCGAAAATGGGAAAATACTGTCTTGTGGCTGTTTTTTGCAGGAATAGTTGAGTATCCCTAAAAATGCCGTAAAATTCAATTGAATACTATTATACTATTGTAGTTGTATCAATATTTTTTAATATAGCTGCAACTGTCTCACCTAGTTCAAGGTCTTTTGGTATAAGTAATAATGTATCCTTTATTAACTCAAAACAATTCTTTAAATTCTCTTTAGTATCTTTTATACATATAATTGAATCTATCCTCTCTTCTAGATTTTCTGGTTTTATCTCTAGATTACTGATTATATATTTTGTCCATTTCCAATCTGGTTCCCACTGTCTATTTATTGCATATAAAATTCTTAAAATCTTTTGGACATCTGGTATAATTCTTTGAAGGAATGGAATTTTATCCTCTCTCTTAGATAGCATTTTTCTAACATCTATTGCCAAACCCATAGTCCAAGGTTCAATTGTATTTGCTATAATATCTTTCTGAAGTTCTTTTGGATAAAGATTTAATTGTCCTTGTAAATCACTTAATATACCATTACCTCTGATAAAAATTGCATCTTTTAATACTGAAGCAAGAATAAGTTTATCATGGGTAATTACTTTACCTTCTATAATTGAAATTATGTTATTTTTCATGCTACTAATAGTCTGCCATCCAGATTCAATCCAATAATTTTTATACTTGAATATTATCCAAACTGATCCATCCCATAGTGGTACGCCATAGGGATGTATATCTGTTCCTCCAATCTGTTTAATCCAATTAATCATGTTTTCTTCTGATATTAAATTATCTACTAAAAATTCTATTTCAATATCAGAATCTTCATCTGCAAGATTTCTTGAAACAGAACCAACAATAATAATTTCCCTTCCATATTCTATTGAACATTTACTGGCAATTTCTCTTGCTAACTTAATTCTAGTTTCACACTCTTTATTAAATATATCTTTTGACATAATAAGTCCCCCTATCTCATAGTTTTTTTATTAAAACAGTATAATTATTATATACTACAAACCCGCTGAAATACCATTAAATGTATAATAAAATAGTTAAAATTTTTTTTTAAATCCACACTTTTTAAGTTAAGTCTTATTTTCATATTCTTTTTTATAATTACTTTAGGTAGCATTATCAATAGTATAATTCTACTTTAACGAACTTGTTTTCAGTAAAAAAATAAGAGCTTTATCATTTAATGATTAAACCCTAGATATATCAATCCTTTAAACTGGTACTTAGGTCAATGACATTCGAAGTATTTTATTGGTTATTTAATTTGCATTTTATAGCTCTTTTTATTTTGATGCACAAATTAGCAAAATTTGAAATAAAAAGTATTTTTAATATTAAAAATATGCAATAATAGATTTTGATGTAAGAGTTAAAATGAATGGAAAGATAATAACAATAAAAGAAAGAATATTATAATAAGGGGTGAAGTCATGAGAAATAGCGGTATTAAAGGGAATTTATTACTTTTGGTGGTTTTCATGTTAGTATTTATAGCCGGTATGGGAATTTTTACTTTTAATTCATTAAATAGTACTACGAAGCAGGGTCAAAATGATGTAGCTACTATCAATAAGTATATTGAATTAGTTGATAACTCTAGAAATATTCAAGTAACTTTTAAAAAACAAGTACAAGCTTGGAAAGATTTATTATTAAGAGGTTTAGATCAATCTAAATACAATACGTACCTTGCCGAATTTACAGGATATAACAAAGATGTACTAACTGAATTAACTGTTTTAAAGACCTCAATGGTTTCACTAGGAATAGATGGCGTTTTAGTTGATAAGGTTTAAAGTGAACTTGACCAACTGCAAATTAATTATACTAATGCGTTAAAAAGCTATGACAAAAATAATAAAGATAGTTATAAAATTGTTGATACCTTAGTTAAAGGAATGGATAAACCCCCAACAAATGATATGGATGCTTTGGTTAAATCAATAAGAGATAAATCAAATTCTCATATAGCAAGTATGAATTTGGCATCTAAAAACAAAAATAATCAATTAGAATTGTATTTATCTATTATTATTGCTATAAGTGTTTGTATAATTATTTTACTTACGCTGATGACATTACTAACTTATAAAAATATTGAGAAGTTTATAAACCAATTTCAAGTGCTTATGCAGAAAGCAGAAGATGGAGATCTTACTATACAGGGAACTGTTTTTTCTAAGAATGAATTAGGATTTCTAACTATTCGATTTAACAAGTTTATTGAAAACATTAAAGCTTTAATTTTAGAAACAAAAGAGATGAGCTACTTAGTGGCTTCTTCATCAAATGACATTCTTAAAAACTCCGATGAAGCAGCTAAAACTTCACAACAAATATCACAAACAATTTCAGACGTTGCAAATGGTGCAACTAGACAGTCTGCGCTAGCGGTGCAAAGTAATGATATGGTAGTCAGTGTAACAAAGGATTTAGATTCAGTTACTGAAGCTACTAATCATATGAAAAAACTAGCTATGGAAACAGATGAAATAGTTACACAAGGTATTTCGAGTATTAATTTTCAAAATGGTAAAATGTTAGATAGTAAAAATACTACTGAAGAAGTTTCATTATCGATTTTAAATCTTTCAACAAAATCAGCTGATATAGTTCAATTTGTTGAAGTTATTAATGGTATTTCATCTCAGACAAATTTGTTAGCATTAAATGCTTCTATAGAAGCTGCAAGAGCTGGGGAATCAGGTAAAGGCTTTGCTGTTGTGGCTGATGAAATAAGAAAATTAGCTGAGTCTTCTAGCAGTTCAACTAGTAAAATTGAAGCTTTAATTAAAGCAATTCAAAATGGAATAAATGAAACTGTATCTAAAATGGGAAATTTCCAAAAATCCATGGAGGAACAAACTGAATCTATAAAAAATACAGAAAATATATTTTGGAAAATAAAAGACTCAACCTCCAAGGTAACTAATGAAATTATAGAGATTTCAAAAAAGACCCAAATTATTGATAAGAATTCTCTTTCCCTTGAAAAAGCAATTAATAATATATCTAATGTAATAGAAGAAAATGCTGCCGCAAGTGAAGAAGTTGCAGCTTCAACAGATGAGCAAGTTTCTTCTATTGAAGAAATAACCCTATCTATTAGTAGCCTTACAAAGTCTTCAGATAAACTTAAACAGTTTCTAGATAAGTATAAAGTTCAATAAAAACAGAAATAAATATCCTGATCTTTAATGAGTAACTTGACACAGGTCTATGAATTTCATTATGCTGCGGTAGGCAATTGGATAATTATATAATAGTTTTCATTTTTTACGTCATAATAGCCACAAAATAGTAGTTCTGTTTTTGATTTATAATTCATCAAAAATGGAAATACTGTCTTGTAACTGTTTTTTGCACAAATCGTTACCTTATTCTATGCTCATTTTAGTCAAGTGAATTACTCTATATTTTTTATATTTTCAATATCTGAACTACAAAGGATTTCAAGATTATTAAATATTTTTTCTGCTGACCAATTCCACCATTTTAAGGCTAGTAGATATTGGATTAAATCATCATCAAAGCGTTTTCTTATGATTTTAGCAATATCTGATATTCAAAGTTTGAGTATCAAATGGAAAGTATTAGTATATTAAAATAACACCAACATGTTTTTTTCACAAACAAATTCACTAAATCTACTTTTAAAAGTAGTTATATTTCCACTTATCAAGTTGTTAACAGTAAACAAGTTCTTAAATTCGCCGCTTATACATTTACACGTAACAATATTTTCATCATCTATATAAATTATACCTTCATCAGTATTAGTGGTGAATATTTTTTGTTTTTTATTAATATCATAGATCTCTATACATTTCTCGTTGTTCAACACCCCATATAATTTTCCATTAAAATATGCTATATGGTTAAACACTTCTTTTATTTTAATAATTTCTGTTTGATTAAGTTTAAAATTAAAAAAGACCACCTCTGTGACATTTTCCTTAAAATATTGTGTTAAATAGATAATTTTATCGTTATCAGTTCCAATAACACTTAAGCAACTATTCATATCACATCTTTGTATAAGGTTATTTTCAGGTATTTCTAATTCACATTTGGTATTATTTACAAACTCATCCAGTTTGCAAACAATCAAAGTTTCTAAATGATCGGGATATTCTGCAAAAATGCCTTTTTCTTTTTGGTTATTCCAAATTTTTCTTTTTTCAAAAGGCCTAATTCGTCCTGTTTTAAACATAACATATTCTCCATTATTTAAAATATTAATGTCATCTATTCTCAATAAAGTATCTAATTTTTTAATTGTGTCCGGTATTAAGTAGGCTTTATTTTCAAAAGAATCAATTAAAAATACCTTATGAAAAAATGGTGTTCCAAATTCATAGTTTTCCTTTGGGATTGCCAATAATACGTATCTTTCACTTAGTCCAGTAATAATGCTATTTTCTAAGTTATAACCATAAGACTCATTATCTTCACTAACTTCCATATCAATAGTCAGTATATTTTCATCATTCCAATTAATACAATTAACTTTATTTAAATTTATACAATAATTACCTTTTTCATTATTGATATATGCATAATAAATTACAGAATGACAACTCGTATATGTAATTAAGTCAACTGGTTTACTAAATTGAAATTTATAGAAATCCTGGGTTATATAATTAAATCTTTGAATACTAATATAGCCTGATTGCTGATCTGGCTTAGTAAAGAAATCTGGTCGCTCTATAAAAACCATACTATTTTCAAAAAACAAATTGGTTTTAAATATATTACCGCTTAATAATTTATGAACCTCTAGTGTTTGTAACATAATTTCTCCTTTCATTTATATTGGTTTTATTTCTTCACCGCCAAACAATAATTCACATTGTCAAAGGCTGCTATAGGATGATCTGGATTTGCTTGATTATATTTTTTGAAATATTGCTCTGTTATTTCACTTGGTGTCAAATGCTCATAAATCAAGAAATTGTTATCAGCCAATAGCCTTTCAAGCTCTAAATAAGAATAGCTTGCAAGCATTTTTTCTTTAGCCACACCAGCCATTGCTACTTGATTTTGGGCTCGCCTTCCTGCTTTTGGGGTATAGGTATCCTCGTCTGGATAATCAAAAACAATACTACTACCTTTTGGTACAATACGTGAAATAGTGTTGATTGTTTCAGCAAAAGTCTGCTTAGATAAATAGTAGCTTATCCCAAGTAAACTGCAAAAACTGATTTTACTTTGAGAAAATTCTGAACAGGCAATTAAATTGCTTTCCCAGTTGTTTTCTGTAAAATCCACAGATACATAGTGCAGATTGGCAGGCTTTTCTGATACTACTGATTGAATACGTTTTTGCTTGTCAGAACCAGTGAAGGGGTGGTCAAGTTCAAAGATTTGAATTTTTGATGCCCAGTCAGGCTGACGATATGCAAATGTATCATATCCGGCAGCAAAAATCATATATTGCTTTGCGCCAATTCTCACAGCATTTTCAAGTGCTTTTTCTGCAAATGCCGCTCTACCAAGTGGGGATGGAGATAATTGATTATCTACAATCCAACGCAAAGCTTCTCCCTTTGTACCATCAAATGATGGATTGAAGAAATTGATTCCTTTTGACATATTACTTGCAATTTGTTCGTATTCGCTCTGAGTTAAAATGTCCTTTGCCAAGTAATCATCAAATACTTTCTCTGCATTTTGCACTGAATGATATGCCCTTGAAAATGCACTTACCAATGCAGTCATGCTGCTTTTTTGTTCCATAAAATTATCACCTCTAATAATTAATACCATTTCATCGCTAACAGTACAAGACTTGAAATTTTCCTTATTTTGTGGTATAATAAAGGTAGAAAAAATGAATAATTTACAAAACCGTCACATTTATAGTGGTGGTTTTTTTAATACAATAGCATAGCAAAATATTTATTTAATAAGAAAAGTTAGGAGGTTCTATGAAGAAAATAATAAAATTAAAGCTACCATTACTTGTAATCTCACAGATTTTATTTGTATATACATTTTATCTTAGTTATTATAGTAATAATAGAAATCATACTACTCTTAACCTAGTTGCTATATTAAGTACAATTGTAGCTGCTATATCTTGCTTTTTATATGGGTTAGAATATATTTTTATAAAAAAATCAAAGAAATTGGGATATATACATTGTATAATAGCTATTATTATGCCATTTCCAATTGTATTTTTGATATCTAAAGTTAGCATGTAGAAATAGAAGCCTATAAAAAATTACTAAAATTTTTATAGGCTTTTTACTATGATATATTTTCCATTAACTGCGGATGCCTCAAGAACAACTTATTATGTAAGGGAAAACCAAGATAAAAGACTTGACCTGTACATTATAGACACTGTTAGTATAAAGTTAAATATTATGAGAGTGAGGGATTGATATCTCATGGCTTCGTGATTTATAAAGCATTTGCACAATAAAATAAACTAGATTATAATAACATGTATAGAATAATATAACTAATAAATTATTGGAGGTTATTTAAATGTCAAACCAATTTTGCCCACATTGTAATGCATTGAGAGATATGGTTTTATCAACATATGAGAAAGATGAAAAAGTTGATAAGGAGAACCTTGTAAAAATTATAACGAATAACTATCATTGTTCAATATGTAATTCTTTTGTATATTCCACAGATGTAAAAATTCCAAAAGAGAATTAATAAAATAAACAATTATGTTAGATAGTGAAACAGAGAGTCATTTTGTTATTGAGGCTTTAAAAAGGTATTAATACTAATTTATCATATTTTAAAACATGAATTAAGGACCGAATGTCAGCAAGGGATAATTCAATAAAGAATTTACAGTGGAAGAAAAAGGATTTTAAGTAAGTTAAAGAATATTACTTCTAAAGAAGTTAAGAATTAATATTCTTTAGAAGTTAAGAATAGGGGTGTTTTTGCCTATCACCACAAAAATGTGGAGTAAGCAAATTACTAATTAGGAAGTGTCTTAAATTTAGCTGAGCAATAAAGCACCAAATACTAATGTATTTAATGCTTTAAAATAACTACATTTTTATAAATATATTAAAACCCAAATTTAATGATATAATGCTCATACAAGTCCTTTGCTAATATATTCCCATTATTAAATGTTGTATTTGTTTTCTCTGGTATAATCATCTTAAACCCATACTCAAATGCAACTTTACAAGTAGTATCAATGCAATACTCTGTTTGTATACCTGTAATAATTAATTGATCTATTCCCTCATTATCTAGATAGTCTATCAATAGAAAAAATAAAGTGATAGGTTGTTTTAAGTTCAAAAATATCTTTATATTATACCCCCTCCCTAATATCAACATCATTATAATAAGCATATTCATCAATCTTTCTTAAAACAGTTCCCTGTTTATCTAATAACGGAAGTAAAAATGTCTATGTTCATGTAAAAAAATGGATTTTAAAATTTAATAGTTGTTTATCATCATTCTTAAGAAAAAAGGCATTGCTGCCTTTTGGGTTAGTGTACTTTTTATGAAAAGCACTACATTTTCCGTGACAAATTTTTATAAACAATCAAGCCACCAATATATTGGAATATTGTCAATCCCCAAAGGACAAACAAAATCCACGTATCAACATTTACTAATGTAAAAATCATATCTATAGCTAATAATACATAAAGCATAATTTGATACATAACCTGACCAGATTTTTGTCTTAACATTACTTTTCTCTCATCATTAAGATTTATTTTTTCTACCTTTAGGCGTTCTTCATAAATAGGTCTATTCTTTGGAGTTGACCAATGATAATATTTATATATGCTAAAAATGCCCGAAACTATCAATGAACACCCCCATCCAAATATACTTGAACCATGCTTTAATGTTTCAATAAAAACTCCTGCAAAAACCAATACTACACCGCAAAGTATAAAAACTATTCCCCCATACAAAATATTTTTTTTCATTTTAATTCCTCCTCATAAATAAAAATATCTTCCAGTGACATATCAAAATATCTGGCTATTTTAAAGGCTAATATAATAGATGGATTATAACGCCCATTTTCCAGAGAGCCTATAGTTTGTCTTGACACTCCTAATGCGCCTGCTAAATCCTCTTGGTTTATACCTCTCTCCTTTCGTAGTTTCTCTAATCTATTTTTCATAATACCACTCCTCACACAAGTAAAAGGAAAGCATGCTTTCCTTTTATATAATATCACTTCTTTTTAAAAATGTAAAGTTTGCTTTCCTTTTATAACAAAAAAATAGTAGGCTAATTAATCACCTATCAAAATTAAATACTCTTATTAACAATATATAAAGCGTTCGATATATTTATTTTTTTTGTATTTTTGAAGGTTCATATTAAATGATTAGTATTCTCAAATACTTGATGTGCATATGTCAGGATTAATTGTAACCATATATTTACACGCTTAAGGACTAAATTTTTTTAAAAAAGTGTTGACCCTAACACTATGTCATAGTGTAATATAAAAATAGAGTTTGACGACATTTCAGAAGGAAGTCTCCTACTTCTATAAGTGGGAGACCTGTACTTATAACAAAAAGAAAACTTCAGTGGGGGGATAACAATTGAGAATTGTTATCTACTCCAGAGGTTTATAAAGGGGTAAATATCCTTCTGAAGTCGTTAATATTGCAGCTTCGCAGAAGATGATTTAATTATATTGACAAAAACTCATAGCCGGAGAGTGTTAGACAGTATTGATAGCTCTAAAATCAAAGTTGGGGGTGCAGCAATGAAAACCATAAAACAAGTTTCGGATTTGACAGGAATAAGTGTGCGCATGCTACATTACTACGATAAAATAGGATTGTTAAAGCCAAGTAATTTCACAGATGCGGGTTACAGACTTTATGACGATGAATCTCTTGAAACCTTGCAACAGATTTTATTTTTTAAGGAACTTGATATACCACTAAAAGAAGTTAAAGAAATCATGGCTAGTGCCCACTTTGATAAAATGCAAGCACTAAAAAGTCATGAAAAATTGCTTATTTTAAAACGCAACAGATTGAATGATTTAATAGAGCTTGTAAATAAAACATTAAAAGGAGAAAACACAATGAGTTTTAAAGAATTTGATATGAGTGAATATTATAATGCACTAGAAGAGTTTAAAACTGAACACAAAGATATTATAATTAAATCTTATGGTAGTATAGATAAATATAATGAATTTATTGAAACATGTAAATCTAAGGAAGCTGAAATTGCTAAAATGGCTATAAAGCAATATGGAAATATTGAAAAATATGTTAAAGCTATGAAGAAAAATTTTAATAGTGACATGTTTATTAAAGAAGAACAATTTAATGAGTTTAAAAAAGATTGCTTGGAAGATAAACATCCTAAATTAAAAGAACTATATAAAAAGCTTGCATCTGACTTAAGTAAAGATCCTTCGTCAAAGGGAATTCAACAAATTGCGAAAGAGATAACAAATACAGCTAAAAAAGATTATGAAATTTTCAAAATGGATAATGGAGATGATTATTGGTACTCTATGGTACAAATTTATTTAGTATATCCTAAGTGGATAGAAGAAGTTGATAAGAAATATGGAAATGGTGCATCTAAATTTATAGGAGAAGCCTTAAAAAATTATTTGGCAGATAAGCTGCCTAAAATAAATACATTATATGAAAAATTTACATATGACTTAAGTAAAGATCCTTCTTCAAAAGAGATTCAACAAATTGTTGAACAAATAGCAAATGAGAGCAAAAAACAGAATGAAGCTTTAAAAGTAGATCAGGGAGAAAATCATTGGGGCTATACAGCAGAACTTTATTTGTCAGATTCTATGTGGATAAAAGTAGCTGATGATAAATATGGAAATGGTGCATCTAAATTTATCGGAGAAGCTTTAAAATTTTATTCTGAAAATAATAAGTAATGAATATAATGATTTAATCTACTATTTAAACAAGAAAACACAGGCTAAAAACCTGCGTTTTCTTTGAGTTTAATTTAATATGAGCCCAAAAAGAATAGTTCTAAATATCCTTCTGAAGTCGTTAATTACAGCTCAGAAGGAGATGATTTAATTCGCATTTTATGGATATTATTCACATAAACCCTTGTCAAGAAAATAATTTCGTTTGCTAAAAGTATAGACTAATATTATAATTGAGCCTATCATATTTGCGATAAGGAAGGAAAGGGTAAAATTACCTACAACTAAAAAGCATATTGTGTAAATTATCATAGCCCAGTAGCCCCATTTTTTAAGTTTTAAATATCCATAACTTATTATCAAAGAAATTATAGCAAATATTAATATTTGAACATTTCCTGATATAATTGATACTCCAAACTTAAATGAAGTTTCAAATTTTTTTGTAGGATTGGTAATTATCATTACTATAATTGCTATTGCCGACAAAATATATAAACATCCAAGTAGTGTTATACCGAAAGGTCTTTTTTTATGCATACAATCACCTTCTTTTATGTATAATGTTTCATATAGGTTAAATTTACCAGTATATCTTTATTTAATTATACACATATTAGTATTATTTTTCAAATATTTAACATAATTACATATAAATTTATTTCCTAATTTTAAAAATAGAGTATATTTACACCACTCAAAATGAGGAATAGGAGCAATGTGAATGTAACTCAATTGGTATTGTGTTACATTCAGAATATCAATATACACTTAATATATTAAGTGTGCGAATTAACTCTACTTCATAGTATGCTCATAATCAATATCTACTTACAAATCAAGATACCAAATAAATTGGATCTCATCCCTACTATCAACATCATTATAATAAGCATATTCATCAATCTTTCTTAAAACAGCTCCATGTTTATCATAAAACTTACAGGCAGGTACATTATTATTTTGACATTCAAATTTCATTTGCTTAAAGCCATTGCTTCTTGAACATTCCACATCAAAAATAAAAAATTAGTACAGGAGTAAATTCCCATACTAATTTCTAGTTAGATATACACTTCTAAAATTATTTACACATTTATAACTTGGCATAGAATATTTAAAAAGTTTTCAGATAATTTGCTTTTTCCACCTTTTCGGGGGGATGGGCAAAAACACCCAAGTTCTTTAAGACAGCGTGTCCACCCATAAATGGTGAAAAATACAATATTGTAGCATTGTAGATAATGATTTAACATCTAAGTTTACTTTTAGTCATTTGAAATAGTTTGTTCTTTTACTGTTATTAATAAAATAGTCACTAAACTAATTAATACAAATGCTGGAACCACGCTTATAGGATGCTTTGAAGTAATGAATGCCTGGCCTGTAACATTACCATATGCCATAAGGGAGGTCATACCAATAAATGTTGGAAGTATAATGCTTTTATTATATTTCTTCTTTTTAGTAAATCCATATATTAAAGCTTTAAACATGGTACCCCACCAAGAAAAGAAAAATACTAGTGCAAAAGGTACGCCGAATTCAGTAGCTACATTTAAAAATATATTATGAGCATCGATGTATGCTTTTTTTAGTTCCGGTGCATATGCTGGAAAATAATACTTGAAATTAGCTGGACCTACTCCAATATAAGTATGATCTTCTAGCATTCTAAATGCTGCTGCTCCGATAGGCCTTCTATTACGAGTCTGTTCACTTAGTTGATAAAAGAATCCTTTATTGTTTGCTACAGTTCCTTCAATTTTAGGCACTCCAACATTTACAATTGATTCCTTTATCTCTGCCATTTCACCCCTTTGGAATACATTAAAGGTAATACACCCTAGTATTAATAGGGACACTACTAAATATTTTTTATAATTTTTATGATCTATTATAATAATAGCTACAAAGGTTATTATTAACGCACCCAAGAAACCTCTAGATCTTGAGGTACATAAATTAACAATCTCAATTAATAACAGTAACTTGTATATAGAGTTATACTTGCCTGAAACTTCTTTGTTAACAGCATATATTAATATAAATGGAAGTACCATTAAAGTATATCCAAGCATAAAATTACTGCCTAATACTCCATACAGGTGAGTATTTTCCCCACTTAATATTAGACTATATAGAGCTATAAAAGTATCTGGTATTCCTGATATTGCAACTCCTATGCATAAAAATAAAATGATCTTTTTATAAAAATCATGCTGCTTTATTTCTAAACATATTAATATTAAACTATAAAGAAGCATAAATATGACTCCGATAAATGTTAATCTAAATGCTTCAAATTTATAAGCACTTAGCAATGATGAAATTAGTGCAATAGCACATAGGAAAACATATACTATGGTAACTATTCCATATTTGCTTTTTATATTAATCTTTTTAAAATTCAATTTTTCTTTTCTTATACCAATTATTAAAAATATAAAATATACAAAATACATTGTAGCACCAATACTATTTTGATTCAATCTATTTAATAAGTATAACTGCATAGGCAGTATTGGTATGGAAATATTATATATTAGTATGGCAGTTTTTGAATCCTTTAACATTAAAACTAATGAACTAATTATAAATATTGTTGTAAAAAAACTAGCTGCAAATATAAAATAATTGGTTTTTCCTATAAGCATATATATACCTAATTGACAAACTAAATATGCTACTAAAATTAACATTTTATATTTTAATAAATACTCTAAATATTCTTTTGACCCATCTTTAATATCCTTTAGTAAATTCATTTCTTACCTCCTGTTATTAAACAAACCATGGTAATTATACCATATATTATAACCCATATGGCATTAATGAAGTAAAAAGTCCCACTAGATACAGCTATAAACAAAATCCCATATATAAAGTGCATAACATTAAAGACAGTCTGTTTGCTCTACTCAAATATTTGACCTAAAATTTATCCGCTATTCTTTAGATAATTTTGGTAAGGACTATTCCTATCTTAGTTGATCTTTTATCAATAAATAAGCATAAAGGAACTGAATAAATCATTTTCTTTATGAAATATAAAAAATTATATAATAAAGAAAAAACTCAAATTTTATGGTTTTAAAGTTAAAACCACATAGAATTTGAGTTTTTGTGTTTATTTTAATAATCCTATGTATTTCATCTAAATCACATAAAAGGCTATAACTTAAACTTTAAGTATCCTCCACCTTAACCAAAAATTTCTGAACCAATTATTGAAGTTGTATGCAAGTACAATTTCTTGAGGTTTATTAGCATTAGCTATAAAGTTCAGGCGATGCTTTAATAAAGAATATAAGTTCTTAAGAAGTTTTAAATTTAAGAATTTAAGAATTTAATATATATTTCCCAAATACAGGTATATTAAAACAGTTTTCAAACATATGTATTTTGAAATGATTAGTGAAAAAAACAGCTACAAGACAGTATTTTGTGGAGGGTATGACATAAAACAAGAAAGATGTGTACTAACTAATTATAGAAATTTTTTCATAATAATAGCTGGTAAAATTTTTCCTGTCCAATTTAATTCTATATCTTTAATTTTAGAAAAACCATTTTTAACCCAGAACTTAAGTACGCTATCATCATAGTTAATAACTACATCTATTCTTATACATTTACTTTTTACTGATGTAATATATTCCTCTAAAGCCTGATAGATTAATCTTCCAAACCCTTTATTTTTATAATCATTGTGTATCAATAATAATGATAAATAAGTTTCCTCACCTATTTTGAAATCTATTATACCAATTATTTTACCTGAACTTTTTTCAACTACCTTACAAGAATAAAAATCGGCTTTTTTCATGGATTCTAACTCTTCAACTATCCATTCATATTTAATAATGTCCGTATCCATATGATTTATTAAAAAATATTTATTTGAATTATATACTTCAACAATATCCTTTAAATCTTTGTTTTGAACTAAATCTATATAAAAACCTTTTGATTGAAAAATCATTTTGATTCCTCCCCATACTTTAAAAGCATGACTTATTCATAATTTTATCAATATTATACCATTGCTTTATGCAAGCTGTCACAAAAAGTAATATAGGACTTCTGTGATAGTATTCAGAGTTTAATATTGTACTATGGCTGTTTTTAAGCAAGTAGCCGGTAATCTTCACGAATACCAACTTTCAGAACCGGATTTGCCAATTAAGGCATCTGAGCCACTATATTAATATTAGTGAAAGATTCCTAGTTAGAATGTATTAAATACTATAGACATCCACTAAAATATATTAAATTAATTAAAAACGTTTTAAATATTAATTATTATTAAGATATGATATAATTCTATTAATAGTATTGAAATATGATTAGATTAGATAAAAGTCATATTAATCGATTAAAAGTATTTATAAGTGGCAATATTATATATAATTAGATTAAACAAATTAAATAGATTGATTTATAAAAAATAAGGTTACTTGTAGGAGGAGTGATATTTATGTATACTAAAAAATTATTATCTTCAGATGTTTTTAAACCCTGCAACTTTCCAGAGCATACATACATACCAAGAGAGTCTAAATTCGGAATAGACTACGAGCAAAGGCTTAATTTAGCTCTAAATGTATCAGGTACACTAATTTCAATAATTGGTGCGTCTAAAATGGGTAAAACTGTTTTATGTGAAAAAGTTATCCCCCTTGAAAGACAAGTTAACATATCCGGTGCTGATTTTTCAAATGGAGAGGACTTTTGGAGTGTAATTGCACAGAAGATTGGGCTACCTTTTGAGGGTAAAACCACTGAAAGTAAACAAATTAGCAATACTGAGCAGCATAGTAAAACCGAATCTTTTATCTTGACTAAGGATATGGTTATTAAATATTTTGCTAGTAATAATAAAGTCTTAATTTTAGATGACTTTCATTATGCGTCAAATGAAGCCCAAAAGAGTATTGCAAGTCATCTTAAAGATGCCATAAGGAGAGGTTTAAGATCAATTATAATTTCATTACCACACAGAGCAGATGCTCCCATTAGAAATAATGCTGATTTAGCTGGAAGATTAAGTTTAATTGATATTGAAGCATGGAAAATAAATGAATTAGAAGAAATAGCTATAAAAGGATTTAACCAACTAGATGTTAAGATTTCAGAGCAGGTTGCTAAAAATATTGCTATAGAAAGCTTAACTTCACCACAGCTTATGCAATATATATGTCTAAGTATTTGTATTGCACTTAATGTTGATAATGGAGAGACTGAGGAAATAACATCGGATATCCTAGAGAAAGCTTATAAATTTACAACGTCTAATCTTGACTATGCAGATGTTATAAAATTAATTTCAAAAGGTCCTTTAAGTAAGGGTAAGGAAAGAACTATGTATGCCACTAAATTTGGTGAAAAAATGGATTTATATAAATTAGTAGTGGAATCTCTATCTAAAAATCCACCATTAATGGGACTCACAATAGATGATATTAAAGAAAGGGTAGCAGATTTAATAGAAAATGATACTCTCAAACCAGATAGACAAAAAATCAAAAACACAGTGACTCAAATGCAAAAAATAATTACTGATAAAGATGATATTTTCAAGGTATTAGAATGGAAAGATGACATGATTTATATAACTGATCCTTTATTTCTTTTTTATTTAAGATGGGGGAGATAATTATGAAATATAATATATCATTAAAATATTCTATATGTGAAGTTTTAGATTTCTTGAATAGTCAAATAAATGAACTTTCTAGCACCCATAATACTAAGGATATCTCTAATATACTGAATAATACTGCATTTAAAGTATCTAAATTGCATTGCTAGTTATTTAAATGAAGATATGCTACATTGTGTTTTTACTTGTAATTTTGTTTATTCTTTCTATTACTCCATTCCCGCCAGAATTTAATATATCCATTATATTCAAAATCATTTGTTGGAATATGTTTTTGTGGAATATTTTTTTCTTGGCACTTCCTATAAAAGTCTTCAATTTTATCCACAAAACTAAATACTATTTCCCGATATGAATTTAGTTCTATATCCACCTCGTTTCCTTTTTCTGTAATTAATTTTACATAGTCATTAGTGTGCAAAACAGACCAATCTACCCCTGTAGGACAACCACTTATTTCAACAGTATCATCAACGTCATTCGGAATAATAAAAAAACCACAACAGGGTAACATCTGATTTTGACTTTCTCCGAGTACATGGTTCTCTTTAAGCGATTTCAATAAATATAATCCAGTTGAACTTACTGTACATGAATAGTTATCTGCAACTATCTCCTCACCTATTCTTACATAAACATCACCATGAAGGCACAAATCCTCTGGATTATCTTCTTCGTCGTTTTCACCATGTGTCCAGTATAAATCTAATATATTGATAACAAATTGATATTTATCCATGCTTTCAGCCTCCCTATTTCTATTCTTATAATATCATTATTGAGTTCGCTACATTATACAGTTGTGACATAGCTTAAGAATATTCTGAAGTGACATACTTTTAAAAGGTTAAAATTCTATTGGTTATTATAAGAACATAGAAAATTATAATTTATAAAATCCTTTGAATTGCTACTTATCTTACTTTTCCAAATATTGTTACTTGATAGTTTGTCATCATTGACCAAATAATAGGCTATATTATTTTTTTCTTCAAATACTTTTAAGTAATTATACTCAAATTCTCTATATTCCAAACTTGCAAAAGCATCTCTTGTACCATCATATATACCATAATATTTATGGTTACTATATACAATTTTTGTTATTAGAGCATCTCCTCCATCTATATAATTAACAATGGTTATTGAAGATGATTTTCCGCTTTTAGAATTAGAAACAAAGGCATCCATAACACTTATTTTCGATGCTAACACTCCATCTACAATGACAAAGCAACCATCTTTAACAGCCATATTTTCATTGTATTTTTTTGGAAAAAGCGATAATTCAGACTTTATTTTATTAAAATCATTATTATCCACTAAAACTTTCTTTGCTATATCACTGCACCCAATCAAACTAAATGAAAATAAAACAAACATCAATATAACACTCACGTTATTTAATCTTTTTCTCATAAAGCTCCTTTCTTTTAGTTCACATCATTCTAATGTTGCAACACAAAACATTTATTTAATTATACTATTATTACCGTAAATTGGATATAAAAAGGAATGTATGATTTTAACCTAAACATTAAATCATTGACATATTAAAAAAAAAAATATATAGTTGCATAGGCAATCATTTTAAAGGAGGTAATCTTTTGACATATTATTATGAGATTTTTCATCGACTTTTAAAACTCTCTAGAACTCTTGTTAGCAACTTCAATAAAGAAATTATTGTACATAATCTTCATCATTCTCAGTGGAGGATTATCCGCTTTCTAAAAGAATTTGGTCCTTCTACGCTTGTGGATATAGCTGATTATTTAAGTGTAGAAAAATCGTCGGTTACTCGTACTGTAGATCGTCTGAAAAAGAGTAAATTCATCCAAGCAGTGCCCGGAAAAGATAAGAGAGAAAGAAGAATCAAACTAAGTGATTTAGGAGAAGAAGCATATGTTTTAGGTTATGAAATTGCAGTAAAGTTTGAAGATAATGCAATGAAGGGTATTTCAAAGGAGGATTTAGAAACTACTTTTCAAGTGCTACTTAAAATAATGAACAATATAAATAATGAACCTGGAGGAAAAAAATGAATAAATCTAAACTATGGACCAAAGATTTTACAATTATTACTTTAACTACATTTTTTCTTTATCTAACTTTTTACTTATTAATGACCACATTGACTGTTTATGCTATTAAACAATTTAGTGCTTCACAAAGCCAAGCGGGTCTTGCTTCTAGTATGTTTGTCATTGGTGCACTTTTTTCACGTATTCTAGCAGGAAAATATATTGAAGTAATTGGACGTAGAAAATTACTATTCACAGGCTTAATTTTGTTCTTGATTGCTGCTATATCATATTTTCCAGCAGACAATTTGAACTTATTATTAATTGTTCGTTTTATACATGGAGCAGTTTTTGGTATTGCATCTACAGCAATGGCAACAGCTATAATGGATATTATCCCTAGTGAGCGTCGTGGAGAAGGGACAAGTTACTATTCATTAAGCATAACTCTTGCATCGGCAATTGGACCTTTCTTAGGGCTTTTTATCACTCAACATGCAAATTTTAATTTAATATTTGTTGCTTGTACTGTTTTTTCAGTAATTAGTATTGTTGTTATGTTATTTGCAAAGATTCCTGAAGCAAAATTAACAAAAGAACAGACCAAAGCTATGAAAGGATTTAAATTGCAAGATTTCTTTGAAAAAAAAGCCATTCCTATTTCAATTATTGCATTTATTATGGGGATAGCTTACTCAGGAATTCTGTCTTATATTAATTCATATGCACTGGAAATTAATTTAACACAAGCTGCGAGTTTCTTTTTTCTTGTATATTCTATAGTCTGTCTTATTTCAAGGCCATTTACTGGTAAGTTGTTGGATAGTAAAGGAGATAATACTGTGATGTATCCTTCACTGATATTATTTGTTTTGGGACTAGCATTAATTAGTCAAGCTGGCACTGGTATCACTTTTTTGTTAGCAGGAGCATTAATAGGTCTTGGCTATGGAACTGTCTATACTTGTACTCAAGCCATTGCTATAAAATCATCACCTAAGCACAGAGTAGGACTTGCTACTTCAACCTTTTTCATTTTTATGGATGCAGGAATAGGAGTTGGCCCTTTACTAATAGGAACTATAGTACCTATAGTTGGTTTTCGTGGAATGTATATGACACTAGCTACTATTGTGTTTTTGTCTATCTTTTTATACTATTTTATATATGGAAAAAAATCAGCATTAATACAACGGTCTTCAATTGAAAATCAAGAAATAAAACTAGATAATGTAAATGAATTAATTTAAATCATACATTAATTTTTTTAGGCTATATGCTTTAGAAGGAGCAGTACAGGGAATCCGATGGCATAATCTTTCAGGAGAAATCAAAGAAGAGTTAAAAGAATTTTATAATATTTTCAAATGATTGTATGATTTGGAGGAATAAAATGCTTGAATCAAGATGTGGCGTATGCTGTAGCCGTTGTGTACGTAAGGGGTGTCTCAATATGGGAAAAGATCAAGGCTTTGATCCGTTACCTAAAATTGAGCAATGTAGAAAATGGATGAATGAACAAGATTATGAGGATAATCCAAAATAGTTTTATTATTGTTCATCAATCATAAATCTGCGATTTATGAACAATCGTATTTATTAGTGAACTAATCAGCTTTAAGTATTTCGTAACCCTCATTTTCAAATATATTCCTGTAAATAAGCTACTTCTATTAAGAATTCTTACATTTCAAAACATAAGCTGGTGGAAGATTTAAAAGTACTTTTTTTCTTTTAATTTTACTAAAATATGAGTTAAAGACTTTCATTTTAAATAATGTATATTGAAAGGATATAAACTCACCTTCACCTTTAAGTATTTCTTTTGTAACTTTCAGTATTTTATTGCTCATAGCATGTGGTAGACTTGCAAATGGAAGACCTGATACTATATAGTCAACCTTATCAATATTATATTTATTTAAATATTCTTTTAAATTTTCTGCGGAGCCATTTATAAGTATAAAGTTTTTCTCAACCTTAAACTTATCATTTAAGATGTCACAAAAATCTCTATTATATTCTATAGCTATAAATATAGTACTATCTTTCTTCTTATTCAATATTTTTTCTGTAAAGACTCCTGTACCAGGGCCATATTCAACAATACATGATGCATTAAAAAAATCAACATCCTCAACCATTTTATGGGCTAAATTTTCTGAACTGGGAGCTATAGCACCTACAGTCCTTGGTGACTTAGCATATTCAATTAAAAATTTTATAAACCTCATATTAAAATCTCTCCTTTTCATTATAAGCATGAACAATTTAGCATTGCTAAGTTCGTTAAAACCAAATTGCAGTTTTAGTATGAATACTGTAAACCTAACATCTAATAAAAATTAAGAGAGCCTCGTAATGCAAGGTTCTCATAACTTTTTAATCAATTTGATTATTCCATTTCTTAAAATTAAAATAGCTAACTAGAATGATAACAACAAGCGTAGCAAGGAATACATATATGGAATAATCTGTGCTAATTCCTAAAAAAGTATATAGAAGAATAACAGGTGTATCAGCTATAAATACTGTTAAAAAGTATTTATTGAAGCTGATTCCACTTAAAACAGAAAAGAAACAAACAGCATCTGAGGGAACTAAAGGTGAAGAAACTCCTAAGGCTAAGATTTGTACGTTATTCTTTTTAATCATGTTATATATTTTAGGATACTTATCTATTATTTTGTTTTGATAGTTCATACCAAATGTAAGTTTTGTAAATAAAAACAATAAACTTTCACTTAATAAATTAGCTATTGTAGTTAAAATAAATGCTTCTAATGGACTAAATAACATAGCTGCAATAACTATAAAAACTGTACATGGAACAAGCGTGAAAATTCTTAAAGATGCAATTATAAGAAATAATAATGCACTATATTTGGGATAAGCATTTAAGAAATTTGTAGTTTTAAAAACTCCATCATTATATAATTGATACTTTAAAAATATAAATACAATTGATATCCAAAATAGAAAAATAATACTTTTAAATAGTTTAGTCATTAATACACCTCTGCTTGTACAGTTTAGTTCAAGAATAGCATAGCTTGCTAGTTTTTACTATACCATTTCTTTCAATTTTTTTATAACTACTAATTATAACAATTATATATTTCGATATACTATAATAGAAACTTCAGTGGGGCAGATAGCAATTGATAATTGTTATCCGCCCCAGTGGTCTACAAGGAAATAAATATCCTTATGAAGTTTTTAATATTGTAGCTTCGAAGAAGATATTTAACAACCTGTTAAGGCTTGTACATAAAATATGTAGTAGGATCTTTATCTTTTGTGGCAAAATTTACATTTCTCTTATGATATATTTGATTATCATATTCAGACCCTTGATTATCACATATATAAGCATAATCATATTTACCTGGGTTAACCCATTCCATAAATACATATGCGTGCGTAGGTCCGTAACCATAAGCTTTTGTAAAACATATATCTCCTGGACGAAGTTTAGAAAAATCTGTGCTTATACTCCAACCCATACTTTTTAGATTATTTGTAAGTTGTACTGTATTACATACAGATTGAGGTAATTTATTAAGCCCTGCTCTTCTTAATGCTTCACTTGAAAAATATACACAATTATTACTCAAATCTCCATCATGTAATTGGATAGCTCTTTTCATTACTGATTGTCTATTTTCTTCATTCATAAGATAATCATATAAGTTTTTGTTTAAAGTGCCTCGTGGTTGTAAATCATTATCATCACTTGGTTTTTCTATAGGAGTTGGAAATACTATTAAATTTAACAATACTTTTTTTTCATATCCAGAAACCTCTCCACAAAAAACATATGTACCTGGTACATCAATATTCTCAGGACAATCAGACCAATTAACATTTACTTGTTTAGCAAGACCATCACTCATAAGTGCATCTACTGTAGTAGGTAACTCGAATTCCTCTTTTTCTTGTATAGCTAGGTTAATATCAGCTATGTGTGTTATTGTTGCTTCTATAGCCTTATTGGTTATAAAATCTTTTGAAATTTCACTATTCAAATATTTATTTGTTTTTGACTTAACATTTTTATTAATAATTAAAGTATAATTCTTATTTGGTGAATATTTACAAGAAACGCTCAAAGTTTTATTATTTTCTTGAAAATCTATACTAATATTTGATTCTTCATTTGTATCTTTGTCTATAATTCTTACATTATTCTTTACACTATTAATATCTAATTCATTATTAAATTTAATTTTCCAAACCTTATTCACAGATACACTTGCTAAGGTTGAATCAGTATTAACTTTGGCACTAACAGATTTTGATAAATTATTATGTTCAGTAGGACTTTTTTCATCTACCTCCAAATTATAATCTACATCGTTTGTGATTTTTAAACTACCGATTTCTGCATTTGTTTTAATTAAAGTGTTTTCTTTTGCAAAAACAATATTGCATTTTAAGCTCTGAAACACAGTACAAATAATAAAAATTCTAGCTAAGTTTTTAATATGTTTTTTCATTGTATATATTTACACCCCATCTTAAATTTAGGTATTGGCAAAAGTAGCGAAGCAACCCTTGCTTTAATCCTTTGATTTCTAATAATTATATATATAATTTGATCTTCAAAAAATTTCAAGGTAAATTAATGACTTTTTACATTATAATTCCAAATACTAAAAAAAGAGCCAGTTATAAGTATGATTAATCAGTTAAGCAACGTAAGAAAAAAACATTGGTTCATAGCTATAATTACAAGTTGTCCAATTTTTTTATTAGCATAACACTTTTTCGCAAGCAAAAGCATTAACTATGATGCTACTCAAAAGTTATAGGCATACAAATAATGATGATGAAGTTTCAAAGGAGCTTGCAAACCATTCAACATTTAGTCATAAAATTACAATTGAAATATCTAAATTTCTTATATATGATTAATTTTACCATACATTTGGTATTGGTAAGTACTTTTGGAGAAATTTAGGCAAAAAAATTTACTGAATTTTTCTCAGGTTACTTTTTCTACTCTGTCTTCAGCGAGAGTAAATAATTGTATTATATTTATTGACAATATGTTTATATAGTGATAGTATGAAGCAAGCTTCACATGAAGCTTACTTCATATTGCTTGGAGGTGTATAAGTGAAAAATAGAGTAAAAGAATTACGAGCCCTAGCAAATATAACACAACAGCAACTTGCTGATTTAGTTTCTGTTTCCTCAAGAACGATTATTTCACTTGAGAAAGGTCAGTACAACCCCTCAATTATGCTGGCATATAAGATAGCTTGTGTTTTTAATACAGATATTGAAAATTTATATTATTTAAAGGAGAATTTAGAAAATGAAGAGAAAAATATATAATAAAAAGAAATTTGCGAGTGGTATAGTATTTTTATTATTAGCAGTAATTAGCATTCCAAATACAATTACACGTTTTAATGATTTAAATGCTTTAAGAATTACCAAGTATATTATATTGGATATTTTTTGTATCCTATTTGGAGTGATAGAAGTATATAGAAGTTTAAGCAGGCAGTGTACAAAAAAAGATGAGCAAAATGATGATGAACGAGTAAATTTAGTTAACATGAAATCAAAAACCAGTGCTTTTAATATTACACTGTTCACTTGTGCTACTATTTCACTACTATCAATGATTGCATGGGGAGTAACAAAAAATGAGGTGTATCTCGGCATTATTTGTTGCTTCGGCATGACTATTTCGATCATGTTTATTGCTGAAATAAGTAGTTATCTTTATCATGACAAGCGAAATTGATTTTATAATTAGGTGATATATTTAAATAAATTTATTCGTAACTTCATATATTGTACACCAGCCCCAAAGGCAGAAATGCCTTTTTTCTTTTTCTTAAGATTAATGATAACCACCTTTTCATTGCATGTCGTGGATTAGCATAGGTATTAATATTAGACCTGTGGTAATTTCCAATAATATTGCAGCATGGCAAATGATGATTTAATAAAGAATATAAGTTCTTAAGAATTTAAGAATTTAAGAATTTTTAAATTTAAGAATATAATGTATACTTAAAACTATAAACCTAGGTGCTGCAATAGCAAAACTTCGATATATTAAAATTCACTCGAAATTTTGTTTTAGGAATTGAATAGTTAGTAACATATTGTAGCTGCTGGTATGACGTAAAATATGAAAAATGTATCGTAATTCATTTAGCCGAACGATAGCTCTATATATTCTTTTATAAAATTTGTATTTCCTGAAATTTCATCAAATTTTCTTTTGGGTAGTAAGCAATAAATAATATCAATAAAATTTGATATATCAAGCTCTTGTATAGCCGGAATTAGTGATTGTATTATAGCAATTATTTTCAAATCATCCTTACTTGTTTTGTCACCTATCCATGATATTTTTTCAAATTCCATTAATAGATTTAATTGTTTTGGACTTTTACCTTCAATTACCATATATAAACAATTTTTATAAAATAAATATATAGGATCAGGCAACGTTATAAACTCGTTGTCTATAACGTCATTTAATGCAAGTGCTCCGCCTTTTAGTATATTATCCATTAATTTTATAGATACACCTATTAATTGATCTTGCCTATTATAGAATGAATTATTCATATAGACCACCTCCAATTGTATTAGTTAAACTTATTTATAGAAGCATGTGACAAGCAAGTGCAAATACTAGTTTAAATAATCCTGATGCTAATTGAATATATTTTTAGGCGTTTTTTTTACGATCAAGAGTTTGAAATATAATTTCTGTAGCAATAAGTAAAATTGCCATAAATATGTAAATATTAAGATTATATTGAGATGAAAATTTGGATATAGCAAATACCGAAATACCTGTAATTAATATTTTTATCAATAAATTAGGTATTAAAAATTTTTTCTTCATAGATTATACCTTCCTTTCTGGGACATTTCGCAATCCAAATCTAACTGCAATTCCATGTTATTCTGTAGTATTTGTGAATAATGTTGTTATTAATATAATTACAGCAAAAATATAAAAATTTCCAATGAATGTTATGCCTAAAGGTCTTTTTTCACCTATATATATCCCTCCAATTAGTTTTATAATAGAATATTTTAAGTCAATTATACCATTATGTTCCATGCATTACTGCTTTTTAGAGTGGGATTTATAAAAAATTTATACATTTTATGTCTTAGTATGGGTTTTTGTGGAAATGTTGTGCTAACCCTTTAAGAACATAAGAATATTCCTCACGACACAAATGGGGGGCTTTACTTTTATAGAATTTTCTTAGCTTGATGGCTATGGGGTGGAGCCAACGGAACCGACAAAACCCACGTTAAGGAATATAGTACCATAAACCTACGTTTTAGGTACTTAAATATAAGCCTTAGAACTAGTCACTTTATACGTGATTTTCAGTTCCAAAACTATTATCAAAACCAAAGTATCAAAACAGCTCTAACATAACCCTTTATGGCACTTATTTTTAAACACTGTTTGTTTAACGTAGGCAAAAGTCACGTTTTATATCCATTTTATGTCTTAAAGGGGGTTTTGTCGGAAATGCTAGCTCTACCCCATTTGGGTTTGCAAACTTTTGCTCATTGATATAATCTCTTAAAATATTCTTAGAAATTTCCGACATAAAAATACTCCTCCTTACAATTTTTGGATAATTAGCTTATCTCAATTATTGTCAAGAAAGAGTATACTTTATACTGTTGGGGTATAGCCGACATACGTGGTGCGTCCCGACAGGGCGTATATTCTAGCAGGTGGGAATCCTGCCAAGGTAAGATTTAGCAAATCGCTTTGTATCGAGTCTTAGAGATGTTGCGGTAACGTAACATTTTAAGCGTAGACAGAAAGTTAGCGAGGTAGAATTGACTGGGTGGTAACCCAGCAGTGAATGGTATTGAGCTTCGAAAAGTTGGTCGATGATGTGGCAGAAGCGTTCACGTACGTGGAAAGCAACATTTATTTGTGCGTTAAAGCGAGTGCAAATAAACACATCCGTAGTCAGAGGCCCTACCTAGCTAAACATTGAGAATATAGGGAAACTCGGGGAGATCCTACTTGGTCTTTTCAAATGAAAAGTATGCAGTACAAACTGAAGAAGTAAGGAACGCAAATGCCAGTAGGAAGTCGGATACTTTCATAGTACTGAAGATAACGGGTAATTCCGGAGGAAGGAAGGAGAGTAGCATATGGAACTGCTTAAAAGAGAAACACTGCCCGGACTTAGAACTGGAATAACAGTGAGAACAAAACTTGTAAGCATAGCACAAGTAGCTCGCAGAAATAAAGAAGCAAAATTCTGTTCATTGGCTTATTTAATGAACAAGAATACTTTAAAAGAATCATTCAATAGACTGAATGGCTCGGCCTCTGCGGGTATAGATAAGGAAACTGGGTGTTTTTGCCTATCCCGCCAAAAAGGTATATTAGTAGATTATATAGAAAAAAGGCATTGCTGCCCTTTAAAGTTGATGAACTAACTTAACTTCTAATTATGCTTATAATGCAGGAGTGATATGTTTGTTTTTTTCATCTCTCCATTGATTTAACAATTTATTCATTTTCCTTCTGCTGTCAATAATCCAAAAAGTCTTTTCAAGATGTTTTTTATGTAAATCTATTATTCTGATTTTTCTTGTTTTATTAAAATTAAGTATTTCTTTACAAAATCCAATAAATCTCTTGTCAAATTTCTCGTCATAATAATGTTCTATTGCAGTATCAGAGCGTTCTTTACCTTGCCTTTTAAATACACCCGCAAGACATATAAATCGGTTTATATCAAGAAAAATAATTAAGTCCGCTGCCTCAAATCGTAAATCCATTGTACCACCATGACTACACATTCCGTCAATAATCCATTTTTCTCGTGAAATAAATCCAACATTTTTCTTCAACCATTCTTCCTTTGACGGCATTTCCCAATTTGGAAGCCAAAATTCTGCATCAAGATGAACGAGCGGCAAACCCGTGATAACAGACAATTCTTTAGATAAATAACTTTTTCCGCTACCATTATTACCAACAATAATAATGCGATTATATCCAAATATATTCAATACTATCACTCCTAAACATAAATAATCGTTGATTCGCAAAATTATACGACTGCGTCGTAAGTCCTATATATAATATTATCATTATTTACCACACTTTTTTACAACCGATATTTATATCGACCATTAAAAGCCATTCCACTAGCCTAAATTAGACTGTAAATAAACTTCTTTCTTTTGTTCTTCAGTAATTCCAATGTATCTTAAAGTCTGTGTTTTTGAAGAATGATTAAATATATCCATAAGTAATTCTAATGAAGATCCATTTTGATATGCATGGTATCCAAAAGTTTTACGAAGAGTGTGAGTGCCTATTTCGTTTTTTTCTACAAGACCTACAATTTCAGCTGCATTATTAAGAATCCTATATGCTCGTTGCCTTGTTATAGGCATATTTTCACCCTTTCTACTTTGAAACACATAATTATCCATATCTAAGTTAGATAAATCTTTAATATAATTTTCAATAACCTTTTTCACTATATCACCGATATAAAACTTCTTTGTTTTACCTGTTTTCTTTTCTGTAATAATCACATAATCTCTTACAGTTTTAGAGTTTGATTTTACTAAATCTTCTATCTTCAATTTCAATATGTCACTAATTCGAAGTCCTACATTAATTCCAAATATGAAAAGTAATTCATTTCTTACTGATTGACCTTTTAAAATAGAACGTATATTTTTAATTGTTTTTATATCTCTAATTGGCTCAACACTATTCATTAAATTTCCTCCAATTTTATCATTTGCTAAAGTTACATAGTATTAGTATAATATATAATTATGTAACATTCAATTTAATAATTATATATGAAAACCTGCAAACCGTTGAAAAATAAGGAAAGTGAAAGTTACACAATCTGATTGTGTAACTTTCAAAAATAAGAAGGACTAGCGTTAGGTTGCTGCTTACGCCTGCCGCAGAAAGGGGAAATCTATGGCGATTCGACAGAGTGATGCTGATCAAAAACGTCTTGGAATTCTCGGTGATGATGAATTAGAGACCATTTATGGCAGACCGCTTTTTACCCATGAAGATCGATGTAATTATTTTTTTCTCTCCACTCCGGAAAAAGAGATGCTACAAGTATTACGCTCTATTAAATCACAGGCTTACTTTGTTCTACAACTTGGCTATTTTAAAGCTAAGCACCGTTTTTTCACATTTGACCTTTTTGAAGTTGAGGAAGACTTGCAGTATGTATTGAAAAAACATTTCGCCAATAGCATTATTACTGACTTAAATTCCATTAAAAAGTTAACCAAGCTAAAACATCAGAAATTGATTCTTGAACTAACCAACTATCTTAGTTGTGATAAAAAAGAACGACAACGATTAGAGGTAAAGGCTCGCATAGCTGCAACCGTTTGTGGCAAACCAATCTACATCTTACGTGAAATCATACATTATTTATCAGAGAAACACATTGTTACCCCTGGCTACAGATTTATGCAAGATATTGTAGGAAAGGCAATAACCTACGAACAAAACCGATTGATTATAATTATTCAAAACAACTTGGAAACTGTTGATATAGAAGCCTTAAAGCAACTTTTAAATGATTCTTCAGGACTGTATGAAATAACGCAGATTAAACACGAGCCAAAAGATTTTAGTTTGGGTGAAATAAAGCGTGAAATTATCCGTGGTAAACAAATAAAGCATTTATATCTGCTTACCCAGAAGTTGATGCCAATATTAGGTGTTTCAAATGAAAGCATAAAATACTATGCCTCATTAGTAGATTATTATTCGGTCTATAAGATCAAGCAACTTAATGAATGGATAGGGTTTGTTTATTTATTATGTTTTGTCCTCCATCGCTATCAAAGTATGCATGATATTCTTATCAACACACTTATTTATAACGTAAGGCACTATATAGATGAATCTAAATCCAAAGCCAAAGAGCAAATATATGAGTGTTACACAGAAACTAGTAAAAATATAAAAAAGGCGGGTCAAGTGCTTAAAATATTTACTGATGATAGTATTGCAATTGACACGCCTTTCAAGGATATTCAGGCTACGGCATTTACTATTTTAGAACGCCAAAAAATTATAGATATAGCCGATCATATTTCCACAAATGCTAAATTAGATGAAACCGCTTTCCAATGGGATCACATTGGGAAGTTGTCCCCTCAATTTAAAAGGCATTTGAGACCTATACTTTTAATGGTGGATTTTGTAGCCCCCTCAACTCATGATCCGTTAATTGATGCTGTGAATTTTTTGAAGGTAGCTTTTATTAAGAATAAATCCCTTGGGAAATATCCATCTGACGATTTACCAAATCAATTTATACCTGATAGTATAAAGCGCTACATGTATAAATAAGACGCCAATGGACAAAAAACTCTCTTAGTAGATCACTATGAATTTTTAGTTTATCGCCTCTTGCGAAATGGTTTGGAGTCTGGTGATATTTTTTGTCGTGACAGTATCAATTTCAAGAGTTTTGAGGATGATCTTATAAATGACATTCAGTGGCAACAGAAAGAAAAATTAATAACTGATACTGGCTTGACCGTCCTTAACCAACCTATACATAATCATTTGGTAGAACTTGAACATAGACTTGAAACTAGAATTACAGAGGTCAATCAACGTATTGCATTAGGAAATAATGAGCATTTCCAAATAAAAAAACGTGGAGGCCATAGCCGTTGGACTCTCCAATATGTTAGTGACCCCGAATCTATTAATCACTCATTTTTTGATGCATTGAAGCAAATAGACATCGGGAGTATTTTGCATTATGTTGATAAGCAGTGTCATTTCATTGATGCATTTGAGCACATTTTAGGACGTTATGCCAAGCAGAACAAGGAAAATCAAGTTCTTGTGGCTTGTCTGATTGCTTGGGGTACAAACATGGGATTGGGTAGAATGGGTGAGATTTCGGACATCGATTACTCGCTGCTTTCTTCTACATCAGATAATTTTATTCGATTAGAAACTCTAAATGAAGCGAATAGCCGTATAAGTAATGCTATAACTAAGCTGCCAATCTTTAGACATTACGATATTGATGAAGTCATACATTCCAGTAGTGATGGGCAGAAATTTGAAACTAGTATTAATACCATTAATTCTCGCCATTCACCTAAATATTTTGGGCTTAAAAAAGGGGTTGTATCTTACACATTGGTAGCTAACCATATTCCCGTTAACGCCAAGATTATCGGTGCTAACGAACATGAAAGTCATTATGTTTTTGATGTTTTGTATAACAACATAACCGATATTAAGCCAGATATTCATTCCACAGATACACATGGCGCAAATGAAGTTAATTTTTCTATTCTCAACTTTTTTGGCTATCAGTTTGCACCACGTTATAAAGATATCTATGATAAACTCGGTAACGCTTTGTATGGCTTCAATCATCCAAGCCACTATGGTGATGTAATAATCAAGCCTGTAAGAAAGATAAACACTGATCTTATTGTGGATGAGTGGGATAATATTCAGCGTATAATATTGTCACTTGCTCTCAAAACGACAACGCAGAGTATTATAATAGGAAAACTTAGCTCTTATGAACGTAAAAATAAAACTAAACGAGCTCTATGGGAGTATGATAATATCCTGAAAAGTTTGTATTTACTTGATTATATTGATTCGCTAACATTACGCCAAAATGTGCAGAGAGCACTAAACAGGGGTGAGAGTTATCATAAATTACGCAGAGCCATATCCTATGCTAACTTCGGGAAATTGCGATTTAAAACGGAACAAGATCAAAACATTTGGGGTGAATGCGGCCGGCTACTAGCCAATTGCATTATTTATTATAATGCCAGTATTTTATCTAATATGTTAGCTTACAGAGACATAAGCGGTAAAGATTCAGATGTGTTGAAACACATTTCTCCAGTTGCATGGCAGCATATAAACCTCTATGGTCGCTATGAATTTAACACAAAATCGAAGTCCATTGACATGGATGCAATTATTCTTGAATTAGCTAAATCTAAGACAGTAGCAAATGAGTGATTTGCTTATTCCACCTTTTCGGGAGGTGGGGTAGGCAAAACGCCCTACTATAAAATCTACTAATATACCTTTTTGGCGGGATAGGCAAAACTACCCGTCTTATAAAAACAACTTTAATAGATAATTTAAAAAATTTACTCTAAATAATAGTGACATATGCAATTTACTACTGGAACTGCAAAGCAACCTTTATTTTAAAGTTCTATAATTATAAGCAAGGGGGAGATAATATGGATTGGCTTTTAGGTATGAACCAATCAGTTAATTACATTGAGGATAATCTTGATGGTGATATAAGTTATTCCACAGCTGCAAAATTTGTATGTTGTTCCACATATGAATTTCAACGTATTTTTTCATTTATGGCTAAAGTAACTTTATCTGAATATATTCGCAAAAGACGTTTGACCCTTGCAGCGCATGATATTCAGATAAATAAAGAAAAAATAACTGATGTAGCGATAAAGTATGGGTATGATTCTCCAGCAGCATTTTCTCGTGCATTTAAAGAGCAGCACGGAACTACACCTATATCGGCGCGCAATGAAGGTGTATTACTAAAGACATATCCTCTTATCTCTTTCAAATTTGTAATTCAAGGAGTAGATAAAATGGAGTATAAAATTATACACAAGGATGAAGTGCAAGTTATAGGTATGAGTAGAAAGATGATTACTAAGAATAATGAGCACTGGAGAGACATTCCTAAATTTTGGGATGATTTTAAGTTAACGGGGTTGAAAGATAAACTTAATTCTTTTGCACTCGATGATGTAGTGTTCGCAATAACTACCTATAGTGAAGAACCAGATTGCTTTTGGTACATGTTAGCAGTAGCGTATAATCATGTTCAAAACACAGATAACTATGATGTTATGACTATACCAGCTGGAACATATGCTGTCTTTGAAGTACCTTCCGAAAATGAAGATAATATTGGTAACTTTACTATGCGTATTTTTAATGAGTGGCTTCCAAGTACAGGCTATAAATTAACTGGCGAGGCAGAAATTGAATGCTGTACAAAAAACGGAACTGTAATATGGATGCCAATTATTCAATAATACTCTCTTGACAATTAGGGCATAGCCTGTTTGTTGTGATAAAGTCACATCTTTCAAATATTGTTCATCAACAAGGGTAGAAATGCTCTTGTTTTATTTTTTTGTAAGAGCACCACAAACGACCGTTTATGGGAGGGGGTATTTATTTTAATAGTAAAACCAATTAATGCGCAGTTAAGCAGTACCATAACATAGGACTATAATCAAAGTAACAATATATACATCATAAAACCTTTATGGTACTATTTTATAGCTATAAAATTAAAGGAGGTTACAAAATATGCTATTAGGTTATGCAAGAGTTAGCACAGAAGATCAGAGTTTAAATAGGCAACTGGATCAATTAAAGGAGTTTGGATGTGCAAAAATTTTCAAAGAAAAGATTTCAGGTACTAAAATTAATAGAATGCAGCTTGAAAAAATGATTGAGCAATTACGTGAAGGAGATATTATTGTTATAACTGAATTAGCGAGATTAAGTAGAAGTACAAAGGACCTATTCAGATTAATAGATACTATTGAAAAGAAAGGTGCCAACATAAAATCTATTAAGGAGAATTGGGTTGATACAACTACGCCACAAGGGAAATTTATGTTTACTATATTTGCAGGAATAAGTCAATTTGAAAGAGACCTTATATCACAAAGAACTAAAGAAGGCCTTGTCGCTGCTAGAGCTAGAGGAAAAAAAGGTGGCCGTCCTAAGATTTATACAACTGCGAAAATAGATTTAGCTATAAAAATGTATAATTCAAAAGATTATAGTCTTTCTGAAATAACAGCTTTAACTGGTATCAGTAAAACATCATTATATAGATTTATTGCAAGCAGATCTAATACTTAATACATATTAATTTTAATTTTAGGTTGTACGAGGAGGTTTAATTTTGACTAATATTACAGAAACAGCATACCCTAAAATAAGAAGCTATATAACAGAAGAAGAATTATATAGAATTTACACGCCATCAGATGAAGAACTACGGTTAGCACAAGAAAATACAAAGGGCGATTTATCAAAAATATGTTTTTTAGTAACACTTAAATGTTTTCAAAGGTTAGGATATTTTATTAGTATTACAGATGTTCCTAAAAGCATCATAGAGCATATTACTAATCATTGTAATGCAATTTTCAATAACAGTATTTTAAAAAATTATGATAAATCAAGCTCTAAAAAACGACACTTAATTATCATTAGAGATTATTTAAAAATAACAGCCTATGGAGAAGAAACCCGCATAATTGTAATAGACGTGGCAACGGAAGCAGCAAAAACAAAAGATAATGATGCTGATATTATAAATATAGTTATTGAAGAACTTATTAGACAACGATATGAGCTACCAGCATTCAGTACATTGGAAAGGATTGCGAAAAGCACAAGACATAGTGTATATAATTCTTATTATAAGTATATTTATGAAAATTTATCTGTTGAAACTATAGAAAGTATTAATAACCTTTTTAATATCGAAAGCAATAATACATATTCACCATGGAGTTTATTAAAAGAAGAACCAGGAAAGCCATCCCATAAAAATTTAAAAGAAATAATTCTTCATTATCACATGCTAAAGGCATTTAAAATAAATGAAACTATACTTTCATCCATTCCAAATATAAAAATTAAGCACTTTGCAGAAGAAGGGAAGACTTTAAATGCAGCACAAATGAAAAAATTAGAAACATATAAAAGATATACATTAGCTGTATGTTTTCTAAAACAAAATATATCAAGTATGCTTGATGATCTTGGTGAAATGTTTATAAAACTTGTAAAGAGTAGTCAAAACAAAGCAAAAGAAAAACTCGATGAATATAAATTAGCTAATTCTAAAGTCGCAGATGATTTAATATCAACACTAAAAAATTTCTTAACAGCATATAAAAGTCCAGGAACAAGTGAAGAAAGGATTTGCGCTATAGGAACTATTTTAGAAGATAATAATATTGGAGAAATTATTGAAAAATGTGATAACCATAATGCTCATTCAGGTAATAACTATTATCATTTTTATTGGAAGTGCTTAAAAGGTAATAGGTCTATACTATTTAAGCTTTTAGATTCTATCGAATTATATTCAACTACTCAAAATAAATCCATAGAAGTTGCAATAGAAACTATAAAAAAATATAGGTGTTCAAATAAACTTGAATATATAGAGTTACATGAGGAGCAGCTAGATTTATCCTGGGTAAATGATCAGTGGTGGAAATTACTAACTGGATATACAAATAGAAAGGATTACCCTGAAAAGATAGAACGTAGAAATTTTGAAACTTGTGTATTATATGAGATAATGTGCGAGCTAAAATCAGGAGATTTATGTATAAAAGATAGTGATGTATACTCCGATTATAGAGAACAGTTAATATCTTGGGAAGAATATCATGCAAATATATCTTTATTTGGAGAACAAGTTAATATTCCTGTTGAAGGAAGATCTTTTGTTGAATTTGCTAAAAATAAACTAGAACAGATATCTCTTAATGCAGATAAGGCTTTTCCGGATAATGAATACTTGAGAATTGAAAAAGATGTACCTATTCTTTCAAGGCTTAAAAAGAAGAAACAACCTGAAAATTTAAGGTTAATTGAATCTTTATTAGCAGAAAAATTGCAACCAGTAAATATCCTTGATATTTTATCAGATACTGAACAATGGCTTAATTGGACAAAGCCTTTTGGACCTATTTCAGGATTTGATTCTAAGCTAGAAAACCCTATAGAACGTTATATAATCACAAGTTTTTGCTATGGATGTAATCTTGGTCCAACTCAAACATCAAGATCATTAGAGGACTTAAATAGAAAGCAAGTAGCTTGGATAAATCAAAGGCATATAACAGAAGAAAAACTAGATAAAGCCATTAATAGAGTAATAAATGCTTACAATTGTTTTTCATTGCCTAAATATTGGGGAACTGGTGAAAGAGCATCCGCAGATGGCACCAAATGGGATTTATATGAAAAAAACCTTATATCTGAATATCATATTCGTTATGGTGGGTATGGCGGAATAGGGTATTACCATGTATCCGATTTATACATAGCTTTATTTAGTAGTTTTATTCCTTGTGGAGTTTGGGAAGGCGTTTATATATTAGATGAAAATATTAAAAATGAGTCCGACATACAGCCTGATACATATCACGCTGATACACAAGGTCAAAACACAACAATATTTGGACTTTCATCCTTGCTTGGAATAAAATTAATGCCAAGAATAAGGAATTGGAAAGATCTAACCTTTTTTAAAGCTGATAAGACTTGCACCTATGAGCATATAGAAAGCATTTTTTCAGATGAAATTGATTGGAAGCTTATAGAAACATATTTGCCTGATATGTTAAGAGTAGCTCTTTCAATAAAAACGGGTAAAATAACCCCTTCAACAATTTTAAAAAGATTATCTAATTATAGCAAGAAGAATAAGCTGTATCAAGCTTTTAAGGAACTTGGAAGAGTTGAAAGAACATGCTTTTTATTACAATACATATCTGATATAAATATTAGAAGAACAATACAAGAGTCAACTAATAAAAGTGAAGCATTTAATGGATTTATTAAGTGGTTGTTTTTTGGTGGTGAGGGTGTTATCAGTGAGAATGACAGATCAGAACAAAGAAAAGTAATTAAATATAATCATTTAGTTGCTAATTGTGTTATATTTTACAACGTATATAATATATCTATGGCTATTGAAAAACTTATAAAAGAAGGGCATAAAATAGATAGTACCATGTTATCACTTCTGTCTCCATATATAAATCAACATATTAATAGATTTGGTAGGTATAGTTTAGATAAAGAAAGAGCTGCACCCGAATTGAATTTTAATATTGATTTACTAAAAGAGGCTTAATAACTATAGATTTATAGGGGCCATTTTACAATATTTTCAATGTGGCCCTATTTTACATGAATGGTTGCCGTACCCCGGGTAGGGCTCGCAATTTGTGCAAATTTACCGTTAAGAAAAGTTACCTAACATTTAAGTAAATATATAGTAATCATAGTTAGTTCCATAAAAATTCTAATGTAATAAACATTACATTTATTATTTAAGTAATCTAAAATAGAGGGTTTAATTAAAAAATGGTTACTTTAACACTAGTTTTTACTTATATTACCAAGCGTGGTGTGTAAATTTTCTAAACGGGACTTTTGCACGAATTGCGATTACTACCCCTACATGCGTCAAATACTTGATAATCCTATGCCTAACATTTTTTTTACCTTATGGACTTAGAATATAGTTCATAAATGTAAGCTTTATATACCAATGTATTTCAACGCTTGAAAAATATATAAATCAAATTTATGAACGTTCGGTTATGAAAACTATGTTTTAGGATGTTTAAAATGCTAAATTATTATATTATGTAAAATAGTTGTAAATTTCTGTTCCATTACTACAGAAACACGTAAACCTAAAAAACTAGAATTAACTAAAAATACAAAAGCCAATAAACTTAGATTTAAAGAAGATAAAATTCCAACTAATAAATTTATAAGACAATTTGGTATAAATATAAAAGACTTTTCAGAAACAATTAAAGATACAAATATAGAATATAAGGGGTAGCGCCACATAGCCATCAAGCTAAGAAAATTCTATAAAAATAAAGCCCCCCATTTGTAAAAATGTTATTATTTGAAAGATAATAAAAACACAGCAATGGGGGTAATTTACAAATGATAGAAGAAAACTTAAAATTGGATAAAGATATAAAACTTTTTGCAGCTGAACTTAAAAGTTGTTTTTCAAAAGAGGAGCTTGAAGCAATAGCAAGAGAAACAGGTTTTGTGAAAAGAAAAGGTAAAATTCGCGCATGGGAATTCGTTTGCTTATGCTGCTTTATGGATGCAGAGGTTGCGAATAATACACTTGTTACCTTATGTACAAAACTTAGTGCCAAAATAGGAATAGTTATTTCTAATCAAGCATTAGATCAACGTTTAAATGAAAAATGCGTGGAATTTTTAAAGAAAATTTTTGAGAATCTGTTGCGCCAAACAATAACAAATAATACTTGTATACCAAGTGTATGGGATGAACATTTCAAACGAATAAGAATACTTGATTCTACTGCTTTTCAAGTACCGGAAAGCTATAAAGATATTTACCCTGGATCTGGTGGCTGTTCTCAAGCTTCAGGTGTAAAAATACAACTAGAATATGAATTGAAATCTGGAAATCTTCTTAATATACAAGTAGGAGCTGGCTCTGGAAGCGACAATACTTTTGGGAGCAAAATAAGAGATACTATCAAAGCTGGGGATCTTATTTTAAGAGATCTTGGATATTTCAACTTTGAAGATTTTTTGGATATAGAAGATAGAGTAGCTTTTTACATATCAAGACTCAAACCTAATATAGCAGTATATATAGACAATGAGGATATAGAGTACTATAAGAATGGCGCCCCCAAAAAATCAAGCCTTTTTAAAAGAATCTATATTTCTGACATAATGAAACAGATGGCAGAGGGGGAACGTTATGAAATTAAGGATGTCTATGTAGGTAAGGAAAAGACACTAAAAACAAGGCTTATTTTATATAAACTAACAAATGATCAATTGAAAAAAAGAACAGAAAAATCTGTGAAGAACGCTAAGAAAAAGGGTATAGAAAAAAGTGATAATACTATTGAATTATTAGGGATATCTATTTATATAACCAATATTACAGAAGAAGTTTTAAGTGCAAAACAGGTTCATGAGTTTTACAGCCTAAGATGGCAGATCGAAATAGTTTTTAAAACATGGAAATCCATATTTAGTATACAGGTTGTAAAGTTAGTTAAAATAGAACGGTTTCAATGTCAACTTTATGGAAAACTTATTTTGCTACTCATAAGCTCTGCTGTAATGTTTAAAATGAGGACTTTAGCTTTAGAAAATAAAGGGCTTGAAGCCAGTGAAATTAAGACTTGTGAAATAGTTCATGAATATATTGATGGGATATACTCTGAGCTTATCAAATTCCCTAATAAAATTTTAAATACTTTAAAATTAATATTTGAAAATGTAGTTAAGAATGGTCTGAAATCTCATAAAAAGGATAAGAAAACTGTTTTTGATATTCTCGGAGTTTGTTATAAACTAACATCAACACAGGCTAAAGTTGCAGCATAAAACAACTTAATAAAGTTGTAAAATTTCCACTATATACGTGGTTTTTTTTGGTGTACCCTAAAATTCTTTGAATACTAATGTACACTTAAAATTTACCATTGAAACTCATTAAAAGAAAAATAATTGATAACATCTATCATTTAATAATGACTTACTAATGTTCAATAGGGCTTAGCTTGATGGCTATGGGGTAGCGCCAACATTTTCGACAAAACCCCCTTTAAGACATAAAATGGATATAACCCATGACTTTTGCCTACGTTAAGCAAATAGTATTTAAAAATAATTACCATAAAGGTTATGTTAGAGCTGTTTTGATACTTTGTTTTTGGTAATAGTTTTGGAACTGAAAATCACGTATAAAGTGACTATTTCTAAGGCTTATATTTAAGTACCGAAAACGAAGGTTTATGGAACTATATTCCTTAACGGGGGTTTTGTCGGAAATGTTGGCTATACCCCATAGCCATCAAGCTAAGAAAATTCTATAAAAATAAAGCCCCCCATTTGTAAAAATGTTATTATTTGAAAGATAATAAAAACACAGCAATGGGGGTAATTTACAAATGATAGAAGAAAACTTAAAATTGGATAAAGATATAAAACTTTTTGCAGCTGAACTTAAAAGTTGTTTTTCAAAAGAGGAGCTTGAAGCAATAGCAAGAGAAACAGGTTTTGTGAAAAGAAAAGGTAAAATTCGCGCATGGGAATTCGTTTGCTTATGCTGCTTTATGGATGCAGAGGTTGCGAATAATACACTTGTTACCTTATGTACAAAACTTAGTGCCAAAATAGGAATAGTTATTTCTAATCAAGCATTAGATCAACGTTTAAATGAAAAATGCGTGGAATTTTTAAAGAAAATTTTTGAGAATCTGTTGCGCCAAACAATAACAAATAATACTTGTATACCAAGTGTATGGGATGAACATTTCAAACGAATAAGAATACTTGATTCTACTGCTTTTCAAGTACCGGAAAGCTATAAAGATATTTACCCTGGATCTGGTGGCTGTTCTCAAGCTTCAGGTGTAAAAATACAACTAGAATATGAATTGAAATCTGGAAATCTTCTTAATATACAAGTAGGAGCTGGCTCTGGAAGCGACAATACTTTTGGGAGCAAAATAAGAGATACTATCAAAGCTGGGGATCTTATTTTAAGAGATCTTGGATATTTCAACTTTGAAGATTTTTTGGATATAGAAGATAGAGTAGCTTTTTACATATCAAGACTCAAACCTAATATAGCAGTATATATAGACAATGAGGATATAGAGTACTATAAGAATGGCGCCCCCAAAAAATCAAGCCTTTTTAAAAGAATCTATATTTCTGACATAATGAAACAGATGGCAGAGGGGGAACGTTATGAAATTAAGGATGTCTATGTAGGTAAGGAAAAGACACTAAAAACAAGGCTTATTTTATATAAACTAACAAATGATCAATTGAAAAAAAGAACAGAAAAATCTGTGAAGAACGCTAAGAAAAAGGGTATAGAAAAAAGTGATAATACTATTGAATTATTAGGGATATCTATTTATATAACCAATATTACAGAAGAAGTTTTAAGTGCAAAACAGGTTCATGAGTTTTACAGCCTAAGATGGCAGATCGAAATAGTTTTTAAAACATGGAAATCCATATTTAGTATACAGGTTGTAAAGTTAGTTAAAATAGAACGGTTTCAATGTCAACTTTATGGAAAACTTATTTTGCTACTCATAAGCTCTGCTGTAATGTTTAAAATGAGGACTTTAGCTTTAGAAAATAAAGGGCTTGAAGCCAGTGAAATTAAGACTTGTGAAATAGTTCATGAATATATTGATGGGATATACTCTGAGCTTATCAAATTCCCTAATAAAATTTTAAATACTTTAAAATTAATATTTGAAAATGTAGTTAAGAATGGTCTGAAATCTCATAAAAAGGATAAGAAAACTGTTTTTGATATTCTCGGAGTTTGTTATAAACTAACATCAACACAGGCTAAAGTTGCAGCATAAAACAACTTAATAAAGTTGTAAAATTTCCACTATATACGTGGTTTTTTTTGGTGTACCCTAAAATTCTTTGAATACTAATGTACACTTAAAATTTACCATTGAAACTCATTAAAAGAAAAATAATTGATAACATCTATCATTTAATAATGACTTACTAATGTTCAATAGGGCTTAGCTTGATGGCTATGTGGCTATACCCCTATAGGGGAACATAAAGTAAGCGACGAGCAACAAATTTATAATATTAGAAATGGTTGGAATTATTTATTTGATGCAGTGAGCCAAAACAATGTAGAACTTGACATAAATATCTTTAATAAATTTAATAACATAGTGGATAAGGATGAGGCTTTATTTAGCGGGGCATTTAGAATTGGTCAAGTTAGAATAGCCGGTACAGAATTTATACCTCCAAGAGCTGAAGAGCTAGAATGTATTTTTAAAAATGAATTACCTAAATTAGTAAAAAGATGTGAAAGTAAAACGGATTTAGCTTTTGAAATATTTCTATGGGGAGCCTTAAATCAATTTTTCTATGATGGGAATAAAAGAACCTCTAGGTTAGTATCTAACATGGTTTTAATATCAGAAGGTCAAGGTATATTTAATATAAAGGCAAAGGATAGATTGCAGTTTAATACTTTAATGGTTGAGTTCTACAATACAAGAGAAGCTGACAATATCTTTGAGTTTTTATATAGCGGTTGTTTAGAAAGATATTAAGAAATTAAAATCAGTTAAATAATAAAAACCTCTGGTATATTACCAGGGGCATTTTTATTTCTAATATTGAAAATTAATGATTTCTTCTGTTTTTTTACATTTAATAACTAAGATAACATCAGGTGGACAAAATAACACTGGCTAATTTAAAAAGCAAATATTTTGCGTTCGCTTGCGATTTCTTATTGCCTCTTTTGTGTTCTTTTGTCCACCTATTTTTTTAGTACAATAGCCACATGCTATAGCTCTTGATACCACTGACTTTATTATATCAAATCACCCTATATTTTGACTCCAATAAGACTAAGTTTGTACAATTGTATAATGTTTGTAGGTATATTTTAATATTTAGTTTAGTATAACACATTATTATAATGCATGGTTTTTATCCCTATTATTATCAAAAAACATTTTAAATTTTTATATATGAATTTACGGTAAAAATAGTATAATTAAGTTAATATTTTATGGAATATGAATTAATTTGGAGTGTGAAAAATGAACAATAGACAAAAACCGAATTGGCAACCTATTAGAAATTTATCAATGATTGCAGACATGATAGATGGCCAGTTTTCAGAGACTAAAAATCAATTAAAGAATCTATTGGAAGCTCGTAAAAAAACCTCACGTCTTGGATGATGCAACTATTGAACGCATAATAAAGGTTTTTACAGAACAGCAAGAATTTGTCCCGATATTTGGTAAGCAGCTTTCAAAATGGCAACGGGAAGAAACATTAACAATTATACATCAAAAGGAAAATATTTAAAGAAGTTCTTTTAGATAATTTGCTTATTGCACCTTTTCGGGGGGATGGGCAAAAACACCCCGTTTCTGTTCCATTGCTACGCAAACCCAAAATTGTATCGTTTATACATTGAAAACACTTATTGACAATCTATGAATTTAAAAGTACACTTGTATTAAGTAATTAATTAGGGGTATGGCACCGATTCTTGTAAAAACCAATAGTATGAGTAAACTATTTACATTTGAGCTATCTATATATCTAAACTTGTCTATATAATATACTTTATATAGACAAGTTGTATGAAAAATGAGACTTAATAAATAAGATTTATAAGTTTAGCCTACTTAAAACTATCTACATAAGTATTCAAGGTGATTAAAATACTTAATTAAAACTAATGTATCTAAGTGTTTTAAATGGACAAACGATACAATTTACAGCTTTTTACACGAATCGTGTCCATACCCCATAGCCATCAAGCTAAGCCCTATTGAACATTAGTAAGTCATTATTAAATGATAGATGTTATCAATTATTTTTCTTTTAATGAGTTTCAATGGTAAATTTTAAGTGTACATTAGTATTCAAAGAATTTTAGGGTACACCAAAAAAAACCACGTATATAGTGGAAATTTTACAACTTTATTAAGTTGTTTTATGCTGCAACTTTAGCCTGTGTTGATGTTAGTTTATAACAAACTCCGAGAATATCAAAAACAGTTTTCTTATCCTTTTTATGAGATTTCAGACCATTCTTAACTACATTTTCAAATATTAATTTTAAAGTATTTAAAATTTTATTAGGGAATTTGATAAGCTCAGAGTATATCCCATCAATATATTCATGAACTATTTCACAAGTCTTAATTTCACTGGCTTCAAGCCCTTTATTTTCTAAAGCTAAAGTCCTCATTTTAAACATTACAGCAGAGCTTATGAGTAGCAAAATAAGTTTTCCATAAAGTTGACATTGAAACCGTTCTATTTTAACTAACTTTACAACCTGTATACTAAATATGGATTTCCATGTTTTAAAAACTATTTCGATCTGCCATCTTAGGCTGTAAAACTCATGAACCTGTTTTGCACTTAAAACTTCTTCTGTAATATTGGTTATATAAATAGATATCCCTAATAATTCAATAGTATTATCACTTTTTTCTATACCCTTTTTCTTAGCGTTCTTCACAGATTTTTCTGTTCTTTTTTTCAATTGATCATTTGTTAGTTTATATAAAATAAGCCTTGTTTTTAGTGTCTTTTCCTTACCTACATAGACATCCTTAATTTCATAACGTTCCCCCTCTGCCATCTGTTTCATTATGTCAGAAATATAGATTCTTTTAAAAAGGCTTGATTTTTTGGGGGCGCCATTCTTATAGTACTCTATATCCTCATTGTCTATATATACTGCTATATTAGGTTTGAGTCTTGATATGTAAAAAGCTACTCTATCTTCTATATCCAAAAAATCTTCAAAGTTGAAATATCCAAGATCTCTTAAAATAAGATCCCCAGCTTTGATAGTATCTCTTATTTTGCTCCCAAAAGTATTGTCGCTTCCAGAGCCAGCTCCTACTTGTATATTAAGAAGATTTCCAGATTTCAATTCATATTCTAGTTGTATTTTTACACCTGAAGCTTGAGAACAGCCACCAGATCCAGGGTAAATATCTTTATAGCTTTCCGGTACTTGAAAAGCAGTAGAATCAAGTATTCTTATTCGTTTGAAATGTTCATCCCATACACTTGGTATACAAGTATTATTTGTTATTGTTTGGCGCAACAGATTCTCAAAAATTTTCTTTAAAAATTCCACGCATTTTTCATTTAAACGTTGATCTAATGCTTGATTAGAAATAACTATTCCTATTTTGGCACTAAGTTTTGTACATAAGGTAACAAGTGTATTATTCGCAACCTCTGCATCCATAAAGCAGCATAAGCAAACGAATTCCCATGCGCGAATTTTACCTTTTCTTTTCACAAAACCTGTTTCTCTTGCTATTGCTTCAAGCTCCTCTTTTGAAAAACAACTTTTAAGTTCAGCTGCAAAAAGTTTTATATCTTTATCCAATTTTAAGTTTTCTTCTATCATTTGTAAATTACCCCCATTGCTGTGTTTTTATTATCTTTCAAATAATAACATTTTTACAAATGGGGGGCTTTATTTTTATAGAATTTTCTTAGCTTGATGGCTATGTGTCCATACCCCCATTACTAATAATACAATCGGGGTGGATATTTATGAAAAAAAGAATTCTATCATTACTTATGGCAACAATAGTTGTAACTGCACCAATATTAACAACTACAGTATATGCTGATCAGCCTGGTGATCCAATTAATTCTGAACTTAAACAAAGTGGTGTTATAAGTAAAACTATTGGATTCTCTTCCAGGAGTAGGGCTCTTACTGCTGCGAATAGTTATATGCTATATGTAGATGTATTGGGTAACTTGACAATAACACGCACAAATGGTCCTGGTCAATGGCATACAAATATTAATACTAATTATGTAGGGTATAACCATATAACTTCTGGTGAAGCTGTTACTTGTGTTCAAATATTACTAAGTAGTAACAACTATTCGATTGGTACAGTTGATGCTAAGTTTGGACCAAACACACAACAAGCTGTTGTTGATTTCCAAAACAATAATAACTTATCAGCTGATGGAACGGTTGGTCCTAATACTTGGAATAAATTAATTAGCGGTGCAAAAGTTAATTAACGGTGCAGGTTAATAATTATATAAAAATAAGGTGATTGAAATCACCTTATTTTTATATAATTATTTAACTACATCCTGCGATAGTTCTGCTGATGCTTGAATAGTTTTACTATAAACTTTTGTACCATCTTTATTTAAAATCTTCAAATCCTTATCTTTGGCTCCTTGCTCTAAATCATCCTGCGATTTCTGTTGAACTATATTCATATTATCATTAATATGATCTTCTGGTGTATCAGCAAATACCTTTACTGAGAATAGTGAGGCTCCTGAAAGTACAATCAGTAATGCCCCTATAATTATTCCTTTTTTCTTTGATTTCAAATTTAACATACTCTCAATTCTCCTATTTATTATATTTTTATCATCATTAAAGGATGATATTAAGCTATTTGATAATTTAAACTGATTATTAAATTTAATTGAATTTATAAGTGTTAAGGCATAATTTTTTCTTTCATCAATTCCTAGTGATTTTAAGAGTTTTTCATCACATGATAATTCACATTCTTCATTTAAAATACTTTTTAACTTATAAACTAAAGGATTAAAGAAATGTATTGATATAACTAAAATACTTAGAAATTTATATATCCAATCTTTTCTTTTAAAATGAATCAATTCATGTTTTATTATCCATTTTAAATCTTCATCCTCATATGTTCTTTCTGGTAATATAATTGTTGGTTTTACTGTGCCCATAATAAAGGGTGTTGAAATACTACTACAAAATTTAAGAGGAATATTTCTTTTGATACCCATTTCATTTTTCAATTTAAAATATATTCTCATGATTTTTACATTGTATATATTTCTTGAAGCCTTTTTAATACTGCTATTAAACCTTTTGTTACATATAACAATAAATATAAATATTATTGAAGCTGTTATGAAATAAAGATATGGGATTATAGTTGTAAACCAACTAATTTTATCCATGATATCATAGACACCACTAGGAATTACTTGACTTATATAACTTACTTTATCTTTTAACGTTAACACATTTGTAGGAATATACATTGAAATTTTAAAAGTCAGAACCATTCTTAAAATTATAACTATACAAATATAGTAATTGAAATTTGCACTATATTTACTAAGTACTTTTTTTCTGAATATTAATAGCAATGAAATCCATAAGCTGCCTATTATTGAAGCTTCTATAATGTTTTCAACCAATATTTTTGCCATATCAGTACCTATTTTTTATCATTCTATCTAGTTTTTCTAAATCCTCATCTGATAATATGTCCTTAGTATCATGTAACATTGATACAAGGCTAGTTAAAGAATTACCATGAATATTTTTAAAAAATTCCTTTGTTTCTAAAGACTTATATTCTTTTTCTTCTACCTTTGGAAAATAGTAAAACTGTTTTCCTCGCTTTTCTGTTGAAAGAAAATCCTTTTTTATTAAACGGTTTAAAAGTGTAGATGTTGTTCCAGCTTTCCATCCCTTTTGAAGCGTGATTATCTCAGCAACCTCATTTGTTGATAAAGTTTCTTCATTACTCCAAATTAAATTCATGACTTCCAATTCCGTTTGTGGAAGTTTTTTAAAATCCATAATTAAAACCTCCTTTAAGTTAATAATACAATTGTATTATTAACTTGTCAATACATTTATATTGTTTTCTTTTATAATTATAAGAGGTACGACAATTCGTGCAAAAATGAATCTCCATAAGATCAAAAACCTATTAATGTCTTTGATACACTTTTATATTTTTGATATTATGGAAATAGGCAAAAATATAATATTTTATTGTTGTTGCAATTAACTATAGATTTTTGAGACGCTAACAATTAATGGAATATGATATGTATATATTTCTATAATTACCACTATCGCTATTTAATCTTTATTATATCATAATGTGGGAGATCCTACTTGGTCTTTTCAAATGAAAAGTATGCAGTACAAACTGAAGAAGTAAGGAACGCAAATGCCAGTAGGAAGTCGGATACTTTCATAGTAGGGGTCTCGCCAACATTTCTCTGAATCACACCAACAGGCATAAAGAAATAGAGATTTATATTGTGGTCATAACAGTCAGAAGCTGCAATTTAAAAACAATGAAAGTAACACAATAGTAATTGAGTTACATTCACATTGAAGCTATTGCCCATTCCTTAAAAATTTCATTTTGAATGTAACATAACATGTTGACTTGTAACATTGAATGTATTATAAATGACTTAATTATAATATTAAGGAGTTGTAGATCATGAAGCTGGTTCAACCAATTAGAGATAGAGAAAAGCTTGAAGAAATGAAAATCGAATTATTGAAAACAGGATATAAAAACTACTTACTGTTTGTTGTTGGGATTAATACGGGTCTTCGGATCGGTGATATATTAGAATTAAAAGTTAAGGATTTAAAAGATAAAACACATATTAAAATAATAGAGCAAAAAACAAATAAAATTAAAAGGTTTTTAATCAATTCATTATTAAAAATAGAAATAGACAAATATATTAAGACAATGTCGGATGAAGAATACCTATTCCAGAGTAGGAAAGGCGAAAATAAGCCCATTAGTAGAGTCCAAGCATATCGAATACTTAATAGTGCAGCTGAGCATATTGGGCTTCAGGAGATAGGTACTCACACATTAAGAAAGACCTTTGGGTACTGGCACTACAAACAAAATAAAGATGTTGCACTACTTCAACAAATATTTAACCATTCCTCACCTAGTGTTACTTTAAGATATATTGGAATCAATGAGGATATAAAAGATAAGAGCATAGAGAATTTCTATTTATAGAAATTATGTTTTTTTTATTTTCCTAAAATGCATAGAGGACTTTTATGTTATTCATAGAATATACAAAAGTATAACTTTTATATAACATGTATTATACAAACATACAACTTATATAAAACTATAACATTTGTAAAAGGTGGGGGGATAAATGACAAAGGTTGAATTTAATAAGCTAGAGATATTAATGCAACTCAAATATATAAATAGTTTGCTTGAAAAAGGTAAAAGTTTAAGAAGTATTAGCAGTGATCTAAATATGAGCAAGACAACATTTCGAGATAGGTTTGTTAAAATAGGCTATGTATATAACCTAGATACCCGTCAATATTACAAAGATAATAATATAGCAATACAACCACATGATAATATTAAAAAGGTACCACAGATAAGTGTTAACCGTGATGTGGTGGGCATTAAAGAAGTTATACAAATTGATAACAAAAGTATAAGTAAACAAGAAAATCTAATGATGCAAGAATTCACAGAATTAAAAACTACATTATCAGAAGTTACAGAATTATTAGAGATGAAAGACCAACTTAAAGAGGTTATACAATACTATAACAAAAGTAAAAATATAATAGATGTACCAGTGCCACCAGAACTAAATATTGAAAAGGGAAAGTTTGAAGGTGAATTAAAAGGTAGATTAATAAAAGTTTATGATAACGTCAATAAATCCTGGTTAGACTTCTGTAAAAATAATAATCAATTCAAGATGCAAGATTTATACTCTCTAGCTCTGCTAGAGTTTATTGAGAAATATAAGAAATAATAAAATACCTACCATTTCAGCTCGTTTGAATTCCATTCATTGATAATTACTGGTATTATTCTCCAATTTAATCCGTTTAATTCTTATCCCACCCTAGTAATGGGGTACAGGTAGTAACGGAACCCAAAACGGCTATAAGGGTGTAAAAAAAATGGATTTTGAATTTAAATACTTGTTTAACCACTAATAAAAAATATCCAATGATGGCTTATAAAGAATTAATGAGCCCTCATTGGATATTTTTTTATATCGTTCATAAAAGTGTACTTTTTTAAACGGTATATAGAGCGTTCAATATATCTAATTTTTGTGTTTTTGAACGTTCATATTAAATAATTGGTATTCTCTAACACCTACTGTGTACAGGGTAGGTTTAGTTATGACCATATATTTATAGGCTTATAGCTGATTTCTGTTCAGTTACTACTTATACCCCCTATATAGGTTGTCTCGCTTTATTTACTACTAACACAATCTCCCCTCAGTGTATCATACCAATATCAAATTTTAAAGGCAAATCACGCACAATTATCTTGCCAATATTTCGCTGGAATGCAACAAAAATCTGTCCATATGATTGGCATTTATAACCTTCAAACTATGTTCGTCTAACTGCATGTTTCTTACCCTTGTTTTTATGCATTGCGGCTCCATCCTCATAGCCTTTCATGCAAAGCAACATAACTATTGATAGCGTTATCATAAGGAGCAGGACACCAATTTCCACCGAAACATTAAAGGCCAGAGTACCATCTCCCGTAAACTTAACAATTCCAAGACCGGCGGTAATAGGGTAGTAATCGTTCAATTTTTTACCTGCGATAAAGATGCCACAAAAGCCATAAACAAATGCTAATCCGACCCCGGCAAGAAATCCGCTTTGTTTTCGACTAAAAAATATGATGATTGGTAACACGGCCAGATAACAACAAAGTCCCACCCCAACAAGTTGTAAGAGTGATTTTGCTACAAGAGCCGGTGACATATTTCCATGACAGAATAGCGCCCCCAAGATGAATGTGCATATAAAGCTAAAAAGGCCATACAATGCAGTAACAAACCCAACCGTAATCAGTTTTCCAGTCAGCAATTTACGAAATGGAATAGGCACAGTCAACATATTTTTCAATGTATGATCAACGTATTCACGGTTTATTATGTAGCCTCCTATCAGAACAATCATAAACGGGAAAGCCATGCTGAAGTTGTTCCATATGACGCTGTTCGCATAATTCTCATACTGCAGCATTTCATGACCTTTCATGCTGGTTTGTTGAAAAGCTGCTAAAAGTGCTGAAAATAGCACTGCCACATTGCCGACCCAAAGAATGCTGTAGCGTTTGAGCTTTTGAAACTCTGTAACAATTATATTAATCATAGTTTCCTCCTAATCTTCCTGCTTTTTGTATGTTATTGAAATCAGCAAAATCGATATTACCGCTATTAAAAAAAGTATGCCCGCACAAACAGGAGTGGATAACATATATGGTTTTCTAATTATAGCGTTTTCTGCGGTGAGTCCACTCCAAAAAGACATCCACCAACGCATAATGATCGAAGCAGGCAATACGGTAATGAGAACAATATTATGGGCAAAACTTATTATATTAAGCGCTATGGCAAAATTTAAAAAAGAATAAAAGAAAGCAATTATGGTGGAGAGAATATAGCTTTTGTTGAAATAGACAATGAGAATGATAACGGGAAGGACTGAGACAAAGAACATGATACCAAGGACGACGCTTAGTCCCAATTTAAAAACTATTCCTTCTACGGTACCCACAATTAATCCGCCGATGATCGTAGCACCTAAACCAGCTATAGAATATAGCACAGCTACAATCAATAGCACGGTCAGCTTTGCTACTACAAGTTTGGTTTTATTAACCGGTATGGTTATCAGATTTTTTAGCATGTCGCTGTCCCTCTCCATAAAAAACAGAATGCTTGCAACCACACTTAGTACGCATGGCAAAAGGAGAAAATGCCCGAACATAACAACTAGCCTAAAAAGCTGCTCAAAATCCAGACGGTCTTTTGCTACTAATACTGTCATGGGTACGGGAAAGAGACAGGCTGCTAACATGGAAAATAGAATAAATCGCTGCCGTTTGATTTTAGCAAATTCGCATATTATTAAATCAAGCAATTCCCTCACCTCCAGTGACATTTTTGAAGTAATCCTCCAACGTGTCATTTTTGGTATGCGCTTCTGATACATCGAGACCGTTTTCTATCCATTTACGGGTAATGGCAGCTACCTCAATCTCCGTATCGTAAAGCCGTAAATTATGATCGTCATCCACATGAAAGTTAGAGGTGTGAAAATCAACCTCCAAAATTCGGGAAGCTTGGGATGTATCTGTAACAATGAAGTGAATATATCTGCTGTTTTTCTGCTGCAATTCCTCCAAACTTTTTTCTTCCAACAAAACACCGTGATCGATGATACCAATGTCATCCGCTAACAACGCCATTTCAGATAGGATATGACTGGAAATCAAAATTGTTTTACCCTGCTGCGTACTAAGTCGTTTTAAGAAATCACGGACTTCCGCAATACCGATGGGATCAAGTCCGTTGATGGGTTCATCCAAAATTAAAAGCTCTGGATCATGCATAATAGCATTTGCAATGCCCAGTCTCTGTTTCATACCAAGCGAATACTGTGAGAACAGTTTTTTATCCATATAAGACAGCCCCACCACATCCAATGCGTTCTTAATGGCATCACGGGTGGGTATTCCACGAAGCCTTGCAATAATTTTAAGGTTTTCCGTTCCAGTAAGGTTAGGATAAAAGCCTGGTGATTCAATCAGGCTGCCAATTCGGGAAAGAATTTTCTTTTCGCTTTTATGAATATCTTTTCCGAAAATGCGTACTTCTCCAGCTGTAGGATTCGTAAGGCCCAGCAACATCTTCATAGTGGTAGTTTTTCCCGCACCGTTGCGTCCGAGCAAACCATAAATTCTGCCTTTCTTCACATGGATGCTTAAATTGGCGACACTTTTTTGCTGGCCGTACTGCTTTGTCAAATTATTTGTTTCGATTACAAAATCGTTCAAAATATAAATCCCTCCTTTGTCTTTATAAATTAATTTTATAACCCCAACCTTGCATAAACCTTGCACGAACCTTGAATTAACCTTGAATCTTATTAAAGCAACAAAAAACCTGCCTTTCAGCAGTTTTTCTCATCAACCAGTGGAAATTGTACGATGAACTCCGTTCGTTGATACGGTTCGCTTTTGACCGCAATCGAACCGTCCATCTTTTCCACAAGCTGCTGTACGATGGATAGTCCGAGACCACTTCCTTTTTCAGAACGTGCCATATCGCATTTATAGAGCCGTTCAAAGACATGTGGCAAATCCTGTTTGGGAATTCCCGTGCCATTATCTGCAACAACAATCATTACATTAGCGGCAAGTAGGGAAACTATGATTTTGACGTGGTTTGCCTGACTATGTGAGAGCACATTCTGAATCAGGTTATTCAGAATACGAGAGTAGGCATCTGTGTCCAAATTGACCTCGATGCGCTTTTCGTGGATGTCAATGTCGAAATCAAGACAGGTGTTCTCGAAGATTGGAACCCAGTCTTTCAAAATATTTCGGGTTAGTTCTGCAAGTTCCACATGCTGAATTGTAAAGGTTTCCTCATTGGAATTGAGCTTAAACCATTCAAACAGCACATCCACATAGTCTTTCATATCATGCGCCCTCAGACGGGCGGTTTCAATATATTCTTCCCGCTCCGCACCAGCTACAATGCCTTTCTGTGCCGCATCCAAATAGCCGATAAGAGTTGTCAGCGGAGTACGTACATCATGGGAAAGACTTGTCATCAATTGCCCGTTCGATTTCTCCGCTTTTTTTAAATCAATGACTTGTTCTCGAAACTCATGAACAATATCATTCATTTTATAGCAGATAATAGAAATCATATTGCTAGGTTTAGCCAGTATTTTTCTATTGCTGTTGCCTTGTGCGATGTCGTCGAGTGCTTCTGAAATATCCTTTAGTTTCAACTTTACATTGTGCACTTTGCGGCAGAGTAGCAAAGTGGAAATGACGGCGGTAATGGCAATAAGCAACACAGCCACAAATAACGAAAGACTCACATAGCCTCCATCCATGGTTATACCTCCCGGCTAAAGCGGTAGCCTACGCCTTTGACCGTCTGGATGTAGATCGGATTGTTTGGATCAGGCTCAATTTGCTTTCGTAGTTTGCTAATATATCCCATGATGTTGTTGTCATCATAAGCATATTGTTCCTGCCATATTTCTTCATATATCTGCTGCTTGGTCAGAATTCTGCCCTGATTTTTTGCAAGGTAGCAGAGAATGTCAAATTCCTTTGCATAAAGCTCAGCTTGCCCATCTCCAATGTTAACAATCCGGGTGTCCAAGTCGATAGTAAGATTCTGAAAAGAGAGCTTATTAGGTTCCTCGCTAGAACAGTTATTTAAGGTTGTATATCTGCGGATCAAAGACAAGACGCGGGCGATAAATTCTTCGATGTCAAAAGGCTTTGTCAGATAGTCGTCAGCACCGGAACGCAGGCCATTTACCTTGTCGGCACTTGCAATTCTCGCAGTAAGCATCAACACCGGAACAGCGCTCATTTCTCTTATTTTTTGAAGCACCTGAAATCCGTCCATTCCCGGCAACATGACATCCAAAACAATGAGGTAATAGTTATCTTGTGCTATCCGATTTAAGCCGTCAGTTCCGGTATGGGCAACATCAGCGGTTAGGCTCTCCTTTTCTACACATTTTTTAAGTAATTGACATAGTTCTATGTCATCATCAATAATCAAAATATTATTTTGCATACCATTAGACCTCCATCATTTATCACTTTTGAGCTTTTTCTTGCATCCACCGGTTTATCTGTACTTTTGGGGATTGCCCACGCATCTTCAAAACGGACAGCCCCATATATTGATTTCCCTCGCAAAGTTCCTGTAACTGCGTTCTGAAATACCCCATTTATTGGCGACCTGCTGTACCGAAATATAATCTAAGCATCCTCCAAAAGTTATGTTAAGGTCATTATATACGCAAAACCGAATAGAATCAAATGAACAATTCTTAACACATTCGGCCAGACAATAAAAGATGCCCGACAAGGGTTCTAAGCCCAAACTCCCGTATTTTTAAATTTGGTTAATGTTTACAAATTGCTTAAATCGAACTGGGGATATCTCCGTGTGGGGTACGGCAACATAGCCATCAAGCTAAGCCCTATTGAACATTAGTAAGTCATTATTAAATGATAGATGTTATCAATTATTTTTCTTTTAATGAGTTTCAATGGTAAATTTTAAGTGTACATTAGTATTCAAAGAATTTTAGGGTACACCAAAAAAAACCACGTATATAGTGGAAATTTTACAACTTTATTAAGTTGTTTTATGCTGCAACTTTAGCCTGTGTTGATGTTAGTTTATAACAAACTCCGAGAATATCAAAAACAGTTTTCTTATCCTTTTTATGAGATTTCAGACCATTCCTAACTACATTTTCAAATATTAATTTTAACGTATTAAAAACTTTATTAGGAAATTTGATAAGCTCAAAATATATCCCATCAATATATTCATGAACTATTTCACAAGTCTTAATTTCACTGGCTTCAAGCCCTTTATTTTCTAAGGCTAAAGTCCTCATTTTAAACATTATAACAGAGCTTATGAGTAGCAAAATAAGTTTCCCATAAAGCTGACATTGAAACCGTTCTATTTTAACTAACTTTACAACCTGTATACTAAATATGGATTTCCATGTTTTAAAAATTATTTCCACCTGCCATCTTAAGCTGTAAAATTCATGAACCTGTTTTGCACTTAAAACTTCTTCTGTAATATTGGTTATATAAATAGATATCCCTAATAATTCAATAGTATTATCACTTTTTTCTATACCCTTTTTCTTAGCGTTCTTCACAGATTTTTCTGTTCTTTTTTTCAATTGATCATTTGTTAGTTTATATAAAATAAGCCTTGTTTTTAGTGTCTTTTCCTTACCTACATAGACATCCTTAATTTCATAACGTTCCCCCTCTGCCATCTGTTTCATTATGTCAGAAATATAGATTCTTTTAAAAAGGCTTGATTTTTTGGGGGCGCCATTCTTATAGTACTCTATATCCTCATTGTCTATATATACTGCTATATTAGGTTTGAGTCTTGATATGTAAAAAGCTACTCTATCTTCTATATCCAAAAAATCTTCAAAGTTGAAATATCCAAGATCTCTTAAAATAAGATCCCCAGCTTTGATAGTATCTCTTATTTTGCTCCCAAAAGTATTGTCGCTTCCAGAGCCAGCTCCTACTTGTATATTAAGAAGATTTCCAGATTTCAATTCATATTCTAGTTGTATTTTTACACCTGAAGCTTGAGAACAGCCACCAGATCCAGGGTAAATATCTTTATAGCTTTCCGGTACTTGAAAAGCAGTAGAATCAAGTATTCTTATTCGTTTGAAATGTTCATCCCATACACTTGGTATACAAGTATTATTTGTTATTGTTTGGCGCAACAGATTCTCAAAAATTTTCTTTAAAAATTCCACGCATTTTTCATTTAAACGTTGATCTAATGCTTGATTAGAAATAACTATTCCTATTTTGGCACTAAGTTTTGTACATAAGGTAACAAGTGTATTATTCGCAACCTCTGCATCCATAAAGCAGCATAAGCAAACGAATTCCCATGCGCGAATTTTACCTTTTCTTTTCACAAAACCTGTTTCTCTTGCTATTGCTTCAAGCTCCTCTTTTGAAAAACAACTTTTAAGTTCAGCTGCAAAAAGTTT
>NZ_JAAMNI020000004.1:0-137956 GCF_011065955.2 Clostridium sp. FP2
TGGCAATGGTGGTGGATGGGGCTTAGGAATGAAGCAAGGAAATCAAAATTAATAAAAGTAAATAATACCGTAGAATGTTAATTCTACGGTATTATTTATTGTTGGTAAGTTGAAAATGGAAAGCAAAGATAAGGTGTTTTGATAAATTTTTGTTTTAGGATAATAATCTATCCCAAGTGTTTTTTCCTACAATTCCATCTGCCACTAATTTATTATTTTGCTGATAGGTCTTAACAAGGCGTGCAGTTTCATTTCCATAAATGCCATCAATAGAGGCTCCAGTTCTCCACTGAATATATCTTATAGCTGTTTTGTACCCCATAGAATTAATGCTACATAAGGGCCTTTCCATAATACTTTTAACTGCAGATAATATTTCAGGTCCACACATGCCATACATAGAAAGATTAAGTATGTCCTGAAGCTTTTTAATTGCGCTTATGGTTAGTGGACCAATGAATCCATCCATAGATAAAGTATTATTATTTGTGTCTCTTATTTTCATAAGGTTTAAACACTTTTGCAAATACTTAATGTCTTCTGAAGAATTGTTTTTAGAGATTTCAGATCTAGGAGCATCATAAATATAAAGCTTATTTTCTTCAATTATAGAGATAAGCTTTTTAGGGTAATCAGTATCGGTACAATAACCTGAATTATAAACGTTCTGGCAGGCCTCCTTGTAGTCTTTAGATGTTATTACAGATTTGTACCTAGTGAAGCTTAAAAGCTTTCCATGGTCGAGGATGCTATCATCTAGAGAATCATACTTTCTAAATTTGCACACCATGGGGGTTTTGACTCCGTTAATCCATTCATGAGTATTAAGTTCTTGAACTTCATAGCCACAACCATTTGTCCATTTGATTCCGAAGATATTATTACCTTTAACGACATTTCAGAAGGAAAGTCCCCAACTTTTATAAGTGGGAGACACATACTATAACAAAAATAAAACTTTAGTGGAAGTCTAAATCTCCTTCTGAAGTCGTTAATTGCAGCTCCGCAGGAGATGATTTGACATATTGGAGCCAGCCTGTTTCGAGTATTGCCTCAGCTATGGTGAGTGAGGGGAGAATGTTGTATTTTTCATAGGATAGTAATGCTCCTGGGATCAGGGATTTTATTATTTGGGTTTTGTTCATGGGTGATTCCTCCTTTGGGGTTTTAACGACATTTCAGAAGGAAGGTCACCTATTTATATAAGTGGGTGCCACATACTATAGCAGAGAAGAAATATTAGTGGGAATATAAATTTCCTTCTGAAGTCGTTAATATTACAACACCTGCGGTGATGATTTAACTTATATATATGGAGGAGGGGGAGAGGTTTTTTAGATTTGGAGAAGATTTTTTTATTTTGGGTAAGATAGTTTATTAGATAAATATAATAATAAAATATACAGCATCGAATTTGATGATTTAAGATAAGATACAATAGGTAATTTGAAAAGAAATAAGACTATATATTATAAAAACTTGAAATTTTAGGTAATACAGAGTAAGATTAAATCAAATAAAGTTACAATAAACCAAATTAAACTACAAATATTTACAATAAAGTTGGCAATTTGAATTTATATATGAAATATACAAACTCTTGAATGTGCAAAGTTTGGCCACTTTAATTCAAGAGTTCAATAAATCAGATACATTCTCTAGGAGAGAATTATATCTTTAGATATTTAATTAAGTATATATATTTATTTTAATATATATATTCATTGTAGTCAATACAGTGTATATTAAATATTTAATAGATATTTTTAAAAGTTCTCCTAGTGGTTATACAGAAAAAGGGGGGCTTATTTTGTTGCTGAAAATTTTTATTTGATAATTTAAATGAAATTATCAAAAATTCAACAGAAGTGTCCATTGAAAAGGTGTTTAATAGCGCGCAGCTAATATAAACGTAGACACAAATAGAACTTTTATATTTAAATAATGATGAATATATTGGTATTACAATTTTAAAAAGGGATGGATGGTTGAGTTATCATTACAAAATAGACGAGCTTAAAGCCGGTATAATAAGTATGAGATGTTTTTAGTAATAGGGGGCAATGCAAATGAATGTGCTAATAGTAGAGGATAATAAAATACAAAGGAAAAGTTTAAAAAAGACTATACAACAAATAGATAAAGATATAAATATATATGAGTCAGAAGATAAAGATGAAGCTTTAGAGATTACAAATGATAATAATATAGATATATTTTATATAGATATTACTTTAAAGAATTCTTCAGGATTAGATTTTGCAATGGAGCTAAGACAAATACCTAGATACGAATTTAGTTTTATTATTTTCTTAACAACGCATGTTGAATATATAACTCAAGCATTTAAACAAGTGCATTGTTATGACTATATCTTAAAACCTTATGACATAGCTGATGTAGTAAATATGACAAAACGTTTTACATTATACGGTAACAGTGTAAAGGATACCCCAAAAGACAAGAGCTATGTGGTATTTGAAATTAGAAAAGGCATTTATGTAAAAATATATGTTGATGAAATAATTTTTATAGAAGTGCAGCTTCGAATACGTATGATACATACAGTAAATGGTGTTTACAAAGTTAATAATTTAGCACTAAAGAACATTCTTAAGCTTATAAACTGTGACAATATAATTCAGTGCCATAAATCATTTGCTGTGAACATTAACAATATAAGTAAAGTAGAGAGTATAGATAGTAAATTGAGTGAAATTTACTTTGAAAATTATGATAAAAATGCTCTTTTAGGTTACAAATTCAAAAATACAATAATGGAACGATTTCAATAATTATAAAAAATTGAATTTGTTATGAAATGGAGTGTATTAAATGCTAGATGTATTAAAGGAATCTTCGGTTAACTTCATTGAATTGACTGTGATTATGGTATTATGGTCAAAGTTTTATTTGAAAAATAAAACTGATTGGTTTAAAAATTTATTCGTAATTGTGATAAGTTCGTGCATAGTGGTTATGACGATGAATATAAGTATTTATTTGAATCTACTTATTAGATATTTAAGTATAATATTTTTAATTAAATTTATTTATAATAAATCTTTTATTAAGACATTAATGCAATTTATTGTGATTATTTGTATAAATATAGTAACGCAGATAAGTATTATTGCTTTTGTGAAGTTAATTGGATTTACATATTCAGATAAATTTATATTGAATATTACTATTATTATATTTGAATTAATTTTTATCATTGCCATATTAAGATGCAATTTTAGTACAAAAATAAGGAGTTTAGTTGAGTTAGAGTCTAAGATAATATATTATTTTATAATTAATTTAGGTCTATGTATATTATTTTCTAAATTTATATGGGCATATAATAAAAATATAATATTGAATAACTTGATAATATATATTTTAATTGTATCCTTGATGTTATCATTAAATATATTTTTATACTATTATATAGCTAAAATAAGTGAAGATAAAAAGGTTGCAGAATTGCAAAATAAGTATAATCCTATATTAATTGATATAGTAGAAGAGACAAGACGGAAACAGCATGATTTTAAAAATTATTTAAATACCATAAATGCAATAGTAGAAGTAGCAAGTGAAAATGAAGTTAAGCATGAATTAAAGAAGTATATTACGTCATTGAAAAATTCAAATAATAGTATAGAAGATATAGTATATATAGATAATATTATAATTAAAGCTATAATATATAATAAAATGTGTGAAGCAGATAGATTAAATATAAAATTTTTATTTAATGTGACGAATAATTCATTAGAAAATAGTTTAAATGATTATGAAATTTCTGATATACTAAATAATCTATTAGATAATGCTTTTCAATCCCTTGCAAATAGTAATATTGAGAAGGTGGTTATATTAAATATATGTGTAGAAGGAAATATTAATATTGTAGAGGTTAGAAATAGTGGAATAACAATAAAACCAGATACTATAGAAAACATATTCGAAAGAGGGTTTTCTACTAAAAAAGGGGAAAATAGAGGATATGGACTTTATAATATAAAAAAAATAGCTGAAAAAAACGGCAGTGATGTTCAGCTATTCTTTGAGGACAATTATACTGTTTTTAAAATATTATTTAAGCAAACTTTTAGGAGGCGTAGGCTCTCCAATTAAGCCAAAACAATTTATATTACTTATAAGTCCAGCTACAGCTATTAAGAATAGACCCATTATATTTACTACTGATTTTGATTTAATTTTCATAATCATACTCCTTTCTAGTTAGTAAGAATTGAATTACCTCTAATATAATTGTTAAAAATCCACAGTTTAAATAAGTTGATGAGTTTATGTAAAACAATAAAATGCTAAACCAAAATATAGTTACGAAGATGGAGATTAGTTTTATAATCCATCTTCTTTTTTTGCTTTTAATAGGCCTTTTTTTGTTTAAAAATGGGGCATAAATTGCAACTATAAATATACTCAATGCTGAAATTGTATAATAAAACAGAACATTAAATATAGGGAGTAGTGGACCTATCAATGAGGTTATTAAAAATAATATTGTTGAATATAACAAACATTTTAATGTAGTGTCGCAGTGATATCCACCTACAAAGCTTCTAAGGGTAAATAAAATCATCATTGAAAATAAAAGATAATTTATTTTTCCTAGTATTAAAAATAAACTTATTAATATTGCTATTTTGAATGTTTCACCTATAACTGCTTGTAATGCATAGTTTATTTTTTCTAAATCTTCATCTGTTTTAATATTGCTATTTTCTTTTATATATAGTGTCATTTTGTTAGATAAAATACTTATCATTTTAATCACCTTTAACAATTTATTATTTATAAAATAACATAAAAAATAAAATATGTAAATAAATATGTTGTAAAAAGCAAAAAAATGGTTATAAACGGAACATTATAAAAATATATGACATTCATGAACGAAAATATACGTTATAAGGCGTTTGTATTGTTTTATCTTGAAAAATTAGTAATATATACATTGTAAGGATTCTTACAACAAGTGGTCGTTCAATTAGAATATGAAATTCGGTTTAATTATACAAGGCTTACATTAAAAAAACATATTACAATACAAGTTATACGGAAAAATACTTATGAATTGTTTAAATTGTTAGGAGAAGTAATAATTATGCATACAGTCAAAAAAATTCATAAAGCGAAGTTGTTTTTTGAAAATATTATTAAAATAATAAAGATATCATGGAACTGTTCTAAATCAATAATGATTTCTTGTGTAATTTTAAGCATATTACTTGGTAGTATTGTTCCTTTAATACTAATAATATGGAAGAACTTCATTAACGAAGCAGCATTAATTTTATCCGGTAATTCACATAATTTCAATAAGGCAATAATATGGATAATATTGCATTTTATTGCTACGAGTTTAGATGGTTTTCTTAGAAAGCTTTTATCATACTTAACTAAAATACATGCAGATTATTTAAACAAATATACATCTGATTTAATCATGGAAAAAATTTCAAAACTGGATATGGAAAAATTTGATAATCCGAGTATATATAATGATATACAAAAAATAAATAATGAGTCAGTTTCACGTTCCATAAGTATTTTAAATGGAATTGTAAGTTTTATAAAAAATATAACGATTTTATTAGGAACTATAAGCATATTTTTTATGTTTAATCCTATAATTATAATTTTATGTTTTATCTCAGTCATACCAATGTTTTTTGTAAGAATAAGAATTTTAAAAAAACAGTTTTCTTTATATAACGGAAGGCTTGAACAATTAAGATTAGTATTATATTTGAAATCATTTTTTATAAAGAATGAAAATGTAAAAGAAATGAAAATATATGGTATAGGTAAATATTTTAAAAATATTATTTTAAATATTTATCAAGAATATATAGAAGAAGATAAAAAAATAAGAAAAAAATTTTTGAAAGAGCTTACTATTACAGATATATTAGAGAATACTATTTCTTATGGTTTCAAAATATATATTTTTCTAGTTACAATAAAGAAAAAATACGGAATTGGAGATTTAACAATGTATATTGTCTCAATTCAAAGATTTCAATCTTCTATTGAAGAAATATTAGATACTATTTCTGAATTATATGAGGACAACCTTTATATAAATAGCTTATTTGTATTGTTAGATTTAAAAGAAGAGCAAGAAGAAAAAAATAACTGCGATAAAATAATGTTCAATTATGATTTTGAAATAATCGAATTTAAAAATGTTTGGTTTAGATATCCTAATACAAAAGAATATGTTTTAAAAAATGTGAATTTGGAAATAAAATCAAAAAATGTTTATTCATTTGTAGGCCTTAACGGTTCAGGTAAAACAACTTTAATTAAGTTATTAATTGGATTATATTATCCAACAAAAGGTGAGATTAATATAGATGGTATCAATATTAAGAACTACGATAAAGAATCTATTTATAAAAATGTTAGTGCCATATTTCAAGACTTTATAAAATTCCCATTAGCCGTTAAAGAGAATATTGGATTAGGTGATATTCTTAATATTAATAATATAGACGTTATTAAAAATTCAGCTTATAAATCTGGCGCTAATAAGTTTATTGAGCAACTACCTCAAAAATACGAAACACGTCTTCAAAAAGAATGGACAGGTGGGGTTGATTTATCTCTTGGGCAATGGCAAAAATTAGCTATAGCTAGGGCTTTTATGAGGGATAGCACTATATTAGTACTCGATGAACCAACAGCATCACTGGATGCATTTGCTGAATATGAAATATTTAAAACATTTAGAGAGGGAGTTAAAGGGAAAACATGTATATTAATAGCTCATAGATTTTCAACCGTTAAATTAGCTGATAAAATTTTCGTTATTAAAGATGGCGAAATAATTGAAGAGGGATCTCATGAAAAATTGATAGAAATAAAGGGTGAATATTATAGTTTATATAAAATGCAAGCTGAAGCATATTCTTAGATAATTAAATTTAATTATAGATATAAAAGGAGGAGTAAAGTTGGAAAAGTTAAATGAAGCTAAAGATACTACACAATTATTAAAAAATTTATTCAAATTAAAAGAAACAGGTCAAATACTTAGGGTGGGGAAATTATTTAATACGAATAAAAATAATTATTTTTACGATACAGGTACTGGAAAAGTGCTATTGATAGATGATAATATCTTTAAAATATTTAATATTTTATTTAACGAAGAAGATAAAACTACATACGAAGAATTTAAATTATCTTTAAATGAAAATTTATCAGAATCGGTTGATGAATTAATGCAATCAATTAAAAAAGAAAACATTTTACTTGCACCATTAATGGATAGATTATATAGTTATAACCATTATGAAAATTTAGAAAATAAGGTTAATAATGAACTAGAGCAAATCATTTTAGAATTAACAGGACGATGCAATTTAAGATGTGGGTACTGTATTTACAATGATGATTATGAAGAGAATAGAAATTTTAATGAAGATGATATGTCAAAAGATTTAGCAAAGAAAGTAATTGATTATGCTAAAGAATGTGCAACGGACGAAGGAATTGCAATCTGTTTTTATGGTGGAGAACCTTTACTAAAATTTGATTTATTAAAATGGTGTATAGATTATACTAATAAAATATTCGGTGATAAAAAACATTCTTTTGCAATGACTACAAATTTAACTCTAGTTACTAAAGAAATAGCGGAATTTTTAGCTTCTGTAGATGGCATGAGTGTTCTCTGTAGCTTAGATGGACCAGAAAATGTTCAAAATGCTTATAGAAAATATAGTACTGGAGTGGGGTCATTTAATGAGGCTGTAAGAGGATTGAAATATTTAGTAGATGCATTTAAAGATAATGCTAAAAATAAAATTGCTGTAAATGCAGTTTTTGCTCCACCATATACTTTTGAAAAATTGGCTGAAATCAATAAATTCTTCAAAGGATTAGACTGGTTACACAAAGAAACTAGAATCACTATTGATTATGTTGCAAGTGGAAGTGTATCTGATAAAGAGCATATAAATGAACTTATGAATAACCCTAAATATAGAAAAAATGGACAAGACATTATAGATCCTTTAGGAGATTGGCAAACACAACTATTTGATAAGTATTCAGATAGTACAGGAAAAACACCATACTCATCTGATGGCAATATTAATAGGAAATTATTAAAAATTCATAATAGAATGCTATCAGATAAGCCTGTAGATTTTTACCCTTTTAATTCATGTTGTGTTCCAGGGTCTAGGCGACTTTATGTAAATACAAAAGGAGAATTTTCTGTATGTGAAAGAATTGGAAAAGCTCCTAATATAGGAAATGTTTTTGATGGTATTAACTTTAATGAATTGAAAAAACATTATATAGATGAGTATTCAAATAATTCTATAGGTGAATGCTCAAAGTGTTGGGCTGCAAGGATATGTGGCATATGTTATGTATCGATTGTTGAGGATGGGATTAACAAAGAAGTAAAGGCCATAGCATGTGATGCAGCAAGACGAGATACAGAAAGAAGTTTAGTTATGTATCATTCAATATTAGAGAATAATCCAGAAAAATTAGAAAGTTTAAATAGTATAATTACTTCTTAAGAGTTTACTTAGTTATTAATCTGTTTTTCATAATCCAATTTGGAAATGAACAATAGATATAAATATAAAATCACTAAAATTTAAGGGGGAAAATAACATGATAAAAGTTGTAAATCCATTTAACAAGAAAGCCGAAGAATTATATACTGCCGCAAACTGGGGGTGCAGTTGCAAATGTTACACAGATGATAGTAATAATGAGGGTAAGGGATGGACAGTCTTTTCACCAACTTCAAAGTGTGGATGTAATTGTCAGTATAACAACCCAGATAATAAAACTGAGAATCAAGCTATGGATAAAGCCAGAGGATAAAAGCAGATAGTATTTTTAAGTTTTTGAAAAGGATTAAAAAGGATTTTAAATTAGTTTAAGTCCTTTTTAATTTACTTTAATAGGAGATTTCATGAATAAAAACAATGAATTAATAGGGTCTTTAAAAAATGGATTGACATATTACCTTAGTAAAAATAAATTTAAGAAGAATGCTCAATTATTTTTAATAATTAAAGCTGGATCAATTAATGAAAATAAAAAAGAGAATGGAATAGCTCATTTATTAGAACATATGTGTTTATCTTATGAAAAATACTGCAATGATGGTGAGTTTTTAAAAAATAACTTAATAAATATAGAACCAAATCAATTTGATTATAGTGGATATACAGATTTTGATAAAACTGTTTTGTGTATAAAAAGTAGAGAAAATAATTGCTATACTATTATGGATGGAATTTGTATTTTAAGTGAAATAGTAAAGGGGAATATCTTAAAAGAAGATATTTTTGAAACTATAAAAAGAGATGTTATAGATGAGTGTAATCATTTCAGAGAAGAAAATTTACTAAAAGAAAAGATGGTATCTTTTCTTACAAATAATAAAATAACAAATCTGCCTATGGGAAATATAGATGACATATCTAATATGAAGTTTCAAGATTTATTAAGATTTCATAATGAAAATTTTATACCTAGTGAAGTAGGCATAATAATACAAGGAAACATAAATTTAATTAAAACCCAAGAGTTCATAAGTGGAAAATTTGATAGTATAAAAGATAATAAAAAGATAAGAGAAGAAAAACACAATATAAAACATAGTTCTAATGATAGATTATTAATATTAAATGAGAGGAAAAATAAATTTATAGAAATAAAATTTTTCTATAAGTTTTCATCTGCTGAGTTAACTATTAAAGATAAATTAATAAAGTATTTTTTTGAAAATATGATTAAAAATTATGTTGGGTGTAAATTTGAATTATATAACTTAAATATAAAACGATTAGTATGTTCAGATAAAATTATTAAACATGATTTTAAATTTTTCATTTTGAGTTATACCATTGATAAAATAAAAGATTCTGTTGAATACTTTACCAATATAATCAATGAACTTAAAAAAAATGGATTTAATAAAACAGAATATCAGTTAGAAAAAAATAAACTAAAAAATATAATGAAGCAAATATATAATGAAAGCACAATTCCAAGTGTTGATGAAATTTATGAATCCTATTTTTATAATTTTTTATATAATGAACCCATTTTTCAAATCAAAAAAGATTATGATTTGATTTTATCTATTATAGGTAAGATAACTATAGAAGATATTAATAATTTTATGATTTCTTTATTAAACAATTGTTATAATATGATTATCTCACAAAAGGATGATTTTTATAATTAATTTCACAATACATGGGGAGGTAGAAATTTGGAACTTATATTAAATAAAATTGATAAATCTTTTGGTAAAACTGAAATTCTGCATGATATTTCAGTTGCATTTGTTCCAGGTGTGTATGGGTTACTAGGGCCTAATGGTGCAGGTAAAACAACACTTATGAATATAATGACAAATACATTGATGCCAACTCACGGAAATGTTCTATGGAATGGAAAAGATGTACAAGCATGTGGAGAGAAATATAGAGAAATACTAGGGTATCTACCACAGGATGTAGGGTTATATCCTCATTTTACTGCACGTGATTTCCTAAGATATATAGCTACTTTAAAAGGCTTAGATAAAAGAGAAACAGAAGAAAAAATAGAGCGATTAGCAAAAGTTGTTAACTTGTCAGATGTATTAGATAAAAAATGCGGAAAATATTCTGGAGGCATGAAACGTAGATTAGGAGTTGCTCAATCATTATTAAATGATCCCAAGGTACTTATTCTAGACGAGCCTACTGCGGGATTAGACCCCATGGAACGTGTAAGATTTAGAAATATGTTATCAGAAATATCATCAGATAGGATAGTGATTTTATCTACTCACATTGTGTCCGATGTTGATAGAATTGCAAATAACGTAATTTTAATTAATGATGGTAGAATAATTGAAAATAATTCCGCTGAAAAAATTATAAATAATATGCAGGGCAAAGTTTGGGAGAGTACAGTAAGCAATACTGATTTAAATGAAATAGAACGTAAGTATAGAGTGGCAAATGTACAACAAACAAACGATGGAGTTTTAGTTCGAATCATTAATGAAGCAAAACCAACATCCAATGCCGTCAATGTACAAGCTTGCTTAGAGGATGTTTATCTATATTACTTTAACGACATTTCAGAAGGTGGTATCATAAAATGAGATTAATTGCTTTTGAAATACGAAAATTATTTTGTAGTAAAATAACACTAATTACAGTTGCGGCGATTTTAATCATAAGCAGTTGTATGGCTATTTCGGAGAGTCACACTTGGAAAAAACACATAGGTGATGTAGATATATTTAATAAAATGGTGCAGCCCTACGAAGGTAAGATAGATAAAAAATTAGCAAGTGAAATAAATGAGAAGATAGAAAAAAAACAATCCACAAGCTCGGATGGATATGATACTAATAGCAGTTTAAGTTATGAAGAAAGAAGAAAAGAGAGATTTGAAGGTAGCTATTACTCTGCATCAAACAACGCAAAAATGTGGAAATCTGATATATATGAGAATGCTGATATTCCTTATACTGTAACAGGATTAAGTAATTTATGTTCTACACTAGAAGCAAGAGGTCAAAAGGATAGTTACTTATATTCGGATACATTGAAACACGTAAATATGTTAAAAGTAGTCGGAGAACCTGGATATTATAATACTAAAGGGTGGAGTGGGCTTTTTCTATTTATTGCAGATTTACCAGGCATTATATTTATTTCAATCATACTTTTAATGGTGATAAGTCCTATATTTTCAAATGAAAGCAGGAATAATATGCAAAGAATTATTCTTTCTACAAAAAACGGACTACGTAAAATAGTATCAGCTAAAATAATAGCTTCTTTAGTTTTTACAATAGCTTGGGTTACTTTGTTTTATGTGGTAATGTACCTTTTATATTTAATACCATATGGAGCTTTAACGCATGGGAATATACCTTTAAACAGCCTATATGACTATACATATACCCCATATAATTGGACAGTGGTGCAAGCATTAGGAGTAATTTATTTAACAACGCTATTGTCAGCATGTACATTGGCAACTGTATTTTGTTTAATTTCATCATTTCAAAAAAAGAATTTAACAAGTATTGCTTGTGCTTTAATGTTTGTGATTGCTCCTATGTGCATAAGAGATGCTGGTACAATAGCTAATGTATTAATTCTTTTTCCTTCATCAATTATGTCTGGAAAAGTGCTTTTTAATAGTTATATTTCATTTAACATAATGAATACACCTATTATGTATCCAAGTTTGGCAATTATAGTTTTACTACTAACTTCATTAGTAGCAATTCTTCTTACGTTTAAATCTTATAGGCGTAAAATTAAAGCTTAAATGTATTTGCTATTCCTTAACTAATTTTAATAAAGGAAGTGGAGAAGAATGAGATTAATCATTTGGGAAATACGCAAATTACTTTTTAGTAAGCGGACAATAATTGCAACATTAGCTATATTAATTATTAGTATTACTTCAGGTCTATTAGAGGGATACTATTGGAATAGGCAAGTTGAGGATGTAACAGCCTATAATGAAATGGTAAAACCATATGAAGGTAAAATAGATAAAAAGTTGGTTGAATCGGATTTGGGACAATTTTATTATGTAGATCCTAAAGTAGGACCTAAAGAAAGAAGGATATTAACATTTAAAGATGAATATTCTAAAGCTATATTTTCAGCTCAACTGTACAGCAATAAAATAGAAAAAAATAAAAATAAAAATTATAAGTCTACTGTAAGTTATTTAAATAATTTATGTAGCACTTTAGAAAAAACAGGAAAAAAAGATAGCTATTTATATAAAGATTCATCAAAAAATTTGAAAATGATAAGTTCTGCAGGCGAACCAGGCTATTATAACAATGAGGGATGGCAGTTAGTTTATGTATTTCTCACGGCCACAAAAGGTATCTTCTTAATGTTAATAGCAATAATAGTAGTTATCACTCCTATTTTTTCAGAGGAAAATGATAATAATATGGAAAGAATTATTCTTTCTACAAAAATGGGGCGTGGTAAATTTATAGCAGCCAAGATAGTAACATCATTTATGTTTGTTATATCATGGATAACAATATATTATTTATGTAATACTCTTGTACGCTTAATTCCATACAAAAACTTAAATTTTGAAAATATACCATTAAACAGCATAAGAGGTTATTGGTTTACACCTTTTAATTTGACAGTATTACAAGGACTCGGCATTAGTTATATAACAACTATTTTATCAGCATTGGCATTAACAGCTGTATTTTGTGCAATATCAGCATGGCAAAAAAATAGTATTGTAAGTTTTGCATTGGGAGTCGGGATTTCATTAGGCACAGTATTTATAAGTGGAAATGAAGTTGTACATAAAATTGTATCCCTATGGCCTTCAATAACTATATCAAGCGGAGAGCTTTTTAGTAATTATAAGTCTTATAATATCTTAAATAATCCTGTTCTTTATCCAATATTTGCTGCAGTTGTTTTAATAATGATCTTAATCATAGGAGTTTTATTTACTTATAAAAATTTTTATGGAAAGATAAAAGCTTAAGTGGAATATATTAAGTCCTAGGTTGCCTCCACAGGACTTGTTTTTGTTTTTCTCATCTCATTATTAAAACATTAACCTTTTACAGGGTATTTTGGTGCTAGTAAGCATTTAGTTAAATTTAACTAAATGCTTACCAACCTATATGAATATTAAAAAAAGCAATATTTTGGTGTATTTGTAATAGTGTGTTTCATAATAATTTTAGATTTAGTTTGAAATAATTAATAAATAATTACTCTATTAGTATACCCAGTATACTAAATCTTGATAGTACAACTTCTTTTTAAAGATAGTGTAGTAGTTTTCTTAAGTTTGGGGGTTACCTGCAGCAGCTAACGGTTTTCTCATAAAATAGCGAATCAAAAGTTTTTGGCTAATATTTAAATTTTAAATTTGCTATCTTAATGAAAATGTGAGCTTTATTATGATAGATGCTCTAAGATTTTCACAACAAATGGTAGTTGCTGTGGTCAAGGCTTACGGGTCTTGTGAAAACTCCCAAACTTGAGACATCCCATTTTGGAGTATTCTTCTGTGGTAGGCATAATATAAAAATACGCTAAAAAGACATTTTAGTGTCTTTTTAGCGTATTGAAATTACTTCGAATTTACACGTCACTGGAGTTATTTCTTGAAAAATTCCAATCCAAGCTCCAAATCGCTTTTTTCCATTACTTTTTCTATAGTTCTATTTTTCAATTCATCTGCTAGCGCTAAAATATTAGGTATAACTGTGCTAAGCTCTTGGAGCTGCACTTGAGATGCAGTAAGATCCGCTTCAATTTTAGTTGCTAAGGTTTCTTCATCATGCCATTTAGATATTTGATTTTTATATAAACATATGTAATCTAATTGTTCGCTAAATACCTTAATAACTCTTTCTACTATTTCATAATTCAAAACATATGGTTTAGATTGTGCTTGTAAAAGATTTTTATACTGATTTTTAGCTTCTTCTAGTTGATCAGACAGCATAGGTAGCATACTGATAGGGTGCCAATTTTGTTGCTGTTTTTCCAGTATTTTAGTCCTTTCAAGTACTATATTTTTTATAATATATTCAAAATCTTAATCACTTAACTAAATTTAACTAAATGCTTAACAACATATATAATTCAAGGCTTCATTTAAAAATATGAATGTAATGTTTTATGGAAAAGTGTACATTCATTTAGGTCGTAGCTTTAGAACATTCTGAACTAATTTTCAATTGGTCTTTTGAAATAATGCCAACACCATTGTGCACAAACTAATTCCCAACCTTGTTGTCCTCTCACCCAATCCTCATATAAATACACATTTATATTCATATTTTTTCACAGACACCCCCTTTTTTAACCATTGTAATATACTTTATATTTATTTACGACTGATGCGTCATATACGAAGGTTATGAATTAATTTTTATTATCCAATAGTTTCTGGCATAAGTACATTAAACATCCATTTATTATTGCAAGTATAATATAATTAATTAAATTATTTTTTAATTTGATAACTTCAAATCCTATAAAAAATGTTAAGACAATACTCGAAAAATTTATTAATGCAAATAATTTATTCTTTTTCATATTTTATCCCCTTCATTCGTTAGGATAGTGTTTGCTCCGTATTATTCTACCAATCTGACGTAACTCTTAGGAATATTATACCATTACAAAACCATTTTTTATATTATGTGGCATAATTATAAATTACATAATATATAAAAAATATATTAGTATATTGCTTATTCTTTTACATTACATCAAACTTTAAAAGGTATCTGGGTAGGCTGATTTAAGTGCCCTATAAACAGATTTGTTAAAACATTTTTGGAGCATACTGCTCAGTCCATTTTCATTAAAAACATTTAGAGAGAGGTTTTTCTTTATATCGATTTTTGACAATTTAAGTTTTTCATCTACAAGCCACTTAGTAGCTTCTATGCCTGTCTCTATTGTCCAGTATTGGTTAGGAATTTGTATTAGCTCCTAGGGTTTAATTTTACCGGGATACAGTGCATTTATTGCTTTAAATGGGGAGGCACCATATACTATTTCAAACATCCCACCTAACCCATTTGTAGTAAATGTACTTACTCGAATAAACTTTTTAATATCATTTTCTGACCATTTAAGTTTCTCCTCAATAAGCCATTTGCTAGCATTTATACCTCTCTCTAATGTCCAATAGTTACGAGGACAATTAGACGCGAGTTCCCATTGATTAAATTTGTTTGGATATGTTGAGTCAATTGCATTAAAAAAAGAACCATTGTAAACTCCTTGTAACATTCCCCTTAATCCATTAATCGTGAATATATCTAATGAAATGTATTTTTTAATATCATTATCAGTCCATTTCAATTTTTCTTCAATAAGCCACTTAGTAGCTTCTATACCTGTTTCTACAGTACAATAGTTACGTGGAGATTTAGTAAATTCCCAATTCTTAAATTTATTAGGGTATGTGGTGTTAATTGCCTCATAAGGGGAGGCGTTAAATAACATCTTTAACATACCGTCAAGACCATTTTCCAAGTATTTAAGTTTCTCTTCAATAAGCCATTTAGTAGCCTCTATTCCGGAATCTAGTTCCCAATAATTTTTAGGAACACAGCCTAATTCCCAACTCTTAAATCGGTTTGGATAAGCAGCATTGAATGCTTCAAATGGCGACTGATTATGAACTTGATGAAGCATTCCATTTAATTTACATTCAACGAAAATGCTTTGAGATAACTTTTTCTTAATATCATTAGAAGACCATTTTAAAATTTCTTCTAATAAATATTTAATAATCTCCATTGCATTCTTATCAGCATCTGGTCTCTGCAAAAAATATGCGGGAAATTTCTTTAAATCACCTCTTAAAACCATTTTATAAATTTCTATTGCTGATGATTTATATAAATCATATTTATTTGTTTTTATATTCATAATTAAGCAATCTCCTTTAATGTAACATATTACAATATATTTACTAAATTATAATATATTTGTATATTATAATAAACATAGTTTTAAAATATAAATAATGGCCTTATCATATGTTTCTTGAAGTTAAAAAAAGAATTTATTATCATATCAAATATACATTAAATTTTAGTTGTATTTATAGTAAAAGAATTTATTATTATTTGAAGAGCTATGAGGACACTGGGTGGAGAATAGATAATCTTGACGCACTTAGAGATAAACTTCAATCTCCTAAGAGTTATAAAAAGTATTCTGATTTTAGGCGATTTGCACTAGAACCAGCACATGCTGAGATAAATAGTAACTCGGATATAAAATTTAAATATGAGGAAGTTAAAACTGGAAACAAAGTTATAGCCCTTAAATTTTCAATTAAATCATCAAAATGTGAAGAGGATTCCAAAGAGATTGCCATTGGTATCGATAAAGATCCAGAGATTATAAAGGAAGCTTTGGACAATCTTACTCACTGCCAGTAAATAAAATATTCTATTTAGACTTAGTAGCAGTCAGTAAACTTGTTCAAAGCAAAGCAATTAACTCCCCCTTCCCCCAGGGGTAACAATTCCTACTGCGTTTCCGCAGTAGGAATTGTTTTTTTGTTCTCCTTAACATTATCATTTAAAAAAACTCAACACGTTTTACAGGTATCTTAGGTCTAGTTATAGTTTAAAGTGAATTTAGATTTAGTTTTTAATAATAAAAACACACTTATTCTATTCATATACCTAGCATACTGAGTTTTGATAGTATAAGCGATTTTTCTTTCCACTGAAATAAAGATGGTGTAGTAGTTTTCTTAAATTTCGAGGGTTCCTACATCCGCTAACGGTTTTCTCATAAAATAGCTACTCGTAGGTTTTGGGCCAATGATTTAATTTTTGATTCGCTATTTTAATGAAAACTCGAGCTTTATTATGTGGTTGTTTTAAAGTTTTCACCACAAGTGGTATTTGATGTTTTGAATCAAAATCACTTTAATAAAAAATAATATATACGGATACGCAAATGAGTAATTTAAAGAATTATAATAGTAGTTAGATTTTGCTAAGTACAAGTACAGCTAACATGCTAGATAAATATATTCCTTGCAAACATTAATGTTTACAAATATGTAAACATTAATGTTTGAATATTTGTTTTCTTAAATGAAGATAATTTTGTAGATATAGTTGTAAATACTTATTGTTATGTGTTATCCTACTATTTAATCATCATCTGCGAAGCTGAAATATTAACGACTTAGAAAGATATTTAGGATACCACTGAAGGTTTCTATTTGTCCTAGTATGTGACACTCACTTATAGAAGTGGGAGACGTTAAAAGAGGATATAAATTTATATAGGAAAGCGAGGAAGAACTAAATGAAAAAAATTGCAGTTCTTAATAATAAGGGTGGCGTAGGGAAAAGTACCGTAGCTGTTCAACTAGCACATGGACTTTCAAAATTAGATTTTAAAGTTTTACTTATAGATTTAGATGGTCAAAATGACTCTTCTTTATTTTTAGGAAAAAATGAAAAAGATTATAATAAGACATTCTATGATCTTATTGATAGAAGAAATCCGGCAAAGATTGAAGAATGCATTATTAATGCCCGGGATGGTCTTGATCTCTTGCCAAACAAACATATAGAAGAAATAAATGCAGAATTCCATAGAGAAGCTAGAATTGATTTGTACCTTAACGAAAAGCTTCAAGGACTAAATCAACTTGGCTATGATTATGTAATTATAGATTGTGGTCCACAAAGAACAAAGGTTAATGATGCTGTGTTATGTTATGTAGATCATATAGTTATGCCAGTTCAAGTTGAAGCTGCATCGGTAAGAGCTATTGGTAATATTTATGAGTATCTTAGTGATTTAAGATTAAGTCCTGATATGATTGCTCTTGTAATACCAAATATGTTCGATCAAAGAACAAGGGATGCAAAAGAAAATCTAGATTTTTTAAAAGAGTTTTTCTCAGATAAAGATATTGTAACAGAGCCAATTCATAGAAGAGTAAAAATCACGGAAGCTGGAAAATTGGGAAAAACTGTTTTCGAGTATGACGAAGAAGCTGCCACGCAATTTTTTAAAGTCTTAGAGAGGTTGGTGAAAGAAATTGGCTAATATAAAAGAACAAAATAATTTTGATAAATTGAAAACTGAAATGCTTCAAAAAAAGAAGCAAGCAGAACAAAACAGCGAGATTAAAATGAATGTCATAAGTTCTAATGACATAAATGTTTCTAATAATGAAAACAAAGATGTAAACAAAAGTGTAAACATGCAAAGACAAGGCGTGATAACAATTGCAAAGAAAAAAAGCGAAGAAGATAAACTGATTAGAGCGACTTATTATGTAAGAGGAAGTCAGGATGAAAAACTTGAGAAATTAGCTAAAATGACTGGTAAAGGTAAAAATGAAATTTTAAGAGAATTACTTGATTCTGCTTTAAATATGATTCAAGTGGTTGAAGAATAAAAAGTACTTCCGGGATTTTTTTAATGAGATAAATTAAAACATCTCAATATTTGCTCTCTCAAGGGCATTCCTCTAGGGCCTCGCAAAAATTGAGCTGTTTTAATTTTTATGAAATTATCCCCCAGCCCCAAAGGGGAGCCTCTAGGGTAGTGCTCTGGGGTCAAGGAAGCTTTGGACAATCTTACTCACTGCCCTGAAGTAAAATACTTTATTAAAGTATGTTAACCTATATCTTTTAAATTAGTCTTAACAGCAGTCAGTAAACTTGTCCAAAGCAAAGAAATTAATTCCCCCTTCCCCCAGGGGTAACAAGTCTTGCGGCGCTTCTGCAGGACTTGTTTTTGTCTTCCACACACCATGATTTTAAAAAATTCAATAATTTTTTTTGATATCTTTGTATTGGTTATATTTTATAATAATTTTAGAGTTAGATTTAGTTTTAAATAATTAGTAATTGTAGACTATGCTTATATACTTGGTATACTGGTTTTTCATAGCACAAGTATTTTTTCTTTCCTCAGAAATAAAGATGGTGTAGTGGCTGTCTTAAGTGTAAAGGTTGCCTGCACCAGCTAACGGTTTTCTCATAAAATAGCTACTCGTAGGTTTTTGCCAATGAATTAATTTTAGATACGCTATTTTAATGAAAACGCGAGCTTTATTATGCAGATGTTCTGGGGTTTTTACCACAAGTGGTATTTGCTGGGGTAGTGCGCTGGGGTCCTCAAGGAAAGGACAAGCACTCGAAGTGTACTAGCCATCCTTGGCTGTTCCACTTCAACAGCTAGTCCTTTCCTTGAGGGGCGGGTGGACAAGCTCCTGGCTTAAGGAAATTGACAAGCCGTCCTTGGCTAGTCCATTTCCTTGGCCACAAGCTTGTCCACCCGCCTTTGATTAATCTAAAATAATCGTTAATTTAAAAAAGTTGAGTATACGCACGCATATATAATTTAATCATATCGTTAAAACTAAAAACGTATACCGCCGGTGGACAAGCCCAGGGCTGGTCCACCTTGAACAAGTTGTGATGAACCTACAACTTGCACAAGGTGGCTGGATTTTAAAATATACGTACGGAGTAAAAGTACGGAAACGATTCGTGCAAAAATATAATGTTTTATTATGAATTATTGTTGTTGCAATTAACTATAGGTTTCTGAGGCACGAAAAAGTAATGGTATAATTTATACACAAGTTGCGGCGCACTTGTAAAAATTTACGAAGGAACTGAAGGTTTATTAATAAGGGGGATTATTTTATGAAAGTAGCAGTTTTGTCCGATATTCATGGTAATGGAATAGCATTAAATTATGCAATAAGAGATTTGAAAAATTTAGGTATTAATAAACTTGTCATTTTAGGGGATGTGGTGATGAAAGGACCGATGCCTTCACAGGTTCTTGAAATGCTGAATGATAAGACTTTAGAGATTTTAGCATGGATTAAAGGTAATACAGATATGTGGTTTGAAGAAGTTTCAGAGACTTGGATACCTTCATCAGATAGAGAAAAGGAATTGTACTCATATTATAAATACGCAAAGGATAGTTTAAAAGAGGATCAAATATTATTTATTGAAAAATTGCCATTTGAATATTCATTTGTATTGAATGGAATTACAATACTTTGTGTTCATGGGACACCACAATCTATAGTTGAAGCAATTGATGGTAGCGTTTCAGAAGATGAAATTAAAAAAGCAATAAATGGTGTTAAGGAACAAGTAATTTTATGTGGACATTCTCACACTTCTTTTATAGGTGAGGTAGATGATAAAAAGATATTTAATGTTGGGAGTGTAGGTAATTCACTTGATGAAGATAATAGAATATCCTATGGTATATTAGATTTTTCAAAAAAAGAAATTAAATTAGTAAACAGACGGATTAGTTATCCAATAAATGAAATTATTGATATATCCATTAAAAATAATTTCCCTCTCTTGGATGAATATAAGAGCATTATATTGAACGCTTCTATGAATTAAAAATAGTATTTGCTATGTTGCATTTTTCATAAGAGACGACATAGTAAGAAAAGACGAAGTAAAGATTATTTACAAAAGATGCAGACAAATAGTAATTTGGTAATTTTAAAAAATAAGTTGAAATACATTTTAAAGCATTATATGATGAATTCAGGCATCGATGTACTCTATTAAAAAAGAAGGTAAGTTATGGATATTAATATTGAAATGATATCATCATATAAAATTGCTTATATACGAAGAATAGGTCCTTACGGTTCAGAAAATGTGCAAATAATGGAGCAATTAAAAAGTTGGGCTAGAGAAAAAAACTTATTTAATGAAAATTCAATTATATTAGGAATAGCCCAAGATAACCCTCAATTCACAGAACCTAAAGATTGTCGTTATGATACATGTTTAGTTGTTTCGGATGAATTTAAGGTTGAGTATAAGTATATTAATTTCGGAAAAATTATCGGTGGAAAACATTGCGTATTTAAAATAAGTCATACGGTAGATGCTATGCAAAAAGCATGGATGGAGATATTTTCGGAGTTATCAAAAAGAAATTATGAATTTGATGATAAAAGACCTATTCTTGAACGCTATGCAATGCAGATGATAAATAAGCATTATTGTGAAATTTGCGTACCAATATTATAAAAGAATATTAATACAAATTCCAATTTGTAGATTTGAATTAACATAATTTTAGACTCAGTTGTTTCGCATTTTGAATAGGTTTGGATTCAGATGTTGAGCCGATAAAAACTATCACCACAAGTATATACTTAAATGATGATAGTCACTAAAGTTGCTCAATTTCTGAAACAAGCTAAAGAACGATGCCACGTTTCCACTACTATGGGGATTCAATCTTTTCCCTCTTTCTGAAATTTGCTTTAACACTAAGAGTATTAACTTTAATTTCCACAAATGCATCTTAAATTCTTCTAAGTCTTGATTATTTTCTAAAAATAGACGTAATTTCCCACTACCCTAAATAAAGACGGTATGCTATTTTATTCTTTTGTAATCATTTTACCTTTACCACAGCAAGAACAGATATTTATATCTATCCCTGTAAGCTTTAAAAGAAGCTCCGCTGCACTTAACTTAACTTAACTTCTAAATTTTGATTTTTATTTTCTACTGCTCCTGTAAGTTCTTTGCATTTTTGAAGCTTAGTTGACCTATTTCTCTTGCTTAATATTCCATAATGTCTAATTTTAACAAACTTTCTTGATAAAACATGCATGAAAAATCTTCTAATAAATTCATCTAATGTAAGTGTCATAAACTTTTCTTTATTATGGTCTTTATAATCTCTCCATTTAAATGTTACATACCCTAGTATTGTTTACATCTAATACGCATCCTACTAGTAGTATTTGCTAGTGATATTTTAAAATCAAACAAATTTTATATTTAAAAACATTACCAATATAAAATAAGCTATAATTAAAAAAACAAATACATTTTGTTATCATAGAATCTAAAGAGTTTTTATATTAAATTATAAAGTGAAACTATAGTGAAACTATAGTTGTTATAGGCATACGGCAACCATTCATGTAAAAATGGGCCACTTCCCATTTTATGTAACAACTCAAGCCTTTTTATTGAAATCTTTCTCCCATAAACGACGGTATTTAATAATCAATAAATTCGTTAAATATAGTTTAGAAAAACCTGATAAAATGGTTATTAAAACTATTATCAAAAACATATTAACATTAACCACCCATTATGATAATATTATCATATGATTGGGAGGTGCTGCAATGGGTAAAAATTATAGCTATGGGTACGCAAGGGTGAGCACAGTTCAACAAGACTTAACCCGACAATTAGATATACTTAGTCAATATAATTGTATTGAGGTACTGACAGAAAAAATGTCGGGGACAAAAACAAACAGGCCTGAACTAATGCGCTTAAAAGATAAGGTAAGGGCAGGTGATACCATTATTGTAGAAAGCTTTTCTCGATTGGGAAGAAGTACACGGGATTTGATGGAGCTCGTAGACTATTTCAAGAGCAAGGGAATAATATTGGTAAGTATTAAAGAGAATTTTGATACAAATACGCCACAAGGAAATTTAATGCTTACAGTTTTTGAAGCATTTAGCCAATTTGAGAGGGATCTCATAGTGCAAAGGACAAAAGAAGGTTTAGAAAGTGCGAGAGCCAGAGGACGAAAAGGTGGTAGACCTAAAGTTAAAGAGAGAAATATTGAAAAAGCTTTAAAACTATACAATTCGAAAGAATATAGCATTAGTGAAATAGTAAAAATGTCTGGAATTAGTCAGGCAACGTTATATCGTTATATACAAAAACAAGGGAATCGTTCGGAAAACACTATTAATCCTACTAATGAAAAAATAGCACAAATCCTCATGAGCCTTAGAGTTGCGAATAATAATAAATTTGTTCGTGGAAAGAAAAAAGCCAAAGAAAATATTGAGAGATACTTGAAGTATTATTATAATATGAAAAAAGCATCCGCCTCGGATGATGACTACATAATTTTTGTGAAATATAAGGATATTGATGATTTGAAAAATACAGTATATGAGATATTCCGTGAATTAGAAAATGAAGCTGATGCAAAGAACTGTTTTACCGAAGGTGATGCTAGTTGTGATGAATTAAATTTGAATTGGTAAATTATAGTTTATGTAACGGGAATTTCTGTCCCATTACTACACAACCCCCAAATAGTATCAATGACAGGGATAAGTCAAATAACATTAGATCGGAATATTAGGAATTAATATTAATAATTTTTAGGCAATATGAAATATATGTATTTTCTATTGCCGTTTTGGTTCCATTGCTACACATACCCCTCTTACAACTCAACCATGGGGTAATCGTTCATTTTATTTTAGAGACTCAGATGGTAACTTAATTAATTTTTATACACGTACAAGATAAAAAGTAACAGAGTAATCTAATTCGTAATCTTCTAATATGTCGTAACAAATAACCTCATATCTAATTGATGTGGGATTTAATACATTTAGATTATATTAATATTCTGAAAGTAACACAATACTAATTGAGTTACTTTCATTGTGGGGCTATAGGCTAGATGTTCATATACAATAAATGCTGTGAAGTTTTGGTTTCACGGCATTTGTATTTTTAAATTCTTAGTTTAAGAATTTTTTTATAACAACTGCCAATAAAAAAGAAAAAATAGCAATAATCACTGACATTAATGCAACGTTTCTTATCATATTCTTAGGATAAATTTTTTTCTTATACTGATATATAATTGCTGGTAAACAGCTTAACAAAATTATCAATATTAAATCAAAACTTCCTTCATGGAACCTTATACACCTATACATAACATCAAGAAATATTGCGTATGTCATAAAATGAAATCCAATTTTGTAACTAGCATTTTCAACAGATGTTGTTCTTTCATCTTTTTCTACTAATTTATTAATCATTATTTTCACCCTCCTCAAAATAAAATAAATCTTCAAATTTTTTATCAAGTTTTTTAGAAAGGACTAATGCCACCTTTGCAGAAGGACAATATTGACCTGTTTCGATAGAACTAATTGTTTGTCTGGTTACACCTGCAAGTATAGCCAGTTCCTCCTGCGATAAATTTTTTTCAGCACGTGCAACTTTTAATCGGTTTTTTAGTTGTATATTTGGATTCAAACTATCATCTCCAGTAATTTAATAGTAACATATGCTTGTCAATATGTAAAGGTTACTTTGAATATTGACAATTAGGCTTATATTTAAGAACGATATAACATTTAAAAACATTCGTTGTATAATATTACAAATGGGAATATACTAAAATTAATAATAAATTTAATCTATAAAATAAAGAGGAGATGTTTTGAGTGAAAAAAATGAAATTTGCAGACATATTTTTTCTTTTTTTAGGTACAATAGGGTTACTGTTTGGAGGTGCTTTTGGAACTACGGGATATACGGTTTCAGCTATATGTATTATTTTATCTGCAATAATTTTTGTAGATACTAGAAAGAAAAAAGAGATTTTATAAAAAATGTTTATAATACATAAAAGGCAAATTAGAAATCACAAGTTAATTGACTTGTGGTTTTCTAATTTACCTTTTTTTCACTACTATATATATATTTTATTGGATTGTTTTTTTGTTAAATACAATGTATATTCATATTCTGAAAGTAACACAATAGCAATTGTGCTACTTTCACTTTGAGGCTATTGCCTATTCCTTGAAAATTTCAGTTTGAATGTAACTTAACGTATTGACTTGTTACGTTCAATGTATTATAAATCGATAATTATAATGCTAAGACGTCGCAGTCAAAGGCTAGTCCACATCAGATTTTCTCCTTCATACTTCATGCGAAAATCTGATGTGGCACAAGCTCTTTAACTGCTCCTGGTCCAAAAGGAAGCTTTGGACAATCTTACTCACTGCATTTAAGTAAAATAATCTATTAAGGTACCGTAACATGCATCTTTTTTTAGTATTAGCAGCAGTCAGTAAACTTGTCCAAAGCAAAAAAAATAATTCCCCCTTCCCCCAGGGGTAACACTTCCTGCGGCTTTGCCGCAGGAAGTGTTTTTGTCTTCAACATACCACTATCTTAAAAATTCAATACTTTTTTCAGATACATTAATGTTCGCTATGTTTCTAATTTAATAATTAACGTTAATTATCTTATTTCATATTTTTATTAAATATTCTTTTGATAATATGCTGCGATTGCTTCTTCAACTATAGTGGAATAATCTTTTTTCCTGTATTTAAATTTTAACTGGAATAACTGTTCTATAGCGGTTTCAGTTAACATAAAATTCTTTTTTTCTTTTTTCTTCTTTTCTTCTATTACTGGTTTAGGTATTTCTTCTTTTACTTGATTACTGGTTTCTTCCATGTTATTTATATCTTCTAAACTAGATAGAATCCCCTTACCTATATTTGCTAATCCTTTTATATCAGTTTTTTTGTTAGCCACGTTTAATGACCTCCTCTGCTAATTGTAAATATTCTTTATATGATCTTGATAATTTATCGTAAGTTGATAGTGGCTCCCGATTCATTTGGGATTTAACAACGCTCACACTTTGATGGATCATTGTTTCAAAAAGTTTTTTATCAAAAATATCTTTTAATTGATTACGAAACATTTGAGGAATAGTGCTTCTACTATCAACTCGTGTTAGCAGCACACCTTTAACTTTTAATTTACTATTAAACTTTTTAATTACAAGCTTTAACACATTGATAAGTTGTGCAAGGCCCTCCAATCCAAATACAGATGGCTCGAGTGGTATTAATAAGCTGGTAGATGCAACAAGAGCATTTATAGTTAGTAAATTCAAAGAGGGGCTACAATCTATTAATATATAGTCATATTCGCTTATGTTAGCGAGAGATTGTTTTAACATTAATTCTTTATCTATAATTTCCGCAAGTTCACCTTCAAAATTTGATAGTCCCATATCTGAACAAATTATATCCAAATTACTTCATCTATCGCAGCTTCTTTGATAAGCAAATGGTGTATGTTTTTCTTCTTTTCTTCTTTTACCTCTATACTCTTTGTTAAATTAGCTTGGCTATCTAAATCTAACAAAAGAACTTTCTTCCCAAGGTGAACTAAACAACTACCCAGATTAAGAGTGGCGGTGGTTTTTGCCACGCCTCCCTTTTGGTTTACAACGGATATTATACCGTTATAGGAAAATCTCAAAAATAAGGGTGCCAGACTTTGGTATTCTTATTTTTTTATAGGCAATATAGATTGCCGTAATGTTTGTTGATAATCTGTGGAGAATTTCGGTATATACCTTCAAAACAACAATAAATACAACTTATTTATGGTTAGGTTCCTTGTTGTTGTTTTAGATGTTTTAACATCTTTTTGTTTTAAATGTTTTAGACAAACCTCAAAGCATTGATATGACTAACTTTAAAAAGCTAACTATGAGCTTTGCATACCTAACTATGAGTTTTGCATACCCAAAGTAACTTTAACTATGAGTTTTACATACCTAAATATAAGCTGGTATTTACATTCACATAGTTGTGATATAAGCTTTGAATTTGAAGAAAAAAAGACTAGTAGGAAAATAACTTCAATTAAATTTTACATAACCAGTAATAAAAATACTTGTATAAGTGAAATAGCAGCTACACTGGCAGAGCCTAAACCAAAGCCACAACAAAACATTGACCATATTAAACTTATAAAAGAGATTATAAAAGAAGAAATAACAGACCAGGAGGCACAAAGCATATTGATTAGTGCCAATGGAGATATAAATATAATTAAAGAAAAATATAGATGTTCTCAAAGAGCAGCTAAAATTACAAATATGGTTGGTTGGCTTATTGATGCAATAAAAAAAGATTACAAGCCGCCTATAAGCAAAGTTAAAGTTGGTAAATTCAATGATTACGCGCAAAGAGAATATGATTTTGATAAATTGGAGAAGAAATTACTCGGATGGGAATAGATGAATGTTATATAATTAGTTTAGAATAATCAAGGGTGTAGCCATATGTTAGCTATACCTTTTTTGTTTTTATTTTTATTTTCAAAAAAACCGCAAAACTTCTGGAAGAGCATATATATTCAGTGAAAACAAATTGAAAGGAGTGATTAACATGGCAGTTAAATCATCTCCTGCGGAGCTGTAATTAACGACTTCAGAAGGAGATTTAGACTCCTTCTGAAGTTTTTTTTTTGTTATAGTTTGTGCCCCCCACTTATAGAAGTGGGAGACTTTCCTTCTGAAATGTCGTTAAATCAACAAGGGTAGCAAGTTCCTTAAAGCTTACTGTGATAGTGGGTATTGACAAGAAAGGCAAAGAGAAACATGGAACAAAAAAAATGGGTAATATAAAAACTACTGCAGTGGATGCAGACCTTTTTGCTGTAGGACAAGCTATTTCTAACATTAAAAATTATCCATTAGTTGGAATAGACAGAGAAGACGAGTTCAGCTTAGTTAATGCTTAGCTATTAGCTAAAAAGAGAAAGGCCTAAACTGAAAACCAGTGGGTTAATTAATTAAAAGGAGGAAAAGTGACATGAATAAATTAGTTATGAGATTTTTAACATCTGTAGACGGTAAGTATTTTACTTTAGCTGTAGATGACATTAAAGTTGATGAAAAAGGAGTTCCAACTGTAACATCTGCGCAAACAAATGCTCTTATGGATTTAGTTATTGCAAAAGATATATTTGCATCCGCTAGTGGCAAATTAACTGGCAAGAAAGATGCTAAGATAGTTGTTACTGATACTAATGAAGTTGAGATAGCATAGTAAAAAGATTTCACTAAGGGATTAACCTTGGTGGAATCTTTTTTTTGTTTAAATAATTGTAGCTATAGGTGGAGTAGATTTACTTATTTTGATTTCAATAGAGATGCAAAACTATAGGGGCAGCTATGGGTTTGTTATTATTTAAGAACATTGTCTAGGAGAAGTCTTACGGCTTCACTTTTAGTTATGTTGTTAGCATTTTTGAAGCTCCCTAAGGATTTGGATAATTCTTCACTTATTCTTATATGGATCAATTCACTTTTAGAGTTTTCAATTTTCTTTCTGCCTCTTGCCATAATATCACCTCATAATATTTGTGCTACATAAAATAAGCTTATAGATAGCCAATTTAATTATGTAATACAATAATTATTATAATATATATATTTACAAATATTACCATAAATACAAATAGAAATATTACAAAATCTAATTATTAGCAGACACCAGAGAAGTTGCGGAGTTGTCTACTAATTCAATACTAAAGGTGATGATTTATGAAAGCAAGTTTTGCCAGGTATCTTTACCTACAATTCCATCGGCCACTAATTTATTATTTTGCTGATAGGTCTTAACAAGTCTTATAGTTTCATTTCCGTAAATGCCATCAGTAGAGCTTCCAATTCTCCATTGGATATATCTTATAGCTGTTTTATAGACCGTAAGCTTAAGGCTGCATAGTGGCTTTTCCATAATACTTTTTACTTCAGATAATACTTCCTGTCCCAATATGCGATACATAGAAAGGCCTAGTATGTCTTGAAGCTTTTTAATTGCGCATAATGTTTGTATTTAAAAGTATAATTTGCAATACATAAATATGTATATTATGTTGATTTTTAATGTATTTTGTGTTAAATTGGAATAGATGGGAATTTCATTGATAAGTAATTACTTATTAGAATATAAAATTTAATTATACAGGGAGTAATGAAATTGAAAAAAAGAAATTATTAACTAGTTTTGCTTTATCTTGTGCAGTTTTACTTAGTTTATCAAGTAGTGTAAGTGCTACTTCAACGACGACGGTAGCTATTTCTTGGCAGATGGAATTAAATCCTTATGGAAGTGGAGCAAGTGGCTGCAATGATACAGGAAAACTTTGGTTTTAATTTTTTAGAAATGCGGATATACTAGTTAACTAATAATAATTATTTTTGTAAAAACATGCAGTAAATTATTTTACTGCATGTTTTTACAAATTTTATACGACAATTTTACTAAAGGGAGTATTTAAATGAATAATTTAATAAAAAGTAATTTTAAAATATTTTTTAAAAGTATATATTTATCTTTAGCATTTTTACTGTTTTTCGTTATAGTAAATGCATATTTGATTTTTAGTATTTATAATCTAAACATACACAAAGATGCCTTTTATTTTTTACAGTATAGTCAACGGATTAGCATGATTTATTTTGTTTTTTTTACTTTTATAACTTATGAGTATTTAATTAAAAGTAAAAATGAAAATCTCTTAGAATGCCTTTTAGTTTTAAACAAAGGAAACTTAAAGTTATATTTTTCAAAAATTATAGTTCTTATAATAATTATATTAATTATGACCTTAAATATTATTGTATATAACTTTAGTGTATATATTGCAATGAATATATACTTTGAACCTTATTTAGTTCACATCGTATTGAATAATGTTTTGAATATATTCCTAGTTTCAATTTTTGCTATGTGTCTTGGAAGTGTTATATCCTTATATTTAAAAAGGTTTCTTGCATATGCTGTAATGATACTTTTAATAATTTTAATAAGCCCAATTTTTGATTATGTACCTTATATACTTTTTATGGGTTATGGCATTAATATATATCCCTTCAGAGAAATATTAAATATTTTACCGCCTAATTTAAATTGGGATGGAGATTTATTATATGGATTATCTATAGAACCTTATAGGTGGAATCTATTATCATTTTTGATAAGCTTCATGAGTTTCCTTTTAATTTTAAAATTAAATAAGAAAAAACATAAATATTTAAATTTTATAGCTATAGGATTAATAATACTCTCACTCTTCAATTTTTATGGATATACGAAATCAGGTAGTATTGTAAAGAAAGATTATAACCCTAGAAGCTACGTAGCTTTCGATGAGTTGTATTACGCAAATGACATTCAAAAAGAAGAGAAGGTATCATTTAAAATTTCAGCTTATAATATGAATTTTACTATAAATAGACAACTACAGAGTAATGTAAGTATTTACTTAGATGAGAAAAAGCCTTTAAGCACTTACAAATTTACACTTTATAGAAATTATAAAATAGAGAAAATTATCGGTAAAAATAGTGAAATTTTGGAATATAAAAGAGATGGAGATTATTTCGAGATAACTAACCCCACTAATGAAAAACTGGAGAAAATCACAATTTTATATGGTGGATATAGTCCTGTGTTTTACAGTAACGCTCAAGGTGTGTTACTACCAGGATGTTTTCCATACTATCCAATAGAAGGCTATAAAAGAATATATATAAAAGAGGAATCTAGATTTATTCCAATAATAAGGGATTATAATACTAAATTTGAGGTAACTGTAAAATCAAATTTAAATATTTACTCAAATCTACAAAAAAGTAATAATAGATTTTCAGGTGAGGCACAAGAATTAACCTTAATCGGTGGATTTATGAAAGAAAAAGCCACTAAAAACAATGTTTTTTATGAACTTATATTGAGCAAAATGGATAAAAATAGATTTTCTGATATAAACAAGACATTGAAATTATATAAGGAACTACTTTCAGAACCCGAGGAGTTTAATATTAGCAATAAAAAAATATTTCAATCACCGGCAGCACTTTCTTCTAAAGTTATTGGTAATGGTACATTAATGTTTAGAGATCACATTTTTGTAAATGATTTAAATAAAAAAGAATTATCACTTGGATTAATAAAGTCGACATTACCACAAGATACAAAAAAAAGAAAAATTAATAACGTATTATTTTATTATCTTGAAGATAAAGATAGTTTTACAAACAACGTTAAAGAATGGAGTAAAAATAACGATCCATTTTTCGAAATACATAGTTTGTTTTTTAAAAAAATAAATGAACTAGGAGAAGCTTACGTTATTAAAAGTACTTATAAATTTTTAAAAGATAAAAATGACGAAAGAGATTCAATAACATTTATTAAAAATTTAAGTAATTAGGGGGATTCAAATGTTAGAAATTTTAGAGTTGCATAAATCTTTTGGAAAAAAAGAAGTATTGAAAGGAATTTCCATAAATTTAAAAACGGGGGTTTATGGACTTTTAGGTACAAATGGAGCAGGTAAAACTACATTGTTGAGGTGTATAGTTAATTTATACAATATTAATAAAGGAAAGATAAAGTTTCAGGAAAAAGACATTGTAAATAATAGTACATTTTCTAAAAATATTGGTTACTTACCTCAAAAATTCGGATTATTTAAAGAATTAACAGTATATGAAATGTTAGAGTATTTTGCCATACTAAAAAAACTACCTAAAGAACTAATAGACTCATATATCAAAAATAGTATTAAAATAGTTAATTTAGAAGATAAGATTCATGATAAGACATCAACATTGTCTGGTGGAATGATTAGGCGGGTAGGTATTGCTCAAGCAATATTAGGAAATCCTAAAATAATAGTTTTTGACGAACCAACTGCCGGTCTTGATCCAGAAGAGAGAATACGATTTAAAAATTTATTATCTTATATAAAAAAAGATAAAATAATTATAGTTTCTACCCACATTGTAGAAGATGTAGAAGCGTGTTGTGATAAAATAATAATTATGAATGATGGTAAAATAATTATTGAGGGAAATAGTGGGGACATTAAATCAATAGCAAATGGAAAGGTTTTTGAAGTTGATGAAGGAACAAAAATTAATTGTAACCACTTTGTTGAAAAAATTTTTGAGAGAGATGGTAAAAACTTTTTAAGAGTAATTTCAAGTGAAAAGGTAGCACATACAAATGTAGAAGCCACTATAGAAGATGGATACATGTGTCTATTAAAGGGAATATAAATCTATGATAAAAATTACATATTTTTCTCTCAAAAATCTAAAAATTTACTATTTTGTTCCTTTAATTATTTTATACATTTTTATTCCAATTTTAAATATTGGAATGGTTAATCTATCAGGAAATATTGAAAATGCTTATGTATTAGTATTTTCAGAAGCGGAAAAGTACATACCTATTCTATCTTTGTGGTGGATTACCTTTGTGTTTAAAGAATACATTGAAGAAGACGGAAATGAGATTTTATATTGCATCGAGGATTCAGGAAAAGTTAAAATTCATCATATAGCTTTATTATTTGCTTGGTATATCATACATGTTAGTGTTCTTTTTTTAGTATACAGTATGTTTTGGGATAATGTATTTTTAGAATTTATAAAGACGATTATTCAATGCTTCTTTTTTACTTCTGTAGCATACATGTTAATGTATACTTTAAAGTCAACTACTATAAGTTTTATGTTTTTACTTATATATGAACTGTTATCTATTTTTATAAATTCTAATTTTTTTAATTATATAAATATATTCGAAAATGGTGAAAAAATATCATTACAAGCTATCACTACAAAATATTCTGTATTTTTTATAGTAGGAACTTTATTTTTAATCATTGGTGTATATAAAAACAAAAAAATTTATTATTAAACTTGGATTAGTTGGTAACTAAGGAAAGTGGAAGTTAAACAAGTACATTGTGTAGTGGGGCGATTTAATAGATTGTAATACTTGTAGCATCTCTTTTTCCGGAGTGGAGAGAAAAAAATAATTACACCGATCTTCATGCGTAAAAAGCGGTCTGCCATAAATGGTCTCTAATTCATCATCACCGAGAATTCCAAGACGTTTTTGATCAGCATCACTCTGTCGATTTCTCCTTTCTGCGGCAGGCGTAAGCAGCAAACTAACGCTAGTCCTTCTTATTTTTGAAAGTTACACAATCAGATTGTGTAACTTTCACTTTCCTTATTTTTCAACGGTTTGCAGGATTTCATATATAATACTATGTAACTTTAGCAAATGGTAAAATTGGAGGAAATTTAATGAATAGCGTTGAGCCAATTAGAGAGATAAAAACAATAAAAAATATACGTTCTATTTTAAAAGGTCAATCAGTAAGAAATGAATTACTTTTCATATTTGGAATTAATGTAGGACTTCGAATTAGTGACATATTGAAATTGAAGATAGGAGATTTAGTAAAATCAAACCTTAAAACTGTAAGGGATTATGTAATTATTACAGAAAAGAAAACAGTTAAAACAAAGAAGTTTTATATCGGTGATATAGTGAAAAAGGTTATTGAAAATTATATTAAAGAATTATCTAATTTAGATATGAATAATTATGTGTTTCAAAGTAGAAAGGGTGAAAATATATATAAAAACACTAATATACCTTCTATACATATATTATACCATAAAATTCCACAAATTATAAGACTTATAATTTGTGTATTATTACTGTATCATTACAAATATGAATTAAATTTAATTATTAGGGGGTAATTTCATGAACATTGTGTACAGACAAACTCAACTTTACAAATTCTTAAACCATTGCCAGGATATTTCCTTAGAAAAAACGGTATTAGATTGTGGAGCAGGAGGAAACTGCCCACCCCTAGGACTTTTTCATGAATTTGGATATGAGACCTATGGAATAGATCTAGATGATACCCAAGTCCAAAAAGCCAAAGAATTTGAACTGCTTCACGGAATGATACTAAATATCGCCAAAGGTGATATGAGACACCTACCCTTCGAAGATAATTCAATTTCCTTTGTATATTCCTATAATTCAATCTTTCATATGAAAAAACAAGATATAGCCCTTGCCGTTAATGAAATTAAAAGAGTACTTAAACCTAATGGCTTATGCTTCATTAATTTTCTTTCACTGAATAACTTTGGATTTGAAAAGGGTGAAAAAGCTGGTGAAAATGAATTCCTTGAAGATGAAGATGGTGAAAAAGTTCTTCATTCATATTTTGATATAAATGAAGGTGACCAATATTTTAGTGATATGAATATATTATTGAAAGAGAATAGAACCTTGGAAAGAATATATGAAGGCAAAATGATAACTCAAGGATATATTGATTATATAGTAAAAAAATAAAAAAGTTTATATCCCATCCTGAATCTTTAGAAACAGCAAACAATTTTTTATTACTATACCAGCTATCACATAAAACATAACCTTCATTTACTGGCTGTGGTAAGGATTTTATAAACTCAATTGCCATTTGAATTTTACTCATATTTTCTTTATCGTAGATTGCCATAGTATATGGCAAAACAAGAGTATCACACAATAACATAACGGTAACTAATTGATGACCATAAACTGTTTTACCTTTTAAATGAGAATGGTGGAATCCACATTTTTCAGTAGGTTTCTTAGCCTTTGACGAGGGCACTGTCTTCTCTGAAATAGTGTCATCTATTACGATATGAATAGGTTTACCAGTTATTTTAGACGTCTCCCATATTCTCATAATTACACGTTTTTTAAGGGCCTTTTTAACAAAATCCTCATCCCATGGACTCTCAGATAAAAACTTTCCAATATTAGTCCTATGCCTAACCGGCATAAAGTCTGAAACGTCAGTTACTTTTCCACAGTAGCCTTTTGTCACCATAGAATTTATAAATAATATCAGATGATGAATTTGAGGCCTTGTGAGATAAAGAGTAATTTTTAATTCAATTAAAAATTTGTATATTGCCGATGATTTTGTTACAATTGAGTTGTTAAACATTTATGTTTTCTCCTTAGTTATGTTTTTGTGTAGTAACTTAATTATAACAGGAGATTTCATAGATGTTTTTCTTTTTTTTGACGTCTGGAAATTAATGGAGCTGTTTTCGCTCATTTATAGTTTTAGTTATTAAATGTAAAAAAATAGAGTAAATCATTCGATATAATAAAGGTTATAGAGAAGCAAAAAATAAAATTACTAACTCGCAAAAGTTAGTAATTTTATTTTTTAATAGGTTCTAAAGACTAAATGAAATGTAGCTCAAGTACTATGAGTTTCATTCTGAGTCCATAACATTCTTTGATGAATTAATTCATTTTTATTCTTTTCAGTGAATCATAAATAAGTAAATGGTGGTATTACTTAAATTCCACCATTTACTTATTAGCCTTAAGATATCATAATAGATCCGGTTCCTGTACAATTTTGATCAATATAGTTGGTTATGGTTTTGATGTCTCTATCAAATAATCTGATACAACCCTGTGTGTTCCAAAGACTACTTTGATCTCTTCCGCCATGAATTTGAAGACCAGTTCTTCCATATGTCGTATATGCTAATCCTAGATTTCCAGACATAGGTGAAATTAAATTAATTCTTCTGTTAGGTCCATAATGTACTGTATCGCCTGGGGCAATTGTATTACCGTGAGCGCATCCAGTTGGCGTGTCTCCATCTGAATGATTCCAAGGATATCCATTTATACCTTGACCTTTGCATTCACAAGAATGCTTAAATACAGTAATATCTCTTTCATTAACCGCGTCAAAAGCACAGAAATTTAAAGTTCCATTTTGAGAACGATTTGTTGGTAATGTCTATATACCAGCTATGACTCATAAAATATACCTCATGAAATTATAATTTATTTTTGATAATCGATTATCGTTTACAATTATAAAAGAGAAAAGTATCTTTCAAATGTAAACCTAATATTAATAAAACAGTTCAAAATTTACTTTAATTAGTATATATTGTAAAAAAGGAAATATTTTATTAAGGTGGAGGAATTTAATGAATAAAAAAATGATAATTACTTTATTGTGTATTTTCATGACTATCACTTTAGTGGCATGTACAGTTAAAAAAAATAATAAGGTTGAAAATCCTGTAGTAGCTAGCAGCACTCAGATTAAAAGTTACGAAGCAGTTTACAATTGGTCAATAAGCTCAGATAAAAATAATCCTGAACAAATAAAAAAAGTATTGAAAATACTTTATGATGTAGATTTTAAAAAACTGTATGAATTGGAACAGAGCAAAGGAAAAGAGATTCAATTTTATGAGCCTTTTTACAATTATCCCAATCATAATTTTGAAACAATTCAAAATATATTTGATGCCAAAACCGATGGTGCTATTTCAGCAGATTTCTCCTATCTTATTTTTAATTTATATAAAAAAAGCAATGTGAAACCAATTATAGAAAAAGTGGTTAGCTCTAATCCCAAATATAAGGAAAAATTAGATTCCATCATAAAATTTGAATCTCAATAAGGATGAAGTAATAGCATAAGAGGAAGACCAGAGGCTTTATGCTACCTTAGAGAAATTAGATCCAGTTGAAAAAGACGTTGTTTCGAGATTTTACTTACACTACGATAGTCTTCGGGAAATAGCCTGTGATGGTGATAAGAGTTATGCTCACTATAGAAAGATTAAAGATAAGGCTTTAAAAAAGCTTAAATCATCTTCTGCGAAGCTGCAATATTAACGACTTCAGAAGGAGATTTACCCCCTTGTAGACCTCTGGAGTAGATAACAATTCTCAATTGTTATCCCCCCACTGAAGGTTTCTTTTTGTTATAAGTACAGACCTCCCACTTATAGAAGTAGGAGACTTCCTTCTGAAATGTCGTTAAAAAATATATTTAAAAGATTATAGAAATCAATTGAAATAAGCATATATATTATCTATAGCGGTGAGGGAGGTGGTGCGTCATGTATGATGCATTTGTTAAACTGGTTAATACAGTTGGCTTCCCTATAAGTGTGACGATATATCTGCTAGTTCGATTTGAGAAGAAAATTGAAGATCTCAATAAATCTATTTCTGATTTAACTGTAGCTATATCCACCGTTATAGGCAAATCTCAAAAATAAGGGTACCAGACTTTGGTATTCTTATTTTTTATAGGCAATATAGATTGCCATAATGTTTGTTGATAATCTGTGGAGAAGTTTGGTATATACCTTCAAAACGACAACAAATATAACTTATTTATGGTTAGTTCCTTGTTGTTGTTTTAGATGTTTAACATCTTTTTGTTTAAGATGTTTAAAAGGTGCTTTTAAGCTAGTCATATCAAGGCGTTCAAAAATATAATGTGAGTTTTGTCTTACTAAAGGTGAGTTTTATCTTACTTTAAAGTGAGTTATGTTTACAATTACTCACTTTAAAATATATAATATATTTATGAGGTGATATTTATGGATAATAGTTATTTTAATACAAAAAATATTGTAACTAAATCTAATCAATTAATAGAAAGTAAACATAATTTAACATTGCAACAACAAAAAATAATATGTGCTGTAGCATCAAAAGTGCAAATAACGGATACGGAATTAACAGAATATAGTTTTCATATGAAGGAGTTAGCAGAATTATTAGAGTTAAATAAAAAAGGATATTATGCAGAAATCAGAAAAGTTATAAGAAGTTTGCAAACACAAGTATTTACAATTCATAAAATAGTAGATAATAAAATAAAAGATATTGATATTAATTGGTTCAATAGGGCTGAATATAATTTAACAGATAATATAGTTTCATTAAAATTTTCAGAGGATTTAAAACCGTTTTTTATGGAATCAAATGGTAATTTTACTAGTTATAAACTTGGGAATATTGTTAAATTAAATAGTGGATATTCTCTAAGACTATATGAAATATTAAGAAGTAAATCTTTTAAAAATAAAATTGAAATGCCGATTGATGAACTATACTCCATGGTTTCAAATAATTATGAAAGATATACAGATTTTAAAAAGAATGTACTTGAAAAATGCAAAGAAGAATTGAAAAATAAGACCGATATATCTTTTAGATATGAAGAAAAAAAGACCGGTAGAAAAGTAACTTCAATTAAATTTTACATAACTAGTAATAAAAATACTTGTAAAAGTGAAATAGTAGCTACACTAGCAGAGCCTAAACCAAAGCCACAACAAAACATTGACCATATTAAACGTGTAAAAGAGATTATAAAAGAAGAAATAACAGACCAGGAAGCACAAAGCATATTGATTAGTGCCAATGGCGATATAAATATGATCAAAGAAAAATATAGATGTTCTCAAAGAGCAGCTAAAATTACAAATATGGTTGGTTGGCTTATTGATGCAATAAAAAAGGATTACAAGCCACCTATAGGCAAAGTTAAAGTTGGTAAATTCAATGACTATGATCAAAGGCAATATGATTTTGATGAATTAGAAAAAAGTTGCTCGGATGGAAATAGATGAATGTTATATATTTAGTTTAGAGTAATCAAGGGTGTAGCAATATATTAGCTATACCTTTTTTGTTTTTATTTTTATTTTCAAAAAAACCGCAAAACTTCTGGAAGAGCATATATATTCAGTGAAAACAAATTGAAAGGAGTGATTAACATGGCAGTTAAATCATCTCCTGCGGAGCTGTAATTAACGACTTCAGAAGGAAATTTAGACTCCTTCTGAAGTTTTCTTTTTGTTATAGTTTGTGCCCCCCACCTATAGAAGTGGGAGACTTTCCTTCTGAAATGTCGTTAAATCAACAAAGGTAGCAAGTTCCTTAAAGCTTACTGTGATAGTGGGTATTGATAAGAAAGGCAAAGAGAAACATGGAACGAAAAAACTCGGTAATATAAAAACTACTGCAGTGGACGAGGATCTTTTTGCTGTAGGACAAGCTATTTCTAACATTAAAAATTATCCATTAGTTGGAATAGACAGAGAAGACGAGTTCAGCTTAGTTAATGCTTAGCTATTAGCTGAAAAGAGAAAGGCCTAAACTGAAAACCATTGGGTTAATTAATTAAAAGGAGGGAAATTGATATGAATAAATTAGTTATGAGATTTTTAACATCTGTAGAAGGTAAGTATTTTACTTTAGCTGTAGATGACATTAAAGTTGATGAAAAAGGAGTTCCAACTGTAACATCTGCGCAAACAAATGCTCTTATGGATTTAGTTATTGCAAAGGATATATTTGCATCTGCTAGTGGCAAATTAACTGGCAAGAAAGATGCTAAGATAGTTGTTACTGATACTAATGAAGTTGAGATAGCATAGTAAAAAGATTTCACTAAGGGATTAACCTTGGTGGGATCTTTTTTTATTAGGCTATGTTAATGAGTAGTGTTGAAAATCATACACACCAATTATAGCCAATATTATCCTTTTGTTGTATAATGGAGTTAATTCGGACTTGTAGAATAAGGCGGAGCAAACACTATCTAACGAATTAAGGGGATAAAATATGAAAAAGAATAAATTATTTGCATTAATAAATTTTTTGAGTATTGTCTTAATATTTTTTATAGGATTTGAAGTTATCAAACTAAAAAATAATTTAATTAATTATATTATACTTGCAATAATAAATGGATGTTTAATGTACTTATTCCAGAAACTATTGAATAATAAAAATTAATTCATAACCTTCGTAACTTGCGACACAACTGTAAAATAATGTGGTGCTAGTTTAATAGTGAATATACAAAATATGGACAAGTTATTTGAGGAGGTTAATGATGAATATTAATTTAAATGAATACTTTAAAAAACAAAAAAAATTTAGTGGTAATGTATTGTTATCAAAAAATAATGAAATTATATTTAATGAATCATATGGATATTCAAATAAGGAAAAAGGAATAAAAAATACACCTCAAACAAAATTCATGATTGGTTCTATGACAAAGGCAATAACTGCATTATGTATTATGCAGTTATCAGAAAAAGGTATGCTTTCAACACAACAGAATATTGAAGATTATATTCCAGACTTCTACAAGGGTCATGGAATTACAATTCATCATCTTCTGAATCATACTTCTGGTATACCTAACTACATAATGTTAAAAAAACAAATAAAATGGGGAGAACGTCATACACCCCAAGAAATACTACAAATTGTAAAAGGATATAAATTGAAATTCCCTATTGGTGAAAAATGGTCGTACAGTAATACTAATTATCTTATTCTTGGCTTGATAATTGAAATGGTTTCTGGAATGAACTATCACCAATATGTTAAAAATAATATATTTATTCCTGCTAAAATGAATAATTCAGGTTTTATAGACGAAGAACAAAAAAAAGTAGCAAATAATTATATTAAGGGTGAAAAAGGGTTCTATATGGACCCATCAATGTTCTTTGCTTGTGGTGATATTGTATCAACTGTTGGTGATTTTTATTTGCTTGATAGAGCAATTCAGGACGGTAAACTACTGAAAACTCAAATAGTAAAGGAAATGCAAAAGCCTCACCATAATGGTAAATATGTAAAATATGGATATGGATTGTTTGTAAAAAACCATTTTGATTGTAAAAGTATATGCCATGGTGGGTCAATTCCAAATGGGTACACTTCTCATTTTGAGAAATATATTGATGACGATATTACCATTGTTGTATTAAGCAATAATTTAGTAAAATACGCATGCTTATCGATGAAAGACACTGGTGGTACATATATAAGTAGAGAGATTGCTTCATTAGTTTATGGTAAAAAGTTAGGTGCTTTTAAGAAGATAATTTAAAAGAGATTCTTAATATAGGTAGTTACTTCACATTCTTCTTAAAATGCGAAGAATAGGTTATATATTGGTAGATGATAGTAATAGACACATATAAGAGGAGATATGATAAATGATAATATTATGTATTCTATGTGCAATATTAATATGCTTTATGATTGAGTATGCTGTTCTTTGTAACAGTTTAAAGAAAGCAACCTATAATAATGGGCAAAAAAAAGATGTGATTATTGTACTTGGTTATCCCGCAAAAAAAGATGGAAGCGTGTCACCAATTCTGCGAGAACGAATAAATAAAGCAGCAAAACTATATCATGAAGGAATTGCTGAAGTGATTATTTGCACTGGTGCGGCAGTCGCTAATAACTATGTTGAGGCAGATGTCATAGCACAAACCTTGATTGAATTAGGAGTGCCTAATTGCAGTATAATTCGTGAAAAACTTGCAACGGGTACATATGAAAATTTAGTAAACTCAAAGAAAATTATGAAAGATAGAGGATTGAGAACAGCAGTTATTGTATCCTCACCTTGGCATTTACGAAAAGCCAGTTCGTATGCTTTTAGACTTGAAATTAACCATACAGTGGAAAAATCTAAATTTCCTCATGAATACCTAATAATAGGAGTGGGAATTATTTACCTTTATTTATATACTCAGATGTTCATAAAGCTCTGCGTTATCATAAAGGCAAACAATAGAGTTAAGTCATAATTTTCATATATGACGCAATAAAGGCAGCCTTGAGAGGTTGCCTTTCAATTTCAACATTATTCTTAAACAGAGCCTTTTATTATATAGGAAACAGCTTGCGCAAATGATTGTGGATACCATGTATACTCGACTGTAAGGAGATTTTGTTCTTTAAATAATTGCCAGCATAGGTGGAGTAGATTTACTGCTCTTTGATTTCAATATAGATACAAAACTACAGCAGAATCTATGGTTTTGTTATTATTTAAGAACATTGTCCAGGAGAAGTCTTACTGCTTAACTTTCAGTTATGTTGTTAGCATTTTTGAAGCTCTCTAAGGATTTAGATAATTCTTCACTTATTCTTATATGGATCAATTCACTTTTAGAGTTTTCAATTTTCTTTATGCCTCTTGTCACAAAATCACCTCATAATATTTGTGCTACATAAAATAAGCTTATAGATAGTGAATTTAATTATGTAATACAATAATTATGTAATACAATAATTATTATAATACATATTTACAAATATTACCATATATTTGGAGTAAGTAAATCTTTGCAGGTGATGATTTAACCACATTCATCATTAATTCTTTATTTCATCATACTTCTATCACAATTGCACCCTATACTAAAGACATAGATTAAATAAAGAAATTAGAAGGAGAGTGTATTTTATGAAAAATATTAAGAAATTCGCTCTAGCAATTGCAGTGGTAAGCGTACTTAGTTCAAGTATGGTTTTTGCTGCTGTAACTACTAAGACGCCAGCGGATATACTAGCTGGATTAACAGGGAAGACAGTAGAGCAAGTTACAAAAGATAAAGCAGCTGGAAAAACATATGGAGCAATGGTAGGCGAGGCAGGTAAATTAGATGAATTTAAAATAGAGAGTCTTAAGCAGAAAAAAGCAGTTCTTGATCAAAGGGTAAAGGATGGTAAATTAACTCAGGCTAAAGCAGATGAAATTTATAATTCTATTAAAACTAATCAGGCAAATTGTGATGGAACAGGTAGCGCTTCTATAGGTAAGATGAATGGTGTAGGATTTGGACAAGGAGAAGGAAAAGGAATGGGTAAAGGTTCAGGACAGGGCAATGGTGCTGGATGCGGCTTAGGAATGAAGCAAGGGAACCAAAATTAATAAAAGTAAATAATAAATACCGTAGAATTTAATTTTACGGTATTTATTATTGTTGGTAAGTTGAAAATGGAAAGCGAAGATAAGGTGTTTTGATAAATTTTTATTTTAGGATAATAATCTATCCCAAGTGTTTTTTCCTACAATTCCATCCGCCACTAATTTATTATTTTGCTGATAGGCCTTAACAAGGCGTGCAGTTTCATTTCCGTAAATCCCATCAATAGAGGCTCCAGTTCTCCACTGAATATATCTTATAGCTGTTTTATATCCATTAGACCTAAGGCTACATAGGGGCTTTTCCATAATACTTTTTACTTCAGATAATATTTCAGGTCCACACATGCCATACATAGAAAGATTAAGTATGCCCTGAAGCTTTTTAATTGCGCTTATGGTTAGTGGACCAATGAATCCATCCATAGATAAAGTATTATTATTTGCAGCTCTTATTTTCATAAGGTTTAAGCATTGCTGCAAATACTTAATGTCTCCGGAAGAATTGTTTTTAGAGATTCCAGATCTAGGAGCATCATAAATATAAAGCTTATTTTCTTCAATTATAGAAATAAGCTTTTTAGGGTACTCAGCATCGGTACAATAACCTGAATTATAAACGTTCTGGCAGGCCTCTTTGTAGTCTTTAGATGTTATTACAGATTTGTACCTAGTGAAGCTTAAAAGCTTTCCATGGTCGAGGATGCTATCAGCTAGAGAATCATATTTTCTAAATTTGCACACCATGGGGGTTTTGACTCCATTAATCCATTCATGAGTATTAAGCTCTTGAACTTCATATCCGCAACCAGTTGTCCATTTGATTCCGAAGATGTTATTACCTTTAACATATTGTAGCCAGCCTGTTTCGAGGATTGCTTGGGCTATGGTGAGTGAGGGGAGGATATTGTATTTTTCATAGGATAGTAATGCTCCTGGGATCAGAGATTTTATTATTTGGGATTTGTTCATGGGTGATTCCTCCTTTGGGGTTTTTAACGACATTTCAGAAGGAAGGTCACCTATTTATATAAGTGGGTGCTACATACTATAGCAGAGAAAAAATATTAGTGGGAATATAAATTTCCTTCTGAAGTCGTTAATATTACATCACCGCAGGTGATGATTTAACTTATATATATGGAGGAGGGGGGAGAATTTTAAGATTTGGGGAAAATTATTTTTAAGGCGTACATTCTAAATAGCATCCTAGTAATATAAAACATCATGTTTAATAAAAGGAAAAAGTCATCTGGAGCCCAAATGACTTTTTCCTTTTGGTACAATATAACATTCGTTATATTGTATGCCTTTTAGTTATCTCCAATACTGATAGATTGAAGGAGCATTCCTATAACATCTTATTATATTGTATGCTTCTTATCTCTGAAACTCCCACACATAAATGGATGGGGTTCTTGAATACTAAATAACTTCTTTTATACTCTCATTTATAATAAAAACTATAAATTACAACATATAAAAACTAATTATTTTCTTCAAGAATTTCACTATCAAGCATCACAATTGACACATTAACGATAGTATATGGCTCGTTTCAAAACCTAAGTATATTATATCGTACTAAAATAACCATGTCTAATGGTATATTTTAGTACTGCTATCCATCCCACACCTAAAGAGAGTGGGCTTTCCGCACAAATTCTTTGTAACACATTAAATATTATATTAGAGTTGTTTTGGTAATAGTTTTGGAACTGAAAATCACGTATAAAGTGACTATTTTTATTTGGTACGGATAATTTGAGGTGCCATTTTAACTAATTCATCTTTCGATATATGAGAATTCATTGCCAATAAAGAATAATGGATTCCACCTTGCATCCAATCTAAATATTGAACCTGAGAGATTTTTACATTGTCACTTCCATAGCTGAATACATATTTATCGGACAATTTATCCTGCTTATCCTGCTCTGTCAATTTATAATTTGCTGGTACAAACTTATAAACAGATGAACTATAATATAAATCTATACCGTTACAAGTATCAAAAACAGTCTCTTTATTTGATCTTTCCTCGAACATTCCGTTTTCCATAGAAAGATTTAATTTGTCATTACCTTTTGTATACTTAAAATTAAGGGATTTTGTTTTTTTTACAGAATTGCCTTTATCATCAATGCCTTTATTATTGACGGTATATCCATCTGCAAAAGTGTATCCGTTGTCAAATTTATCAACTAATTTAGGATTAAATTTAAAATCATTATTCACTTGTTTTACTGTAGGTATAGTAGTATATGTTGGTATAGTACTTGAGCTTGAATTGATAGACTGTATTTTCCCTGCGGCAAATACAGTTGTTCCTATTACCATAGTAGCTGCTAATATAACAATAATTTTTTTCCTGATTGATCCTCTTTTATATAGTTTTATATTTTCCATTTCATCATTCTCCTTTTTTTCTGGTAAACTGCTTAATGTTTCATTTACCTTGTTTTTAAAACTTTTAGGCATATCTGGGAAGGTATTATTCCAATTATAGGCATTCATAATTTACCTCCATATTCTCTAATTTTATTTTTATTGATTTTCGTCCTTTTGATAACCTGCTTTTTACAGTTCCAGTGGGTATTCCTAAAATCTGTTTAATTTCTTTTACTGAATATCCATCTACATAATAAAGAACAATTGTAATACGAATACGCTCTGGTAAATTCTGAATGGCCATATATAATTCACTATAATCCTTTCTATCATCAGCCTTGGCAGACTCAAAGTATTCTTCATAAGGTATTTGTGGATGTTTTTTATTTTTCAAACTATAACATTCATTTATTAGTATCCTAACTAACCATGTTTTAAAATATTGTTCTTTCTTTAGTGTACCTAAGTTGTTATAGGCTTTTAAAATTGCCCCCTGAACTGCATCTTCACAATCTTGCTCATGAATCAAAATTGATTTAGACACATGATATAAAATAGATTGAATTTCAAGAACTTTGTCTGTAAATATAGCCTTGTTCAATTGATTTTCCTACCTTTCTTTGCAAACTGTAGCGCTACTTTTTTTTGCTTTACACTAATTAGATAGATATATCTGCTAAATGGTTCATTTAATTTTAACAATTTTTTATAACAGCTTTATTCTTGTTGAATAAAGCTGTTATAAAATTTTTAACTATAGTGTTATTATTTTTATTGTAATGGCTATAGTTGGTAAATATAATTTTCTTAATAAAGTTAATTATAACTAAATAATAATGCATAAATAGTGGGGATTTTCTCAATTAGATAGGTTTTATGCAGTTAAATAGAGCCTTATTGTATATTGAAATAGCATGAATGAGGGTATAGGCTAGTTGTATAGGGTAACACAATGTCGTGAAAAGAATAGGTTTGATTTCAGATGTTGAGCCGACAAAAGCTATCATCCTAAGTATATACTTAAACGATGATAGCTACGAAAGTTGCTCAATGTCTGAAACGAACTATTGAACGAAGCCGCGTTAGCACTGCTATGGCGATTCAATCTTTCACCTCTTTCTGAAATTAGCTTTAAATTCAATACCGTTACTGTAATTTCCATTAATGTATCTATAATCCTCATCAATTTTGATTGTTTTATAAAAATTGACGCATTTCCCCCCTCCCCTAAATAAAGACTTTATGCTATTTTATATGTTTCTCCTGGCGGAGAATAATTTTGGCGATCCAACTTCTCTTTTGTAATCATTTTACCTTTTCCACAGCGAGAACAGATATTTATATCTATTCCTGTCAGCTTAAGAAGAAGCTCCGCTGCACTTAAATGTTACATATCCATTTTCTAAATTCACAATCCTATGATTAGATATAGCTACTCGATGAGAGTATCTACCAAGGTACTCAAGTACGTGCTCTGCACTCCCGAAAGGGGGTTTGCAGTATACAACCCATTCTTTTTTATATAACTTACCTATAAAGCTTTGAAATATGTGTTTTTCTGTTAATTCCTCAATTCCAGTAAAATATTTAAGAGCATTACTATAATAAGCTTTTTTAAGATAAAATAAGAATTTCCCTCTAAATTTTCTTGATAAAACTTTCACTGGAATAAAAAAATCATTCTTTGAATTTATCCATCTTGTGCCATCAAAAGTTAATCCACCACTTGGTACTACACAATGTATATGAGGATGATTCATAAGGTTTTGACCAAAAGTGTGAAGAATACTCATAAAACCAATTTCGGCTCCTAAATATTTTTTATCTCTTGAAAGTTCAAGTAATGTTTCTGAAACAGCATTAAAGAGGATAGAATACATTTCCTTTTGGTTTGTAAGCGTTATATAGTTAAGTTCTTGAGGTATAGTGAAAACTACATGAAAATACCCTACGGGTAATAAATCCTCTTTTCTTTTTTCAAGCCATCTTTCCTTGGCTAAAGTTTGGCATTTAGGACAATGTCTGTTTCGGCAGGAATTATAAGAAACCCTAACGTGCCCACATTTATCACATTCATCTACATGACCACCAAGCTCTGCTGTTCTACAAGCTTCAATATCTATCATAGTTTTTAAAATATTCAGCGGAAGCTGATGATTCCTCCTATATTCATCACCATACTGGTTAAATATATCTTGAATCTCAATCATCTCGTTCACCTTTTTTATCTAGGAAGGTATCCAAAGGACTCTTTATATTAAGTAGATCCAGCCTCCTAAGATGTAAGTATATAGTGGTAGTAATTATGTTCCTATGTCCTAAAAGTCTTTGAATATAACATATATCCGTCCCATTTTCTAGTAAATGGGTAGCAAAACAGTGTCTTAGTGTGTGGACTGATGCATGCTTAGTGATTCCAGTCTTTTTCATAGATTTTTCTAATATTCTTTTAACAGTTCGTGGAGTTATAGCATGTGTACGACCATTTCCAGAAAATAAATATTCCGTAGGATGATATCTTATCCAATACTCTCTGAGAATTTTAAGATTTACTTCTGATAACAATGAATATCTATCTTTTTTGCCTTTTCCCTGCCTTATTAATATTTGCATGTTTTTGCTATCAATATCTGTTATTTTGAGATTACAAACCTCGCTGACCCTTAATCCTGCGGAGTAGATCGTCATGAGAATTGCCTTATGCTTAAAGTTTTCAGTAACATCAAAAATAGAATTAACTTCTTCAGGAGACAAAATAGAAGGTAATTTCTTTGGTACTTTAATCCTTGCAATTTTATCAACATTCCAATATCTATTTAGAGTTTTAGTATAAAAAAATTTAAGACTTGCATTAATATGATTAACAGTTACTTCACTTAATTTTTTTTCCATGATACAATAATGTAAATAGTGACGTATTTCTTCTTCCCCTAAATATTTTGGTGATTTGTTATAAAATTTAGCAAAGTTACTGACTTGACGAATATAACCTACTATGGTTCCAGAGCTATAACCCCTTAATTCCATATCCATTTTCATTTTTTCTCTTAATTCTGACATAAATAATAACACTTCCTTATTTTTTATTTCATCAATAAAAGTTTATAGGAAGTGTGCATTATAATAAAGAAGTATCCTAGTCAAATAGGATACTTCTTTATATTTTATTTAAATAAAAATTAAATTAACGTAATTAGCACTCGTCTGCCACCGCTGTTAGCGGTTTAGTTCAATTAATTATTTCACGACATTGTTTTTTGATACCTAATATATAACATTTTATAAAAGACTAAAATAATAATAGCAATAATTAAATTCAATATATATTTATCGTATTTATCATTGTAAGAATTAATAATAAGAGTTTTCTAATTTTTAGGTAAAATAAATAATTTTTGTGTAAAATGAACCAATTGATAGTTTGAAAGCTCTTATATATAGATGCATCTAAAAAAGCTAAGGAGGATATTAAGGTGAATGAAATAGAGCTTGTTAAAGAAATCCAGTCTGGTGATATGAACGCTTTAGGTGAAATATTTGAAAAATATAAAAATCAAGCCCTTAAATATTCATATTTTATTACAGAAAATAAATTTTCAAGTGAAGACATCGTGCAGGAAGCATTTATTAAGTGTTATTTAAGTGCAAAGAGCTTGAAAAATCCAGAGCAGTTCAAATCATGGTTTTTCAAAATCCTCACAAGAATTGCTTGGAAGCATGCCGGTAAAGAAAAAAAAATATTACCTGTAGAAAATATTTTTGAAAAAGCAGATGATGAAAATATTGATAAGTCAATAAATATGTACTTAGTAAGTCAAGAGGAAGAAGCACTTCATGCTGAAATTCAGCGGTTGGATTTAAAAAATAAGACAGTAATAATACTTTATTATTTTAATAGCTTATCAATAAATGAAATTTCAAAAGTTATGGGATGCTTTGAAGGGACGGTAAAGTCAAGGCTTTATAGTGCAAGGAAAAAATTAAAGAAAAGCTTATTAAATAGTGAAAAATGTATTGTTTTAAAAGAAAAGGAGTGTGGAAATTAATGAACATAAAATTAAATGATGATATAGATAAAAAAATTATAGATTGCTTAGACAATAAAGTAAAAGATATTTCAGCACCGGAAAATATGTTTTTTAAAATTAGAACTGAGATTTTAAAAGAGAAAAAAGGAGCGTTTAATAATATGAAATATAGATTTTTTAAACCTAAAATAGCTTTAATAGCAGGGCTTTTATGTATAGCAGCTACAGTAACTTGTGTAGCAACAACAAAAGATAGTTTTTCATGGTTTTCAACTTCGTCAAGTGCTAATATAACTAATACATTTACATTTCCAACAACTGATAAAGTAAAAAGCACTGTAGGTTTTTCACCAAAATATGTAGAAAAATTTCAAGGTGGATTTATGTTTAATGAATTTAATGCCTCTAATGCTGCATTAAAAAATGATCAGGGCAATACAGTTGTTAAGGTTAAGACTGCAGACTTTTACTATAAGAAGGATGGAGCTACAAAAGGTCAAATTTTAAGCTTGAGTGCAACATCTATTAATAAAAATTATTTCGATAATGAAATAAACAATAATAAAGATAAATATACTAATGGTAACATAATTGAGTATAAGGGTATAAAAATATATTATGAAACTATTTACCGTAAAGATGTTCCAGCAGATTATGTAAAAACAAAAGAAGATGAAAAATTAATTAATGAAGGAACTGTACAAATAAATTATGGTTCTGACTCTGTTAATGAATATAAAAGTCAAGGTGTTACTTGGTATGAAGGTGGTATTGAATATTGTATTATAAATTGTGCTTATGATGATGTTAGCAAAACTGCAATGATTGAAATGGCTAAGACTGTTATAAATAAATAAATAAATAAAGATAAATTGCAAGAAAAGTGGCTACTTGGCTACTTTTCTTGAAATTTTCTACCTAATATTTCGTATACTACAGTCATTATTGTAGGTCTTATAGCTATTATTATTTTTGCATTTAGGCAAGGAAAAGTGGTTAGTAGTCATAAATGACTACTAACCATAGTTTCTTTTGTAATTGGTGCAATCATGATTATTCTTGCTATATCGTACCTCTTTTTTTAAAAAAATTCTAAGTAGGATAGTAACCTCAAAATGATATAGAATAAGTATCATTAAACGAATATGTTAACTACATACTAAACAAGAAAGTCAAAGTTCGTGTTTTATCCGATACGCGAACTCTGGCTATATAACTAGCTTCCATGATCTCACTATAAAATAAACGAACTTTAGGTTGATATAACACGAACTTTTAATAAATTATGTATAACAAAATACAGATAATTAGCTTGATACTTACGTGACGTAATCATATATACTTCTTTTAATATGATTTTTTTATAAAATAAGGAGAGATAAAAATGATTTCTTATAAACTTTCAATACAGTGTATTAATTGGTCTGAACTTTTCGTTTTATATGAAAGGGTGGGAATGTTAAGACGTTTTATAGAAAATAGAGAGTTTGATAAAATTAAATCTGCATTTCAAGCAAGCTATAAGGTTGTTACGGCGTGGGATGGCTCGAAGTTAATAGGCTCATGTAGAATGTTATCTGATGGTATATGTTATGGTGCTGTATTTGATGTAGCCGTGTTACCTGAATATCAGAGAAAAGGTGTCGGAAAAGGTTTAATGAATTTATTGTTAAAAGAAGAAGAACTTATGACTATTCACCTAACTTCAACATTTGGGAACGAAGACTTTTATAAAAAATTAGGTTTTAAGAAGCATAAAACTGCTTATTCAAAGTATCCATTTGAATCAAAATATGTTGAGAATTAGATATTATGTAATAGCAAAAATGTTAACATTTTTATTCATATGAAATGGAAAGTGAAAGTAACACAATACCAATTGAGTTACTTTCACTTTGAGGCTATTACCCATTTTTAAAGAATTGTAAATATACTTAATTTATAATAATTATGGTATGATTGAATATATATCATTAGTGAAAATTGTATTAAACAGCGATATAAAAGTTATTTATTTTTAATACTATAAAGAAAGAGGTAACCATGAAAATATCTATTGAAGAAATTGATAAAAATCAGCAAGAAGAAATTATCATTAAATGTCATGAACTAGATGGCGAAGTTTTGCAGATTATAAAGCAACTACAGACAAATAATGATGTATTAATTGGTTATGATGGAGAGATTATACATAGAATTAGGCGGGAAAATATATTTTATTTTGAGGCAGTAGACAATAAGGTATTTGTCTACTGCAAAGAAAATGTATTTGAATCAAAGCAGAAATTGTATGAACTGGAAGAAATATTTGAATTCAGAAATTTCTTTCGTGCATCTAAGTCAACAATTGTAAACATTGCAAAAATTTCTTCTGTACAGCCCTCAATGAGCGGCAGGTTTGAGGCAACTCTAGATAATGGTGAAAAAGTTATCATATCTAGGCAATATGTGTCGGTTCTTAAAAAGAGATTAGGATTGTAGGAGGAAGAAAACTTGAAGATATCAGAATTTATAAAAAAGCTCATAAAGGATTATTTTATCATATTTGGGGTAGTTATTTTTGTGGTAACAGCATTAAACAGTGAATCGGGATTTGCATTAAACATAAAAGACTTATATACAGTTATGATTGGCTCATTGGCAGGTGACCTGACGAGTTTTATTCTTTATTCTCCAAATGAAATGAGCGGGAAAGAGACACGTGTCAGAATTTGCATTCACTTCATTATACTTGAGGTAATTCTTTTATTATTAGCTCATATATTAGGGATTGCCGCGGGATACATCCAGTTAGCCAAATTTGCGGTTGAAATTGCAGTTATCTATTTGGTACTCCGATTTTTAAGTTGGCAGGTATATAAAAAGGATGCAAAAGAAATTAACGGAAAATTGGAAAACATGAAAAAGGTGCCTAGTCATTCCGATAAGGAGTAAATGAATAAATATTTGGGGTGGAGGCTACAGCTTGCTACCCTTTTTTGACCACTTACTGATACCCTAAGACGACATACCTATTTTGATATTTACATTAGTTTTACTATGCTGTATATTTTTTTTATGATCTAAAAAGGAGATTTCGGCATGGGTAATATTCAAGTAACATCATTAACAAATATTATAATTGTAATCACATTAATTATATATATTATATATATTCAAGTTGCTGAAAGGAGCTTTAAAGCAAAAAAATATATTGTTTTACCAATAGTTTTTATATGGCTTACAATTTCAGTGATTGAAAAAATCAAAGGTGGTATTGAACAAGCAGCTCCAGGAATATTAATGCTTATAGTAATTGGATTAATATGTGGTGTTATTGCTGGCTTCATTACAAAAATATACCGAAAAGAAGACGGAAATCTTTATATAAAAGGTGGCTGGCAAATGCTTCTTTTTCTCATTATATCAATTCCTATAAGAACGATTTTGAGCCATCTAATTACAAGTTTACCTCAAGAAATAGGACTAGATTATGCAACGGCCTATCTTGTAAGGCTAACTTCTTTATTTATAGGAAGAACTATAGTTATATACATGAGAGTACCTGGTTTTTGGAATGTTATTCATTCACAAAGAGAAGAGAGGAAATTAAGAAGAGAAAGCAAGAAAAAAAAGTTCTCATAAAATCTCAATGTACAGTTAGGAGTAAATATTGCTATTTCATACAGTTAACAATCATTAGATGTAGGGTTACTTCTATTAATAATGTGAAAGTAACACAAATGTAATTGTGTTACTTTCACTTTGGGGCTATTGCCTATTCCTTGAAAATTTCAGTTTGAATGTAACTTAACGTATTGACTTGTTACGTTCAATGTATTATAAATCGATAATTATAATGCTAAGGCGTCGCAGTCAAAGGCTAGTCCACATCAGATTTTCTCCTTCATACTTCATGCGAAAATCTGATGTGGCACAAGATCTTTAACTGCTCCTGGTCCAAAAGGAAGCTTTGGACAATCTTACTCACTGCATTTAAGTAAAATAATCTATTAAGGTACCGTACCATGCATCTTTTTTTAGTATTAGCAGCAGTCAGTAAACTTGTCCAAAGCAAAAAAAATAATTCCCCCTTCCCCCAGGGGTAACACTTCCTGCGGCTTTGCCGCAGAAAGTGTTTTTGTCTTCAACATACCACTATCTTAAAAATTCAATACTTTTTTCAGATACATTAATGTTCGCTATGTTTCTAATTTAATAATTAACGTTAATTATCTTATTTCATATTTTTATTAAATATTATATTAAGTTTAGATTTAGTTTTTAATAATTAGATACTGATTTTCGGTAGTACAATCTATCTTTCTTTCTTGGAAAATAAAGATGGTGTAGTAGTTGTCTTAAATGTAGAGGTTTCATACATCCGCTAACGGTTTTCTCATAAAATAGCTTTGCATAAGTTTTGGGCTAATGTTTAAATTGTAGATTCGCTATTTTAATGAAAACTCGAGCTTTATTATGAGAGATGTTCTAAGGTCTTTACCACAAGTGGTATTTGCTGGGGTCAAGTCTTACGGGTCGTGTGAAACTTCACAAACTTGAGACATCCCATTTTGGAGTATTCTTCTGTGGTAGGCATAATATAAAAACACGCTAAAAAGACATTTTAGTGTGTTTTTAGCGTATTGAAATAACTCCGAATTTACAAGTCACTGGAGTTATTTATTGAAAAATTCCAATCCAAGCTCCAAATCACTTTTTTTCATAACCTTTTCTATAGTTCCACTTTTTAATTGATCTGCTAGAGCTAAAATATTAGGTATAACTGTGCTAAGCTCTTGGAGCTGTGATTGAGATTTAGCAAGATCCGCTTCAAGTTTAGTTGTTAAGGTTTCTTCATCATGCCATTTAGACATTTGATTCTCATATAAACATATAAAATCTAATTGTTCGCTAAATACCTTAATAACTCTTTCTAATATTTCGTCATTCAAAACATATGGTTTAGATTGTGCCTTAAAAAGATTTTCATATTGATTTTTAGCTTCTTCTAGTTGACCAGATATCATTGTAGATAGCATAGGTGGCATACTTATAGGGTGCCAATTTTGTTGTTTCTCCATTATTTTAGTCATTTCAAATACTATATTTTTTATAATATAGTACCATAAAAAACTATAATCGCTTAACTAAATTTAACTAAATGCTTAACAACCTATATAACTCAAAGCTTCATTCGAAAATACGGCTTAAAATAAAAACGTATATTTATTTAGGACGTAGTTTATGAAGAATGTCAACTAACCAAATTTTACGTTTATCTTTCTTGGTTTTTCTTAAAGTAAATGTGTTCAGCTGAAACACTAAATTCCACCAAATTCATATCCTTATTTTGAAGCAAAACCTGTAATTCATATTTGCCGTTTGTTTTATAAATTTCGTCATAAATCCACCAAGCGTTTTGCAGCAAAGCATCTTGCTTTATTATCTTATAATTTTCAAACTGTATTTCATAAATATCAGTAAATCCGCCTGAATTATCAAATAATATTGATAAAGACTGCTCTGTTTGCTTTATATCAATAACCCTACAATCATGAAAGTGTATATTTTCAACCATGTCTTTGTCAAATGATTTCAATGCTTTTTTATAATAGTTATTATATTCTGTAATGGTTCTATTTACTAATTTTTTATTGTTTTTACAAAATATAGTTACATCATTTATTACTTGGCGTGATGCCTTATCCAATACATAAACCCGAATATCTGCTATCATTTTTAATATTTCTGTAGGTAATATTTTTTTGATATGTTCCTGATTATATATAAATCCTTCTTCAAATTGTCTCGACAACTTTTCACTGTCAAATGGGTCGTGTGTAATACGGGTTATTTCTTTCCATGAACCTAGGAATTCTGTTAATTTTTGATTGTACAATTGTTGAAAATATTCTTCAGAGAAAGATTCTGCTTGTTCATCTTCCTCCAAATGCAAATTGCCACTAGTATTTTGACATAATTCATACCACTCTTTAGTAAAATAATTCATTGTTTTAATTTTCTCCTCTCCAAATAAAAGTTGTCTATATTTTACGTTTACTACAATCACTCATGTCAATACTCAAATATGAGAATCATTGCAGCATCTTATTTTACAATTGTTCATCAATTGTATTTTTGCGATAGATGAACAATATTAGAAAGAAGCGAAGCAATCGATCGTTGCCGTACCGCTACACCAACTAATAAAAAGGATAAATCTCATATAGTATGAGAAATTTATCTTTTCGTGGATTGTTAGATAATAATTAAATCAAAATATTCCAGAATTTATTTTTGATTGTACGTTTCTTCTATATATTCCTTTATAAAATTTGTATTGTCTGAAATTTCATCAGCTTTTCTTTTGGGTAGTAAGCAATAAATAATATCAATAAAACTTGATATATCATACTCTTGTATAATCGGAATTAGTGATTGTATTATAGCAATTATTTTCAAATCATCCTTACTTGTTCTGTCACATATCCATGATATTTTTTCAAATTCCATTAATAGTTTTAATTGTTCTGGATTTTTACCTTCAATTACCATATATAAACAATTCTTATAAACTAAATATATAGGATCAGGCAACTTTACAAACTCGTTGTCTATAAAGTTTTTTAATGCAATTGTTCCGCCTTTTAGCATATTATCCATTAATTTTATAGATACACCTATTAATTGATCTTGCCTATTATAGAATGAACTATTCATGTAGACCCCCTCCAATTGCAACTAGTATATAAATAATCTTTGTAAAAATTAATGCTATATCCTTCAAGATATCCACCCTCTTACAGCACATTATATTACCGTTGCGACTTAATCACTAGAAAAATCATACCATTAAACACCATTTTTATAAACTATAGTTTGATGTTAAAACGAATTGCCATACGTAAAGGTATGCCTTCACGTATGGTCAAAAACCCTATAAAATTGTGCGTGTAAAGTATAACAAAACAATTACGAATATCTACGTAAAGTACCTTTACCTTTATGAATATGGTTTAAGGTTCCTACTGGTGTGATTCAGACTTATGTTGGAGAGACTCCAAGACAATGTACTACTAGTTTTTTTAGAGATTTTAGATCTAGGAGCATCATAAATATAAAGCTTATTTTCTTCAATTATGGCCATTAGTTTTTTAGGGTACTCGCTATCGCTGCAATAACCTGAATTATAAACGTTCTGGCAGGCATCCTTGTAGTCTTTAGATGTTATTACAGATTTGTACCTAGTGAAGTTTAAAAGCTTTCCATGGCCTAAGATGCTATCATCTAGAGAATCATACTTTCTAAATTTGCACACCATGGGGGTTTTGACTCCATTAATCCACTCATGTGTGTTAAGTTCTTGAACTTCATAGCCGAAACCATTTGTCCATTTGATTCCAAAGATGTTATTATCTTTAACGACATTTCAGAAGGAAAGTCCCCAACTTTTATAAGTGGGAGACACATACTATAACAAAAATAAAACTTTAGTAGAAGTCTAAATCTCCTTCTGAAGTCGTTAATTGCAGCTCCGCAGGAGATGATTTGACATATTGGAGCCAGCCTGTTTCGAGTATAGCCTCAGCTATGGTGAATGAGGGAAGGATATTGTATTTTTCATAGGATAGTAATGCTCCTGGGATTAGGGATTTTATTATTTGGGTTTTGTTCATGGGTGATTCCTCCTTTGGGGTTTTAACGACATTTCAGAAGTAGGTCACTCATTTATATAAGTGGGTGCTACATACTATAGCAGAGAAAAAAATATTAGTGGGAATATAAATTTCCTTCTGAAGTCGTTAATATTACATCACCGCAGGTGATGATTTAACTTATATATATGGAGGAGGGGAGAGAATTTTAAGATTTGGAGAAGATTATTTTTAAGGCGTACATTCTAAATAGCATCCTAGTAATATAAAACATCATGTTTAATAAAAGGAAAAAGTCATCTGGAGCCCAAATGACTTTTTCCTTTTGGTTCAATATAACATTTTTTATGTTGTATTGTTTTTATCGTTTAACTTTATTTCTCCTTTTTCCATAATATATAGAAGTGTATATAATATGCTTAGAAGTAATAAAAAGGATGTACCTAGTAGAAGCCAAATAACAGTAGTGACAGAGTAACTACTGTTATTTGGCTAAAATTCTCATTAATTGTGGTGCACTTGTTATTATTGTCATTATAACAGGACCAAACATGGCAATTAATATAATTGCAAATACAGTTTTCTTAAATGTTATATTCAAAGCTTACCCCCCTTTTCTATATTAGAACCTCTACGAAATAAGGTAGCTGATTTATAGTTGTTTATATTTGTATCATTCACCATATTATAATAGTTCTAAATCTTATGTGCAAATCAAAATATATCTTTGTAACATTAGATATAAATAATGCATAAAGAAGTGTATATTCTCAATTAGACACCATTTATGCAGTGAAATAGAGACTTATTACATATTAAAAGAGCATGAATGAGGGTATAGGATAGTTATATGGGTTTACTGAACGTCGTGAAATGAACAGGCTCGGATTCAGATGTTGAGCCGATAAAAGCTATCACCTTAAGTATATACTTAAACGATGATAGCTACGAAAGTTGCTCAATGTCTGAAACGAACTATTGAACGATGCCGCGTTAGCTCTACTATGGAGATTCAATCATTCACCTCTTTCTGAAATTAGCTTTAACATTAAGATTATTAACTATAATTTCCACAATTGTATCAATAATTCTTAGAATTTTATATTCTCTTCTAAAAATTGGAATATATTTTAGAAAATAAAGAGTTTGATAAGGATTTTCATGAAGAAATATTTTGTATAAACCATGAGGTAGCAAAAAATGCACTGAAAATAAGTTCTCCTGCAATAATCAATATAATTAAAAAATTAGCGAGTAAATGTAAGATAATCAAAATTAAGAGAGGTATTTGGAAAATAAAAACTTAAACAAAGTAATTGATACATAATAGTAGGTTATTTTAATAAAAAAGTTTTTCTTCATAATGTTATATAGTACGTCATAACAGCCATAAGAAAGTAGTTCATCAAAAATGGAACTACTTTCTTATGGCTGTTTTTTACACGAATCGTTGCCGTACACCAACATTAAAATCATAGAATTTAAGTTCATGAATAATCCGGGATTACTTTTTCGATAGTTCCATTTTTAAGTTCATCGCTAGAGCTAAAATATTAAGTAGCAATTTACTAAGCTCTTGGAGTTGCACCTGAAATCTAGCAATATCCGCTTCAATTTTAGTTGTTAAGGTTTTTTAATCATGCCATTTAGATATTTGATTCTCATATAAACATATAAAATCTAATTGTTCTGTAAATACCTTAATAACTCTTTCTACTATTTCATCATTCAAAACATATGGTTTAGATTAACATGTAATAATATATTCAAAATCTTAATCACTTAACTAAATTTAACTAAATGCTTAACAACATATATAACTCAAGGCTCCATTCAAAATATGAATGTAATCTTTTATCTGAAATTGCATATTCAGTTGTGACGCAAAATAAGAAGATTCCGAATCAGTTAATTCTCTTCAATATCACCTAAAAGTAAATTTACATCTTGTTCTAAATCACTTTTTTCTAACTTTATTGCACCGTCATTTAGTTCCTTCAAAGTCGGGTATGTTGTTTGGTAATTTAAATAATATTTAAGTTTGAGAAAACTACTGATGGGAAAATCCTGCAAATACCAAGTATTTTTATATCCTACAAAACCATGCTTTTTTAATAACTGTTCCAATGATTTAATAACTTCATTTAAAAAGTCTAAAAGATTGCACGTTACATCAAATCCTATTTTCCCTTTATCAGCAAATTCATCTTCAAACTCATCTTCAAATTCCTCAATAACAATCTTCAATTTCAAGTCATCTGTTAACTCTAAAGTCCATTTATCAGCTGCTGGCTCCAGATACCATTTAAATGCAATCATAGATTTTAATTCATCTTCAGGAACGCAACTTGGTATTATGCTTAATAGACCTTCCAGCAAATCTTTTAATGGATCTGATAAGCAACTTGGAACTGAAAAATATTTTCTGTCGTCAACTTCTATCTCCATCTCTGCCCAACCTAATCCTAGCTCGAAGCTATGTTGTGCTAACCCCTTCCCTCCAACTGCTTTCACAGATTTCTATGGTACTATGAGTTAGTCGGACTTCCTATAATACATTTGTTCGTCTTGCTCGTTCCCTTGCTTGATTTCGCATACTGATTTCTCAGACATTATAGGACCTCAGCTGTTCTAATAACATACTTATCGTCAGACTCGCCAAGCACTCAGACCCCGGAAGAGTTATATACCTCTTACCATTACGATGTATATAATGCTGTCTGCTACAATAAACACAGTATCGACCTCTTCATTTTGATAATCATTTCGTGGCTCAATAACTTCACTTTCGTTTCGGCTCGTTTGTTCCCCGCCCTACGCTTAAACCTAATGTTACCACTTCGGCTCCAAGGACTAGGTACAGGTGGTTGGTTAGACCTTTCCTGATAGGGTTTCCCTACTGTATGTTAATAACTTACTAATGAAAATAGAATTACTTCCACTTCCAAGAGGAAACATCACGCATTTGCGTGCTGCTTCGCAGCTCGCACATTTATTTAATTATATCATTATTACTTAAAATTGTAGTACAAAAAATGTATGTATGATATTACTCAAAAGATTACAATCGGTTAGAATGTAATATAACTTATGTACTCATAAGCAGGAGCAATCAAAGGCTAGTTCACATCAGATTTTCTCCTTCATACTTCATGCGAAAATCTGATGTGGCACAAGCGCTTTCACTGCTCCTGGTCCAAAAGGAAGCTTTGGACAATCTTACTCACTGCAAGTAAATAAAATATTCTATTTAGCTAACGCAACATGTATCTTTCTATTTAGACTTAGTAGCAGTCAGTAAACTTGTCCAAAGCAAAGAAATTAACTCCCCTTTCCCCAGGGGTAACAAAACCTGCGGCATTGCCGCAGGTTTTGTTTTCTTCTTCGTCATACTACTATCTTAAAAAACTAAATACTTTTTTCATGTACCTTGGGGTTAGCTATGTGTTTAAATTAATTTATTAACATTAAATAACTTACATAATATTTTTATTAAATATTATATTAAGTAAGTTTAGTTTTCAGATAATTACTTCACCCCTATAGCTAGCATACTGATTTTTGATAGTACAAACTCTTTTTCTTTCCTCGGAAATAAAGATGGTCTAGTAGTTGTCTAAAGTGTATAGGTTTCCTGCGCCAGCTAACGGTTTTCTCATAAAATAGCTACTCGTAGGTTTTGGGACAATTATTAAATTTTTGATTTGCTATTTTAATGAAAACGCGAGCTTTATTATGGAAATGTTCTAAGGTTTTTACCGCAAGTGGTCCTTATCTAGAGCCATCAAGGAAATGGCAAGCAATTCAAGTATATAAAATAATTTGTTTTTTTTGAATTAAAATTACTTTAATAAAAAATGATATAATACCAAAGGGAGATGATGGAATTGAAGAAAATAACAAAAAATAAAATATTATCATTATTAGTATTATTTTTATTCCTAGCAACTACAATACAATTTAAAAGTACATTATATTGATGTTGGTCAAGCTGATTCAATAAATGTAATCTACCTAAATAATTATTGTAAAAATATATTAAAGTTATTTTAAATATACGCAATGTAGGAATACGATCTAGTAGAGTATAAGAAGAATAGGAGGTATTTTATTATGAAAATTAAGAAAGTAGCAATCATATTTATTTGTCTCTTAGTGTTTGGTGCATTTAATAGTAATGTTTATGCAGCAGCTAAGAAGACAAGTCCACAAATTAAGTCTATAGCTAATCTAGAGGTTACACTTACTCAAACAGATTCATTTAACTTACCTATAGCATTAAAATCTAAAATGAGTAATGGTAGCAATAAAAGTGTTCCTGTGACATGGGACAAGAAGGTTGATTATAACAAGATAGGAATACAACGGTTTAATGGTACTGTGAAGGGCTACAAAAACAAGGTGCTATTAACGTTAAACATTAAAGATGAAGCAAATTTGGATAAGATAAAGGAAATGAGTTTGTATACATTTGAATTAAAAGATGAAAATGATGAGCTTTATAATGTTTATGTTTATCAAGTTAACAGTAAAAATCAGATAGCTTCATTTGAAGGTGGAACTGTATGGGCTGGAGCTAGTGAAGGTGATGTTCTTTATAGTGGAAATGTGAAAATAGCATTTTCAAAGGCTGATAGTAAATACGCTAAAGTTATTCAGCCTTCATCTAAATATGCAGATGGAACATACCCTCAAACTATTAATGCAAGTAGAGAATTAATTAAGAAGATAGAAAATCAATATGAGGGTGAGCCTGATCTTTTATTAATAGGTGATATATTATGTTCTAATGCATCGGGGATAAATATTTATTATATAAACAATGGAGTTTTAAAACAAATTCAAGGACAACTAAGTACTTGTAATGCATATGATCTATTTTTCAGGCAAGTTGATACCAACATATTTGAAAGGTCTGCCTACGACAACACCGAAGGCTATTTTTATATTATGAAAAATAAATTTGATTTTAATACTGGAGCAATTATGGATATAAGTGAGGACAAAATGACAATTGAAGAATACAGAAAGTATGTAAAAAATATAAATACTAATGAGATAAATTAAAACATATCAATATTTGATCTCTCATGGGCATTCCTCTGGGGTTAAGGAAGCCATAGCCCATCCTTTAACCTTCGTACCTCAGCTAAAAGTCTAGTCTACAGCTAACTAATTGAAAATGGGATGCTCCGCCCCAAACCCAGGAAGTAGGTCTCTGAGGGGCTTTGAAGCCTCGCTTCGCTTGGGCGGTAACATACATCTTTTATATAGGCTTAGTTTCAGTCAGTAAACTTGTCCAAAGCAAAGAAATTAATGCCCCCTTCCCCCAAGGGTAACAAGTCCTGCTGCAATGCAGCAGGACTTGTTTTTGGCTTCCACACACTTTAATTTTAAAAAACTTAATATTTTTTTTGGATATCTTTGTATTGATTACATTTTATAATAATTTTATAGTTATAGTTATAGTTATAGTTATAGTTATAGTTATAGTTATAGTTAGATTTTAATAATTAGTAAATACATAATATACTTATATACCTAGTATTATGAAGATAATACCTTTGATTCAATAATTTTATTTGCAGTATTAACTTGTATAGTTGATGATAAAGAACAAGTTTTTCTTATGGATGAAATTAAAAGAGTATTGATGCCCAATGGGATATTATATATAAATGATTTCTTGTTAAATACAGACGAAAGAAATGTAAAGAGATATAAAATATATGAAGATAAATATAACAAATATGGTGTCTTTGAATTGCCAGAGGGAGTTGTACTTAGACATCATGATTTAAGTTGGATAGAATCAATTACCTTAGACTTTAATAATATAAAGGTAGAGACAGTTACACATACAACGATGAATGGTAATAAATCAAATGGATTTTTTTACTTGGGTAAGAATGTTAAATAGTGAAATTACGTCACAATTTTCTTAAAGGGTTCACTATTCATGTCTTTAAGTGTATTCTTACCTTGTAAGAAAGAATGAATTAGTTATAACTATGTGAAGGTTGTTTATATAACTGGAAGTTGAGGATGGTATGATGAAAAGGAAAGAAATAATTGAAATATTAAAACAGATAAACCATTTAATAATAGAAAATAATGGACCGACTTCGATTTTTATTGCTGGTAAAAATAGTAAAAAGGTAAATATATCTGCTTTGTCAGTAGATAAGGATTTTATTATTGTTACAACGGGGAAATACCTGTTTAAGCGTAAATACCGAATTAACAGAAACGAACTATAAGCATTCCATGTACCAGATGAAATTAATAGGCTGTTGTGTTTAATCCACATTTTCCATAAGTTACGTCAAAACCGTAATTTGTTGCGTATTAAATTAAGTATAGCAAATTTAAAATAACTAATACTATTCTTAAACAAATAAGAATAGTAGGTGATATATGAATAAAAAATCAGCATTATTCCAGATTTCACTTGTATTTTTATTAATCTTTTCTATATTTAGTGGTGTTAATGTGAGAGCATACGACAATCCCACACAAAACTGTGACAGTGATTTCTGGGATAATATATATAATGTAGATGAAAAAAAACTTGTTGCTGAAATATCAAATTCTAATATTAAACTTTACTATGTTAATGATGATAAGGATTTTGGGATGTATGAGGGTTTTATATTGCAAATAAATGGTGGAAAAAAATATTTCAGATGGGAAAATGTAAATAACAACACTACCTATGCACCTCAATTAACACTTGCTGATTTAGACAAAGATGGAAAGAAAGAAATTATTGTTCAGTTATGCAAAGGATATGGTACTGGCGTGTATGATGGAGAAGTTCATGTAATTAGGCAGGAATTTTTTGATGAAGTATTAGTTGAAAATCCTATCATTATTCTTCATAAGAATAAAATAACATTAAGGGAATTTCCAGAACATTTTGAAGTAACCTTGAAGCATAAAAAGATTACGATAAATAAGAAGGGAAGATTGACACCGCCTTATTCAAAAATTGGCATAGGATGTGGTAATGATAATACAAGGTATGAAGTTAAAAACAATACTTTATTTGCAATAGTACCATTGGGAATTGGAGTTACAAGTGCTGGTGAATTTGTAGTTAAGTATAAATTTAAAGATGCTATATTACAAATGGAAAGTATAGATTTTTTTGATTAAAAAGATAATATATGTTTATACAAAACTTCGCAACATTCATATATTGTTCAACAACTAAAGCCACGTATTGGAATTAATATCCATCACGTGGCCGGTTTTTACACGTATGTCGCCTGTACCCGTACATTAGGCATTTATAGTTATTTTTTATTTAGAAACCTTAATTTACTTTTGTAATACCTTTGTCCATTGCCTACATGGGGTAGTAGCCGCGAAACGGGGATTTTATACGTTAATACATATATTACCAAAACACCGATATATTCAAAGAATTTTTTGAATATATCGGTGTTTTAATTACTTTAAAATATATTTTAAACATATTCCTTAAAAATGAAAAATGTAGGATTTGAATCATACTATAAGGATATTTTGTACCGATTAAATATTTTCTTTAGAATTGTTGTCTTTATTTTTATGTGATTTATAGTTTGAAATACCACTACTACAAAAAATGATAATAACAGAAACTAATATAATCCCCTCAGTCCAACTTGGCATTCCTTTAATTCTTGCATATACAAAGGTTATTAAAGCAATAATAATTGTAAATACAGAAATAATTAGTCCTACTTTTGAACTCTTCATATTATCTTTCATTTTAATCCCTCCTTGTACACAAATATATAAATAACCCTCATTACACAGTTAAATACAACAACTACAACCTATTTATAAGTATATCATTATAATGAATATAATTCTAAATTTTATAAATTATTGTAATATATCCCTAGCTGCAAGGTGTGACATAGCGTTAATAAAAGAAAAATATAAAATTTCAAATAGCAAAGGTAAAAAAGCAGCCTAAAATTAATAATTTCACACCAAAAAACATTCATACCAAATTAAAAAAAGTTGTACTTTTTTTAATGAAAATGATATACTATAATAGTAACAGAATAGTAATAGCTTTAATTGTTAATAATATTAAAGAAGATTTGCTCATACAGAGCGTGAGCAGTTTAAAATAAAAAAAGCTCAATTAAAGAAGATTTGCTCATACAGAGCGTGAGCAGTTTAAAATAAAGAAAGCTCAATTAAAAGAAGATTTAACAAGTTTAAAATAAAAAAAAGATTCAAAATTAGCGCCTTTATATAAAGGCGCTAATTTTATTATGGGGGATAAATGTGGATTTTATATATTTAACTAAACAATTTTATTTAGATTACACGCACTGCACAGAAATTGAGCGGAAACTAGAAAGACCATATATTATGTTTAAAATTAAAATAGATGAAATAGAATTTGCAATTCCATTGAGATCAAATATAAATCATAAACATGTTTACTGGACAGATGAAATAAACAATTGTGGTTTAGATTTTTCTAAAACGATTATAATAACTGATTCTAATTACATAAACACATCAACGGTTCCGCATATAAGGCAAAACGAATATGATTGTTTAATAGGAAAAGGATATATAATTAAAAATCAACTTAAAGCTTATATTAGAATTTATAAAAAAGCATTGAAACATACTCATATCTATAAAAATGCTATTCTGTGTGATTATTCTACTTTGCAATACTTTCATGAAGAACTTAATATAAACTAGGGACAAGTTTATATTATAAAGACCCTATTTTTAAATTAATTTAACGAGAAAAAATTGCTAATGTTGCATTAACGTGAGCATTTTTTTAAATTTTCTTCCTACGTTCTATTAATATGATAAAAGTTTTCCTATATAGGGGGTACAGGTAGTAACGGAACCAAAAACGGCTATGAGCGTGTAAAAAAATGGATTTTAAATTTAAATACCTGTTTATCATCAATCTTAAGAAAAAGAAAAAAGGCATTGCTGCCTTTTGGATTGTTGAACAATATATGAAAATTCCGAAATTATAATTATGTTGTTACTCTTAAATCAGTATTTTATTATTTGTCATTAGATGTTCAAATAATATATTTATATAAGTTTTCATTTTCCTCTTCATCAAAAATAGTCCCTAATAATTTACCATTATTCTTTTCAATAATTTTTCTCGAAAATTCATTATCTATGTTACAAGTAACCATTACCTCTTTTATACCAATTTTTTCTGCTTCAACTAATGCTAATTTTAAAATTTGAGTACCATAACCTTTATTTCTATAACCTGGTGATATATCATAACCTATATGCCCATCTGTACCTACATCTTTATGCCTAACTCTTACTATTCCTACAACTTCATTATTATCAATTAACCAAAGTGTTGAGGTTATAACCCATCCTTGCGGTAAATCTATTCCTTTAGAATAATTGTGTAAGTCGTTTAAATATTCATCAAAATTTTCCATTCCTTTTTTATATTTAGTAAAATAATAATTATCATCTGCATTTTTATATGCTATAACATAATCTTCAAAACTCTTTTTATATTCTTTGCTTGGCATAGATAAAAATAAATCTTTCATAAGTTGCACTCCTTTTTTACATATACTGGTTTGCCATAAGTTACCAATTCGATTTAACTCATAAGAAAAGTATAAATTTAAATTTAAGTAGACACAATGGAAAGAAAAATTATAACTATTCTTTCCACTGTATATTAAGTATTTGCACGTTTGATATAAATAGAAAAGATTATATAGAAACAACTAAAGGTACAGGAATAGCATATAATAGATCTACTTTTTTATATGATATTCTTGAAAAAGTAGCGGAAAAAGAGGAGAAAAAATCTAGTAACACCAGTTAAAGAGCATGACAATAATACGTCGGTAGTACTTAAAACAGAAGTTATGGAAGCAGTAAAAACTACTATAAAAATGGAGTATCCTGAAATTGAAGAAATGATTCGATGGTACAAAAATCAAAAGGGGAATGAAAATATAGAAGATGATTTTACGGAAGAAAAAACGACTATATATTATAAAAACTTGAAATTATAGGTAATCCATAGTAAAATTAAAACAGATAAAATTACAATAAACAAAATAAAATTACAAATATTTACAAACAGAAAACGATCAGGGTTTATATATATCCAAAAAATAAAACAACTCTTGAATATCAAAAGTTTGGACGACTTAATTCAAGAGTTTCAATAAATACTGATATTTTCCTCAAATAAGAGAATTATATCTTTAAATATTTTATTTAATTTATATACTTAGTTTAATATATCTGTTAACAATAGTCAAGATATGTGTAAGCTAAATAAAATATTTAATTGGTATAATGAGCACTCTTTATTTGGGTTACTAAAAATAGGAGGGCTTTTTTTATGCTGGCCGAAGAAAATCAGATTGATGACTTAAGTGAGATTATAAGAAATTTAACTATAGTACCAATAGAAACTGTAATCAATAGTTCGGAAGTATCAAGGGCACAAATGCAAATAGATCTTTTACATAGAAATGATGATGGATACATAACTATAGCCATTAAAAAGGGTAGTCTATGGAAGCAGCATCACTATAAAGTGGACGAGCTTAAAGAAAATATAGGTAAGGTTGTAGGTATAACTGATGCAAATATATATTTAAGTCCCAATAGTTTTTATAAACCTATGAGACGGATAGAAAACATAAGAAAACTAAATTCATTATTTATAGATTTAGATTATTACACAATGGAAGAATGCAAAGGGTTGAGTGCAGAACAAATTTTATGGCTACTAGAGAAGGATTATTTTAAAAAATCTGTTCCACCACCTAGTTTTATAGTTATTTCAGGTCAAGGCATGGTTATTTATTGGCTTATAGAGCCGTTGCCGTATATGGCTCTTCCCCTTTGGAATGCAACGCAAAAATTTTTTTTAGAAAAGTTAAAGGAAATAGGTGCTGATGCTAAATCAATTGATGCAGCTAGAGTATCGAGACTCTCGGGAACTATTAATCAAAAAAATGGACAAGCAACTGAAATATTAGTTTTTAATGAGGATAGATACGTACTTCGCGATATTCAAGAACTTTATCTTCCAGAACTAAATGATTATGTTAAAAATCCAAATGTAAAGAAACCTAGAAGAAAATCAAAGGTTCTAAAATTATATAATCTTTATAGTCTTCACCATGCAAGACTCATGGATTTAGTAGAGCTTCAGACTTTTAGAAAAGGATATTGTAGAGACGCTCAAGGGAGCTTAGTAGAAAAGGGTCAAAGAGAACTTATGTGTTTTTTATATAGATACTTGGCTTGTTGTTTTACGAGTGACCTTAACAAGGCTTTAGAGGACACTTTAGAGTTTAACAAGGGATTTATATGCCCACTACCTGAAAATGAGGTTAGAAGTCAAACCTCGCAGGCGGAAAAGGCATATAAGGAGTGGCTGGAGAATGTATTTGATAATAAAGAAAAAGAAGATTTAGAGCAATTAAAAATTGCGATTAAAGATGATGAAAAGACAAAGGAAAATAGGTCTGGATATAAATATAAGGGTTACAACTATAAAAATACAACGCTTATAGGGCTATTAAAAATTATTGAAGAAGAGATGAGACTTCTTAAGACTATTATTAATACGAAGGAAATTAAGAGAAGAAATAATCAGAATCATAAGGTTAAGAGAAGAGATGAAGATGGGTTAACTAGCAGAGGAAAGGCTAAATCAGAAAAAGTAAAGGCAATAAAAGAACTAAAATTAAAAGGATTAACATGTAGGGAAATAGCAGTGCAAATTAAGGTTAATTTAAGCACGGTGAGCAGGTATTTAAAGGAATAAATTCCAATTATTTTGTATGCATGAAACGTCCGATAAGATTATGGGTGTAACCTGGTTCCTTTTTTTTTAGCCTTAAACTTATGGAATTTAATGTTTTGTTTTTATAAAAATGAGAAAAGGGTAACAAAACCACACCTTCTCAGACTATTGCTTTTTTACGTTTAAAACAGTACAAATTAGGGTATGACCTGTTTTTTGCGAATAAATATGCAGCTGCAATAGCAGCGGAAAATCAAGTAATAAAGCAGGATCTCTCATTTTATAAAGCATATGCAGTAAAAGGTATCGCATTAGCATATAGTAAAGACTATAAAGGTGCATTAGCACAGATTAATCATTCTTTACAGTTAAAGCCTACTTATGGGTATGCAATGTTCAATAAAGCCTTAACTTACGAATTATTCGGCTATTACGACGATGCTATTGTATGGTATAAAAAAGATTTACAAGTAGAAAAGAACTTTGAATGGAGCTATTATGGTATAGCAAGTATTTATGGAAGAAAAGGCGATGTTACTAATACTGTAAAGTATCTAAAATTAGCCATTCATATTAACCCAAATGTTAAAACTATAGCAAAAAGTGAATCAGATTTTAACAATGTAAAACAATATGTAACTTTTAAGCAGCTATTAAAATAGCAAATTTTATGCGTTCCACATGACAAAGGTTTATTAAAATAAACGGAGGTAAAATCAATGAAAAACACAAAATTAAAACTATTAACCGTGGCAATATCCGCTATTACAATCTTAACACTTTTGACAACACCTAACATAACCGTGTCTAATTCTAAGTCAACAAAGCAAGGTGTAAATACTACAAATATTAAATTATTTTCGACTGCGGTAGCAACACCAAAAATTCCTGTGTTAATGTATCACTCAGTTACAACAGATAAATCCAATAAAAATGAACTCAAAATAAACCAATCAACATTAAAAGCCCAGTTAGAGTATCTAAAAGTTAATCATTATAATACAATATCACTTGACCAGTTATACAGTCATATGTATAACCACACAGCATTACCAACAAAACCAGTTATACTGACATTTGATGATGGTTATGCTGATAACTATACTCTAGCTTACCCATTACTGAAAGCGAATAACCAAAAAGCTACTGTATTCATGATAGCCAGTAGCTTAAACAGTCCAAACTTTTTAACTTCAGAACAACTTAAGATAATGGATAAAAACAACTTTGCAGTAGAAAGCCATACAACTAATCATGATAACTTATCAAAATTAACATATGCAAAGCAGGTAGCTACATTGAAAACATCCAGAACTATACTAGAAAATTTACTTCAAAAGAAAGTTACGTACGTAGCATACCCAGGTGGAAAATATAACAGTTCAACTTTAGATGCATGTAAAGCATCAGGATTTAATCTAGGAATTAGCACTGACAATGGATTTACGGGTTTAACTGACTCTCGATATACTGTTAACAGAATTTATGTTAATGCATTTTATAGCATGGAAACATTCAAGTACAAATTAACAGTTCCTATGAAATAGAGGTATGGCCAAGGAAATGGACTAGCCAAGGATGGCTTGTCAATTTCCTTGAGGACCCCAGCAAATATCACTTGAACTAGATGTTTTTTTATTTTCTATCAAGTCAATATCGGTTTTGAATTAATTCATGTCATCCCGAAGCGCATCAATAATATTTTCTTTTTTTATCTTGCGAGTGGAATACAGCATTGTAATGAATACTACAAAGAGCACGCTAAGCACGCTGATTGCCATACTGCCCCATGGGAACGTAAACCCGATGTCCGCCCCGCCTCCAACCATCCCTTTGTAAATCAGCCAAGAAGAGATTGCCGCTATGGGAAGCCCGAAGAGCAACGCCTTAATGCCATAAAAGGCACATTCGAAATTCATCATCTTTTGGAAATCACGGTCAGACATCCCCATAGAGCGTAGCATGGCAAGCTCTCGCCGACGCAGCTTGATATTCGTTGAAATCGTGTTGAACACATTGGCAACCGCAATCAGCGAAATCATAATGATAAAAGTATAAGCGAACACGTTGGCAATGAATATCATATTGCGGCTCTCATCAAGCATTTTATGAAAATTGTACAGGGTATACTTGGATTTAATTCCCGCACCCTTAATCATCGCTTCCATTTTAGTCGCCGACTGCGAGGGATTCTTTGACCTAAAGGTCAATCCCTTAATAACCACATGGGTATCGTGGGTTTCAAACTTCTCTTTGAGCGAATAGGGGACCATCACCCTAAAAAAGAAGGGATTCTTCGACCCGGAGTTTCCTAGAACCTGTAGTGTATCAGGCGGCACGGTACTTACAAACTTAATGCTTACGTTTCGCCCCTGCTTTATCTTCGGCTTGCCATTTGTTTCGGGAGCGATGGTAAAATTCATGGAAGAACTCTTGAACATATCAATAATCTTGTCAACCTTCTCCTCCCGATTGTCTTTCATGTGGCTTGTCATTTTGGCAACGGCGATCATTTTCGCATTTTGCCCGGTATATTCCTCTGCGGGAAGGCCTAAGCCTTTGATAATATTCAGATAGGCGCTGTCATCAAGAAACTGGATTTCCATTGGCAGATTAACTGTTTCGCCTGGCAAATGTGAACCCGCGTATTTCCGGTAATAGTCTGAAAGATCGCTTGCTTTGGCAGCGCATGAATACTTCATAAGCGCTTGATACGAGCTTTCGTAAACACCGCCTGAGGTTTTTAGTTTGTCGTAAAGCTGCAACATTTTGCTATCCTCCATGTCCTGCGTGGCAAAACCGATGTCATAGGTAGTAGACTCTACTGCCCGCTCCGACATCTGTTTCAAATCCGTTACAAAAGCACTGGTGGATATAAACAGCACTACACTCAAAACAAGTGATAGCACAATGCTACGATAGCGTTTCTTGTTTCTTTTAAAGTTCTTTAACGCAAGAGTTCCCTCCAAACCGTAAATACGCTGCGCCAGTTTTGACGTTTTCACGGCTTTGGATTCAATTTTGACCTCGCTTGTCTGGCGAATACTCTCCATAACGGGTGTGCTTGCAGCCTTCCTGGCCGGGATATAGGCCGAAATCAGAATCGTAACCATGCTGACCGCCGCCGCAACCAGAATTACGGGGATGGACACTGTCAATGTTAAAGGTACGTTGCTATACATAACGCTGCCGAAATTCCCGGCCACAACGGAAATCACAAGCCCGATACTGCCTATGCCAACGATAACGCCAATAGGTATGCCCACCGCACCAATGCAAAGTCCTTCAAACAGCACCGAATTTCGCAGCTGCCTCGCGGTGGCTCCCACCGACGAGAGAAGCCCGAACTGGTGTGTGCGTTCGTTCATCGATATGTTGAAGGAATTATAAATCAGAAAAATCGAGCCTATCATTATCAAGGCAATTAAAATGCCGCCAATCGAGTATAGAATCGTGTTGAACAACTTATTCTCCGAAAGACCCATAAAGCGCAACACATTATCGTTAAAGATATAGCTATGGCTTTGGGCTGTGCTGCTTGCGTAAGTGTGAACCACACGCGGGTTTTTAAGCGTTACAAATAGGTTTAAGCTGTCCGCTTTGTCTTGTGCATCTGCTTTCGTTATCAAGGTATATCCCGGCGCGGAAGATTCATCAAAACCGGGTTTTTCGCAGATTCCGACAACCTTGTAGGTTTTCTTGGCTTTTGGCATAAGCGTTTCTTTTCCGGAAATGTAAGGGTTCTGTTGACCGAGATTCTTGCTTCCCTCCATGCGGCTGCCTATAGCAAGTGAAAGCGTGTCACCTGCCGCGAATTGAACGCCGCCGTTTGCTTCGACGCTCAGCGGAACAAGAATCTCCCCACTGTTTTTCGGCAATCTACCTGAAACCAGGGTTATGGGCAAGGTATCAAAAGCATTCTTGCTAAATCCGGCTATAAATAGATACGGCCTTTTGGGGTTTTTCCCCACATCAAGTTTTGCGTAGCCGATATTTTCAAATGTTGCGGTGTTGTAAACTTCATTGTCACGAGTTCGTTCCTCTGCGAAAGAGGAATTAACGTTCAAATACTCCACGTGCCAACCGCCGTATGTCTGAGCCGCGCCTTTTGCCATATAGCTTAGCATGGAAACACCCAAGGTAGCGACTGCCGTAATCATGGCGGCGGACAGGATAACTCCGATAACCGTTACAATCGTTCGTGTTTGGCTTTTTTTCATGCCTTGTAGGGTAACTTTATTGAAAATATTCATGGCTGCGTCCTCTCGTCTCGCACTACTTTGCCGTCTGATATGCCGATAATGCGGTCTGCTTGCAGGGCGATACTTTCGTCATGGGTGACGAGGAGCAGAGTCTGACTGTATTTTTTATTGCTTGCTTTCAGTAGCTTTATAATTTCATGTCCATTTCGGCTGTCCAAACTGCCCGTGGGTTCGTCGGCAAGCATAACCGCCGGGGCATTCATCAAAGCGCGTCCTATGGAAACGCGCTGTTGCTGACCACCCGAAAGCTGATTGGGTAAATGTGTTTTTCGGTCTTTTAGCCCAAGCAGTTCGAGCAGGTCATTCAGCCGTTCCTCGTTGACCTTCCGCTTGTCCATCAGTATAGGCAAGGTGATGTTTTCCACCACATTCAGAGTGGGAATGAGGTTGTGAAACTGGTAAATCAGCCCAACCTGCCGCCTGCGGAAAATGGCGAGTTTTTCATTGTTTTGGGCATATACATCCTGCCCGTCCAAATACACCCTTCCGCTTGTCGGCACGTCTACGCCGCCGATGATATGAAGCAATGTGGATTTGCCGGAGCCGGAGGAGCCGATGATTGCGGTAAACTCTCCCTTTTCGATTGTAAGCGAAACATGGTCAAGTGCGGTAACTTGGTTTTCGCCCTTGCCGTAGACCTTACATAGATTTTCAATTTTTAAAAATTCCATTATGTGAGTCTCCTTTCTCATGGTTTACCCATATAATAGCACCTTCAACTTACATCTGTGTGACTTTCAGGTGAGAGATTAGTCACTTTGGGAAACGAATGGCAAATATCGCGCCGCCCTGCGAGTGATTTTTTGCGGTAATCGTCCCTCCCTGCCGTGTTATAATCATCTTGCAAAGAGAAAGTCCAATCCCGTATCCTGTAGCGTTTGGGTTTTTCCCACGATAAAACCTGTCAAACAGGCAGGATAAATCTTCTTTTTCAAAGCCCGCGCCGCTGTCGTGGATGGCAATCTCGGTAAACAGTGGGTTGTCCGTGCAGACAATCTCAATCTTCCCGTTCTCGCCTGCGCTCTCCATGCAATTTTTGAGGATGTTTTGAATTGCTTCCGAAAGCCAACCTGAATCGCCCTGAATGATTATCCCTTTTGGCACGTCTATTTGCAAAACAATATCATGCAGTTCCATTGGGATTAGAAACGGGCGAAGTGCGGTGCATATCAAGTTGTTGACATCTATCTGCTCGCTTTTAAACACCACAATGCCTGCGTCCAGGCGAGATAATTTCAACAGGGAAGTAAGCAGCCAATCCATCTGTACAAACAATTCCTTTGTTTCCCGCACAAATGCTTTCCGCTGGTTTTCGCCTGGGTTATTCTCTAACAATGACAGAATAAGGTTCACGGATGTGAGAGGGGTTCGGAGTTGGTGGGCTATGTCAGCCAGCGAACTTGCAAGATGTTCTTTTTCTTTTTTCAGTGCGTCGTTTTGCTCTCGAATACGCAGCGTCATTTTTGTTATTTCGCTTTGCAAAATAGAAAGTTCGCCCTCGTCCGATTCACCAATATACAGATGGTCAGCGTTATGAAGCACAAGATCGATTTGATCTGAAATTTGCGCAATGCTTTTATATCTGGCTTTGGTAAACGCAAAAAACGCTGTTCCAAAGGCGGCGGCAGAAGAAATGGCAAGGATTCCAGCCAACCTATTGATTGCAAATCCCAGCGTTACAGTGGTGCCAGCTATTAAGGAGAACAAAATGGCAAACTGCCGAAACTCTTTATTCCGAAGCATACCCGTCCCCCAATCTATATCCCGTCCCGCGAACGGTCAGAATGATTTGCGGATTTACTGGGGTGCTTTCTATCTTATCCCGCAGGCGTTTGATGTACACGGTCAATGTATTGTCATTGACAAACTCGCCCGCCGCGTCCCACAATTCGTCAAGCAGACTGCTCCTTGTGATAATACTTTTGGGGCTTCCAATAAACACCAACAGCAAGCGATATTCTAATGCTGAAAGAAAAACCTCATTGCCGTTTTTTTTCACAACGCCGCTTGCCATATCTACATGAAGTCCGCAGATTTCAAAAGCCGATGGAGAACGTCCGCTTTTTCGCAGGGCGGTTCTGATTCGTGCGATCAGTTCACGCGGACGAAAAGGCTTTATGATATAGTCGTCCGCGCCCATGTTCAGTCCGGTAACAACACTTGCTTCATCGCCGGAAGCCGTCAGAAAGATAACGGGAACATCTTGCGTTTCTTTGATTTCCGTGCAAACCGTAAAACCATTTCCATCAGGCAAAGAAATATCAATAAGCGCCAAGTCAAATTTATTCCCGGCAAGTGCGGCAAGGGCTTCAATCCGCGTAGGGGCGTGAGTAACTGTAAATCCCTCCGAGCGGAGTAAAAGCACAAGGTTTCTGGCGATTGCCTTATCGTCCTCAACCAAAAATATCCGTTTCATTTATTTTCACCATCCTCCTTATATTTAACTGAATGTCTCACTTGTGTCTCTTAACAATTATTAGTATAATGCCTCTTATAAGGGCTGGTCAATAGATGCGGTTTAAGTGCTACAAATATAAAAGAATTGTGCCACTAAATTATATGGAGGCGTTTTATGAACAAAAGTAACAAAGTTAATCCAATATCTATACAATCTAAGGAATGAGTATTTACCTATGATTCATAAAAAATTTATGAAGAATGAATATGGAGATAATAACACACTAGAATATGTATTAGCCTTTAGTGCAGGAGGTTTTTTGAATATGCTTATTAAATGGGTACATGAGGGCGCAAAGAAAAACCCTACTGAAATGGCGGAGTTAACAACTATAATATTAAAAAGTGAATTGTTGGATTAGAAATCTATACTATATATTCCATGTAAAAAGAGCCGCAAGGCTACCTACCCGGCAATTCAGTATGTTCAATTCTACACATAAAATTAATGAAAGAAGGGAATGTTTTTCTATGTTTAAAATAATTAGAGAAAAATTGTATTTATTAGGCTATATTATAATTATGTATAGCATTGGGCAATTTGGATATATTGGTTTCAATCTTGCACACGATATTTCAAATAATAAAGAACGTACAGTTATAGATTCAAACAGTATAACAACTATTGGTAAAATGCATTTTAACCATATAAATATATTTTTGTGGCTTATTTATAGTATTGCTCTTATTTTGTTAGGTGTTTTTATAATAAAAAAACGAAATAAGAATAGGTTAAATAACACCATTTAATAAAGTATTCTATAAGAATCAGACTTGCTAAAAAGAATAATTCATAAAGGCAAATGTATTAATTAAATTTTGTAATATTAACTTCGGAATATTCTTAAAGCCCGAATTAACGATAAATACACCTAATACTTAAACCTTTTATTTGTGTAATTTTATCAATTTCTTCTTTGTTTTCTGTAATTATATAACTTTCAAATTCATGAGAAGTATTAATTAACCAAGGCTTACCATTCTTAATAAAAGATAAATCCTCTGGTAAGTCTGGATGTACCCACGAATGTAATGAGCTTGTAACTGTTTTTATTATCTCCCTTGCCTTATTGTCAGTATTGTAATAATATATTTGACCAGGCGCTCCACCGGCCAAAAACGTTCCAGGCCAGTCCCATTGATCTTTAACTTCAATTAGTGAATATTTTAATTCTTCCAATAGATAATCTACATTCTGATTAAAAAACATACTCTTTCTAACTACCAAGATGAAAGTATCACAAGCTTCAAAAGCAAAGTCAATTAAATCTCTATAAGTCTTATCTTTAGCATCCTTCTCTATAGATATAAACATAAAATCCCCCCCAATAGCTTCATCATATTCTACAAGTGCGCCGCAACTTGTGTATATATTATACCATTACTTTTTCGTTCCTCAAAAACCTATAGTTAATTGCAACAACAATAATTCATAATAAAACATGCTTATTTTATATTAGAAAAGTATTTACTATTATAAAATATAATAGTATTGTTAATATATAAATTAATATAATTTCTAATGTATTAGTTAATATATTATTATAAGGAGGGGTTACATTGAAAATAATATCTTTTAGCACCCTAAAGGGCGGTGTTGGAAAAAGTTCTAGTTTATTTAATATAGCGGGGTTACTTGCAGAAGAGGGTAAAAAAATACTTGTTATTGATATAGATCCTCAAGGCAATAGTACCAATAATTTTGGTATAGATAGAACCGTCGATAATTTTAAAAGCATTAAAAATATTTTAGAAGATGATATTGAATTTGAAAACGTAGTTATTAAATCACCGGTTAAAGAACTCCAATCTCTTGATGTTATTCCAAGTTCTATATTTTTAACTGCTACGGAATTAAAACTTGTTAGTTTAGCTGGTAGGGAAAATATACTTATTAACTATATTGAGGATAATTTAAAGCATTTTAATACATATGATTACATTCTTATAGATACAAACCCTTCCATGAGTATAATAAATCAAAATGCTTTTGTGGCTGCAACTGATATTATACTTGTATCTGATATTAGCATGAATTCAGTAGAAGGTTCTGAGCTATTTTTAGCTCTTTGGAAAGATATAAGAAAACGCTTAAAAATAGAAAATAATATAAAAGGTTTCTTGATTAACATGTACGATAAAAGAATGAATCTTTCATCACAATTTAGAGATTATTGTAAAAGAAATGATGAGGTAAAAGACATACTTTTTGATACTGTAATACCTATGAATGTTAAATTAAAAGAGGCTGAGTTAGAAGCAAAGCCTATAAATATTTATTGCAGATCATCTGCAGGATATAAATCCTATGTAGAACTTGTTAATGAAATGAAGGAAAGAGGTATTTTATAATGGCAAATAAATTTGATAAGGCTGTACAAAATCGCAGCTATGAAATATTAGATTCTGGAAAAAAACAAAAAAATGATGATGTGGTTTTAGTAGAAGATAAAGCAATTGAACCCACTAGTTTTAATCTTGATGATATTATAGATAAAAGTTCTAAAAACTCTAAAAATAAAACATATTATTTAGAAACAAGTGCGATTGATGAAGTAAAAAAAATAGCTAAAAAGCAGAAGATAAGCGAAAGTAAGCTTGTAAATGATATATTAAAACATGTATTAGGTATTAAATAAGTTAATATATTTTATAATATAATAACTAATATATTAGAAATTATGCTAGTTATTATATTAATGATAAATTTAACTATATGATCTATAATTTTTAATGACTTCAGTAGTATATATATTTTGAGTTATATTTGGATTTGAAATTTTTCCACCAGCGCAACAATAATCTAAAATATAGAATTGAAATCCTGTTTAAGCTGTCTTTGGAAGTGCATTATAATTTTTTAACTATGTCTTTTTCATAGTGAATATAATTATCTTCCGTATACCCTGTAATTTTTTAAATAAAAGTTTTTTAAGTATACTGGGTTTAAAGGTATTAACTATGTCTTTTTCATAGTTAATTTAATATTTTTAATTACATATGAATTTTAAAGTAAACAACAACAGTCTTCCTTGTTGTTGTTGTTTATTTGTTTATATACTAATGTTTATATGTTTAACTGTTTAGGACGGGTTGCAGGTGTTGATATGACTTGCTTTAAAAGTGTAACTATGTCATTTTCATAGTGAACTATGTCATTTTCATAGTGAACTATGTCATTTTCATAGTGCGAACTATGTCATTTTCATAGTGAACTATGTCATTTTCATAGTGAACTATGTCATTTTCATAGCGAACTATGTCATTTTCATAGTGAACTATGTCGTTGAATAAAGAATTGACATAGTTATGTTGGCAGTGTAACATTATTTTGGGGTGATAATGTGAAGAAGGGGTATGTAGTTACTAAAAGCAATAGATTAATAAGTTCTGGTTATGATTTATCATCACAGGAACAGAAAATAATATTAACATTAGCTAGTTTTGTTCAACCGACAGATGTTGAGTTTAAAGAATATACATTTAAAATAAAAGATTTCATAGAGCTCCTAGGTTTAAAGGATCAAAGTAAATATACAGAAATACCAAAAATCACAAAAGAATTGATGAAAAAGGTTTTTGAAATAAAAGATGGTAAAAAGATAATTCAGTTAGCATGGTTATGTAGTGTAGTTTATGAAACGGGTGAAGGGACAGTAACATTAAAATTCGCACCTGATTTAAAACCTTATTTACTCCAATTAAAAGAGTTATACACTAGTTATCGCTTAGAAAACATATTAAGTTTAAAAAGTAAGTACTCAATAAGACTTTATGAGATATTAAAGTCTTTTCAATATAAAAAGCAAGCTAATATTAATTTAGAAGAATTGAAAACAATGGTAGGCGCAAGTGCAAATTATTTTAGTAGTTATGCAGATTTTAAAAGAAGAGTGTTAAATAAAGCTCAGGAAGAGATTAATGAAAAAACAGATATTACTTTTAAATATAGTGATCAGAAAGTAGGTAGAAAAGTTACAAGTATTGCATTTAATATTAAGGATAAGAGTTCTTTAGCACACGAGGAGGTTGCTGTAACTACGGTTAATGCATCTTCGGATATTGAGATAGTAAAACAAATAATAAAGGAAGATATTTTAGAGTTAGAGGCACAGAGGATACTTGATGTTGCTAATTATGATATCAATAACATAAAAGAAAAGTACGACATTGTTAGCCAATTGAGTACCGTAAATAATCTTGTTGGAATAATGATTACCGCATTGAAAGAGAATTGGCAGGTTCCAAAGGGTAAGCATAAGGTTTCAACTTTTAATGATTATGAACAGAGAGCGTATGATTTTGATGAGTTAGAAAAGAAGTTATTAGGTTGGGATAAATAGTAACAGCATTTTAAGAGGCCTAATCTGTCCGTTGTTTGAGTTTTATGTAATAGGTATATAATTAGTCTAGCACTTCTTATTTTGCGCACCTGAGGTAGATTAAAGGGTCTCAGTGATGATGTGGTACAACCTAATAATCCAAATAGGATTATTAGGGGGCTCGAAATATGTGTATGCTTCAAAAATTTATGGAGGAAAAAATGAGGAGATTAAATAATAGAAAATTATATGCAATAGTAATAATATTAATTGTCATTATAAGCTGTATTTCAGTAGTATCATATAATCAATATAAAAAAATAAAGAGATATGAAGATGCGTTGCAAAATCCACTATCTAGTGCCTTATCAAATCTAGGTATAGGAATAAATGAGAATACATATAAAATTTTAACTAATGCTATAAATAATAAATATATTAATAAAAGAGATGCGTGTTTTATAGGCGATGCATTTTATCAGGCAAGTATTTCATCTCAACAATTATTTGGTATGGCACTGCCGGTTTCTGGCTATAATGAAAGTTTCAATAATCAAACTTCGGTTATTTCAAGAGATTTTTCTGAGTATGTAAGAAGTATAATAGCAAGACAAGAATCTCTTGCTTATTCAAAAAATGATGCTTCAATTTTAATCAGATTGACAGATGATAAAATTATAAAATTTGAAAAAATGAAAGAAATAACTAATAATTGGTTGAAAATATTAAAAATTTACATTCCGAGTTCAAGAAGTATCGTTCTTGTAAAAGATAATAGATGGATAAATTTAGTTAATGATTTTTCTGATTATGCAAATAAATTGAAATGGAAGCCTGGTGAGATGATCAGTAATAAGTAATTTAAGGTTTATCGTAATATATGTTTTTTACTCATCAACTACACTATAATAGCTCAATAAAGTAGAAATTATAAAAATCTAGCATCTATTTTAATAGGTTCCAGATTTTTATGATTTTTTTAGAATAGGAAAATGGCTCTTCCATTTTTTTATTATCCTTAAGTAGTTTTATAATAGACGATTTGTTTAATAAATTACCAGAATATGAAAATTTCTATCAATGGCTATTATTTTTGAAATAACTAGTAAGTTTAATCGAGATATTTTCAAAATTAGATACTTGAATATTGAAATCACGGTCACCAATGCTTTGTCCATACAGCATATTTCCATAGCAACCAACTTCATCTCTTAAAAAACCAATTAGTTCATCTTCTTTTTTTGTAGTTTTTATTGGTGGCATATATTTATTATAAAAACGATATCCATTTTTAAATAAATCCATATCGACAGTACAATTTTCATTGAAATTATTCACAGCGGTGATTAACAGTTCATTATATTTCTTAGTATTATCGTAAATATCTGCTCTAACTTTAGAATCAATATAATTTTTACCGACGCAAACAGATATAATTAGCAGTAATAAGCTAACAACAATAACAACTTTTTTTTTCATTCAACATACCTCCGAATATATTTATTAAATTATTTATAAACGAACAAAATTTCAAACATTCATTTATCTATATTAATAGTAATATATGGGAAATACCCATTTATAATTATAATAACATTATTTGTATTGAAAGTAAAAACAAAGTATATAATTTCATTCTACGTACGTACTTTTTTTAGTATCGGATTTATATTTTATATTAGAGATTATTGTAAAAGAAGTGATGTAATTGTAGTAGAAGATAAAGCAATTGAACCGACTAGTTTTAATCTTGATGATATTATAGATAAAAGTTGTAAAAACTCTAAAAATAAAACATATTTTTTAGAAACAAGTGCGATTGATGAAGTGAAAAAAATAGCTAAAAAGCAGAAGATAAGCGAAAGTAAGCTTGTAAATGATATATTAAAACATGTATTAGGTATTAAATAAGTTAATATAATTTTTAATATAATAACTAATATATTAGAAATTATACTAGTTATTATATTAATGATAAATTTAACTATTTGATCTATAATTTTTAATGAGTTCAGTAGTATATATATTTTTATATGTTTGTTATATAGATTTCCTTGTATGAATTTTGATCAATAATATTACCTTTTATTTCTGAATTTAAAAAAAATTGTATATCTGTCATATCAATCTTATTTAGATCATCTAATGAAACTACTTTTTTTATACTTTTTAATCCATATTCTAGGTATTTTTTTGATAAGAATATATTATCTAATTTTTTATATTTGTTGGATAGCAATAAATAACTATTTGTAGCATTTTTATCAGCTTTAATAGAAAGTTTTAATAATTCTATTAAGTCTTCTGAGTCTTTATCCAATAAATAGTTATAAGCTAATGCTTTTAAATAATAAATCATAGATTTTATACATGAATCATTAGAATTTAGCAATATATTATCTAATTTTTTTCTAGTAAAATCAGATCTCTTACTAAAACCGTCCTCAATCCAAGATAATAATATTGTAAAATATGCATTATACTTATTATTATCTATAATATATTTCTCTAATAAATATTTAAGAATACTTATACATTTTTCATCATCACATAATGGAACATTATGTTCTAATAATATAAATCTACAAATTAATTCATAGTTTAAATTATTATCACATTTTATATGATTTTCTATGTGTTTTTCTATTTCGTTTATTATATTTAAATCTATGGTATGTTTATTTCCTTGATCAATAATTTTATTTAATATATTATTCATATGCTTCACATCCTATTAGGGGTTCTAAGCCCAAAACCCCGCATTTTTTGAAATTTTAATATAGGAGTGTCGAACATTTCCGACAAATACCACGTTAAGGAATATAGGTCGATTTACATTTGGAGAAAAAAATACTAGAGAACAACCAAATTAATACTTTATAAGTATTAATATTAAAAAATGGATTAATTTTTCAATAATTACTTGAACTCCCTCCCTATGTATACTAAACTATACATAGGGAGGGAGTTCATTATATTATAGTTAAGAGGTATTAAAATGAAAAACACTGTTTTTAATAAGGTTAAATATAAGCGTACTAGTTTTAATTTCACACAAGAACAATTAGCAAATATTGTAGGTGTGACACGTCTTACGATTATTTCTATTGAAAAACAAAAATATGAACCATCTATAGGGTTAGCAATTAAACTTTCTAAAGCATTAAATTGTAATGTTGAAGACTTATTTATGTTAGAAGGAGAAAGTTAAAATGACTTATTTATTTCGTTTTTTATTAAAGATAATTTTACTAGTTATTCTACTTTTAAAAAGCTTTTCTATGTTTAATTATCACTTATATATTAGTGGAAAGGGTGGAACTCAGGTATTACCATTATTATCAATTATTTTACTGATTAACTTAATATATGAATGCATTTTATTAAAGAAAAAGAATAATTGGTATTATTTAACAAAAGATAGTGATGAAAGAACTCAAAAGTTTACTTTCAAGGCTGGGTATATTACATTTTGGATAAATATGATTGGAATTTCGCTTATATTTATTTTGTATTCTTCTCAGAATACTAACACAGTAAAACCTCTTAATCTTGTAGGAGGTTTATTGATACTAGAGATTCTAATATATAATATTATTAAATATTATTATATTCATAACGAATTAAGTTTAGGTATGAATATTGATAGCGATATCAATGATAAAAATAAAGTATGTGAAATAAAATCAGTAAATGGAAAAATTTCAATAGGTATATCAATTATTCTTATACTTCTTATACTAAATCTAATTTTTGAAATTATGCCTATAAGAAAAATAGAGGGTCTTCCTATATTACTGCCTTTATTTATAAGTCCAATTGGAATTTTATTAGGTATTATTCCATTAAGGATTCATAAAGATAAACTTGCTTTAATTGGGGTAATAACAAATATGTTACTATGGTTGGTTCCAATTGCATACTTTACTATTGGTACACTTATATTTGGACCTTAAGTCTATAGATTTAATCTACTATACTCTGATATGTATTTTATTTAGGGGTACGGCAACATAGCCATCAAGCTAAGAAAACTCCATTCAAATAATGGGTTATCACCCAATCAATTCTTCCCTTATGCACTCCTTTTGGGCACATAAAGAATATTATTCTTTATGTGCCTCGCTAACTAGATGACATCTATACCCCCTTCAACCAACAATAAGAAGCCAAAATAATAAAAACACTAATAATTAGTATAAATACTTTGTTGCTAAGTTTTATTTTATTATATTTAATGTGTTCGCTAAAAAACTGAAATATTAGATCAATTAGTATAATATAAATCCCTTCTCCCATAATATTAAAATTTATTTAAACATCCAAATTCATTGTTTTCAATCTTGTCCATTCATTCCCGATTTTTTTGTTTGTTATAATCATAGGTAGTAACATTAAACCAAAGAAAATAGGTGATAAAAAACTCATGTGGAAGTACTTTTGTACAACATTTAAAACTAATAAATTGCTATGTGAAAAATAGAAGGCTATTAATATATTTATAATTAAAATTATATTGTCAAAAAATAATACTCTCTTTGGGTTTACAATTTTATATTTGTCAATCAACTTAACTTTTATATAATTCAATAGTAATACGCTAATAAAAAATGGAGCTATTATTACTAATGCTATAATATTTTTACCCCCAATCACTATTCCTGTAAAAATAAAGAAGCATAAAATAAAAGCTAAAAGTCCAAAAATAGTTGCATTTTGAAATGTTAATTCTAATATTTTATTTTCATTTTCATAGGGTAAATTGTTAGTTTCCTTATATATTTCATCTGAAAAATACTTTGTAAGTAATATTGCCACTCCTATTATAGTTATACTCACTATAAAACTACTTTTAGATAAAGTTTTATTAATTGTACTAATATAAATAGTTATAAAATATACAATTATATGAATCCAAAAATGATATCCTATAAAATCAGTAACTTTGCCAGTAATAATTTTATATTCGTTTTTAATAAAAAATGTAGAAAATAAAAACAGTGGTATTACTACTAAAGTACATAATATTGCCATCAATATTATATCTTTATTATTATTATAAGCCATATAAACAACAAAATTATAAAATGCCAAAATTAAATAATAAAATAAACTAAGAATTAAAGAAATTATAGTTCTTTTTTTAGTGTCTTGCATTATATTTCGCTCCTTTGATATTTTTCTTCCTTATTAGTTATGCTACCACCTGCTAGAATATAAGCCCCGTGGGGACGCTCATGTATGTCGGCTCAACCCTTCAAAAGCCTATAGTTCTATTTTCACGTAAAAACAGCCACAAGACAATAGCCTCATTTTTGATTTATAGTTCATCAAAAATGAAAAATGCTGTCTTGTGGCTGTTTTTTTACATGTTATCTATACTAAGAGAGCCTGAAATGAATAATCCAGACTGAATCTACCTAAAGATAGTAGTATTCTCTGCATAAAGACTTATATATCCACAGTCTAAACATACATATTTAATTATTTTTGAACTTGGTGGATTCAATGAGAATTTATTTCCAGTATCTATTACGGTAAATGCTCCTTTTGTTACAATATTTACTTCTTTTAATTCTTCAGATTGACAAGCAATACACTTTTTATTCATATGAATATCCTCCCTCATTAATATAATTAGGATTAGCATACAACAAAACAATATCATCTACATTAACATATGTATAGGATAATTAAGCGAACAACATAAAAATCGTATTATTCGGTACTTAATATGCTTATATGCCATTCAATACAATTTTTATGTCTTTCAATACAATTCTATTGACAATTAATTAATTGTTAGATTTAACATATTTTTACTTGTATTTTTCTTCTATCTTCTTAACTTCTTCAATAATCTCTTCAACAGTTTCCTCTAATTCCTCAGCAACTTTTTTATACTCAATTTCAAATTCTTGATTCTGATTTTTCATAAAATACATTAAAGCATAATAAGTGGGTTTAAATTTATCCTTTAGTTTAAATTCAATTTCATTAAAGAGTTTAAATAAGGAGTTGTATTGTTTTTTAGCCATTAAGAATATTAAGTATTCATTAATAATCTTATTATATTCCTCTGTACTATTAGCCAACTGTAAAAATAAATGGGCTTTTTCTAAAGATTCTTCTATTAGATCATTACAAAGTAAGCTTGCAGCTAAAGTATAAGTAACATCAAACTCATTTTCATATACTTCTTTAGTTTTTAATGTATTCATATAAATAAGTGCTATTTCCTCTCTACTGCACCAAGTTTCAAGAAAATGTACAAGCCATTGCACCTTATGTTTTTCTTTTTTTCCGCCAAACCTCATTAGATACCATATGTTAAAGAATCGTTCTGTGATTTGGTACATATAATTTTTCTTATTTATAGCGATTTTAGTTATTACTCCGTTTTTCTCTAATTGATTAAGTTGGGCTGATACTTCTTTGCTTTGCATTCTTATTTTGCCCGCTATCTCTTTTGTAGTTATGGCATCCCATTTTAAGGCTATAACATCAGCAATCTCCTGCTGCACTGGAGATAAATTATCCATTCTGTGTTTATAAAGAGGCGTTACCCTATCTAATAATGTTTCTAGTTCTTTAAAAGCATTTCCACCGCTATCTACAAAAATATCAAAAAGTAATATCATGGTTCTTGGCACACCACCGGTTAGCCGTCTTAGAGCTTCTATTTTTCCTTTATTACTTTTAAGTACCTCATTTATATCCTTCTTATCGAAAATTTCACCTAATTTCCCAAGAAATTCTTTGGTTTCTTCTGCATTTAAGCCTTTTAATCTTATGGGCTTAAAGAAGTCATAGAAGGGTTTACCGTAATCAAAAGTAAATTCTAAAACCTCAGAGGATGCTCCTATAATTCGAATTTCTGCAGAAGTTAAGAGGATTTCTCTAAGTTTTTGCTGCTCCTTAAGTTTAAACTTCTTTAATATATCGGAAATATTATCTATTAAAAGTATTAATTTTTTATTTTTTTCTTTAAGTTTTTGCTCAAGGATTTTAAAGCATATATCTTCGTAGTCATCGAATTCTGAATATTTTTCCATTTCATCATAAAGTCCTAAAAACTCACTACCCTCCATTTCAAGATGCTGTGCTGCTACCTCCCAAAGTTTAAATAGTTTACGGATATTGTACTGCTCCTCAGGAAATATAACAGGAATAAGCCTCTCTTTTAATTCCTTATCTCTTTTTATTTCAAAGTATATTCTTTTTAACAAGGTTGTTTTACCATAGCCTCTTTGAGCTTCTATGATGTAATGTTGTTCTGGGTATTTCATCTCAGAATTTTTTATATCTTTAAAAATTCTTTGAAACTCTTTTTTCCTTACTACAAACCTATCAACTAATTCCTGCTCTGTTAGACTATTAGGATTATAAAGACTTAAACTATTAGTTTGCAATTTTTTTACACCACCACATTCTTAATATAGGAGAAGTAAATGTATATATTTTTACATCCTCATCATTATTATTTATATATCCGTCATCTACGAGAGCATTTATAAGCTCTTTATATGTTTGTTCAAGATTATATTTCACAGCTAAATCATGTATTTCATTATAGGTTATCTTCTTAGTTTCACCCATAGATATTATGTTTAATAGTTCTATAATGAACTTGTAATCATTATTTTTGTACACGCTAAGCCTCTCATGCCAACTGCTAAATTTATTATTTTCCTCTATCATACGTTTAATTGCTATATCAACTGATTTATTATATATAGCAGGTGATTTCTCCTCATCATAAATGTCCTGAATTTTATCCATAGCAAGTTGAATATAAAAAGGGTTTAACCATTTAATTTCGTAAAGCATATGGTTTATAGTATTATCGTCCATTGTAAAATCAAGCCCTTTAAGTAGTATATTTATAAAATCTTTTCCTTCTGATAGGCTTAGCGGGGTGACTTTTAATATATCCAGATCATTTATAGACTTTGAAGAGTCCATTCGTCTTGCAATGCTCTCAAGACTTATTGAGCCAGTATATATGAATTGAAATTTAGTATTTATATCACCGTTTTGTCTTAAGGCCCTATTACTTTGAAGAAGTTTAACTGCATATATGGTGCCTTCTTTTTCTTGAATATTTTGTATGGTTTGAGCAAATTCATCTATCATTATAATTAATTTATGTCCTTCTAAATCAATAGATTTCATAATTTCTATAAATTTTTCATAATAATTGAATTCAACTTTTTTGCCAAACTTAACGGAGTCTATACCAATTTCATCTATGCTTTTAGCAAAATTTTTTATTGCATCTTTAAATATGTTTAAAGCTTTATCCTTAATCTTTATAGAATCACAATTTAAAATAGCCTTTACAATTTCCTCATAATACTTATTTTCACTATATACTGACTCAGTAATTATATAGACTACATAGTATTTATCATTAGGATTATCTTCTATATGCCTCATCAAAGATGTTTTTCCAACTCTTCTTGGAGCTGAAATTATAATACTGCTTTCGGAATCAATTTTTCTCCATAATTTATCTATTAAAATAGATCTTTTAAAAAAATTATCTCCTCTTGCAGCTTGGCCTGTTATAATTTTCATAATTAGCACCCCTATCGTTATTCCTTATATTTACAATACTACTTGACAAAAATTATTTTGTCAAGTGCTTTAACAAAAATTTTCTTGTCAGATTTATATTGTGATCTTAAGATAAGTCCTAATAACCAGTTAGGGGATTCTAAAGAGTTTTGATTTTACTAATTATAATAATTAAGAAGAATTTCTATTCGCAAAAGAAAACTCTTCCCCACATCAACCATCTACATGATATAAATCCTATGTAGAACTTGTTAATTAAGTGAAGGAAAGAGGTATTTTATAATGGCAAATAAATTTGATAAGGCTGTACAAAATCGCAGCTATGAAATATTAGATTCTGGAAAAAAATGATGATGTGGTTGTAGTAAATGATAAAGCACTAGCTTTAATCTTGATGATATTATAGATAAAAATTCTAAAAATTCTAAAAATTCTAAAAACTCTAGAAATAAATGCAATTAATGAAGTGAAAAAAATAGCTGAAAAGCAGAATATAAGCGAAAGTAAACTTGCAAATGATATATTAAAACATGCATTAGGTATTACATAAATTAATATAGTTTTTAATATAATATATAATATATTAGAAATTATATTACAAATTATATTAGTTATTATATTAATTATAAATTTTAACTAAGCAATTATGCTTTTTAATGGAACCACTTGTGGTAAAAACCTTAGAACATCTCACATAATAAAGCTCGAGTTTTCATTAAAATAGCGTATCTAAATTAAATCATTAGTCCAAAACCTACGAGTAGCTGTTTTATGAGAAAACCGTTAGCTGGCGTAAGGGGGAATTATTATTTTTGCTTTAAACAAGTTCACTGACTGCTGCTCATACTAAATAGAAAGATTCATGTTACCCCCATTAATAAAAGGTTTTACTTCGAGGCAGTGAGTAAGATTGTCCAAAGCTTCCTTTTTGACAAGGAGCAGTGAAAGAATTTATGCCACATCAGATTTTCGCATGAAGTAGAAAATCTGATGTGGACTAGCCTTTGACTGCGATTCCAATTTACGGTAATAATGATATAATTAAATAAAGGGTTTATGTCGTCTCAGTATAATGTTGCGACTTAATTAATTAAACTTCAAATAATATTTTGAGGGGGTAACAATATGATAAATAATTTTAAAGTATTGAGGGGAGACGTTGAAACTGCTATTAATATAATAAGAAAAAGTTATGCAATTTATATGCAAGTTTAGGTTTTGAATTGGTTGGCAAAATCCTATTAGATGACAGAGGTGAATTTGCGCTATTTGAGATGAAAATACAGTAGTAAGAAAAGATAAAGCAAAAGGTATCTTTAAGTTATTTTGTATCGTAATCTTCTTAAAGGGTTCACTATTCATGTCTTTAAGGGTATTCTTACCTTGTAAGAAAGAATGAATTAGTTATAACTGGAAGTTGAGGATGGTATGATGAAAAGGAAAGAAATAATTGAAATATTAAAACAGATAAACCCTTTAATAATAGAAAATAATGGACCGACTTCGATTTTTATTGCTGGTAAAGATAGTAAAAAGGTAAATATATCTGCTTTGTCAGTAGATAAGGATTTTATTATTGTTACAACGGGGAAATACCTGTTTAAGCGTAAATACCGAATTAACAGAAACGAACTATAAGCATTCCATGTACCGGATGAAATTAATAGGCTGTTGTGTTTAATCCACATTTTCCATAAGTTACGTCAAAACCGTAAAAAATAGCGAAGCAATAATTATATAATCTTGAGTGGATGAACAGGAGATATTTAAATAGGGATAGCATAGCAATTTTAGCTAGTGATAGTATTAATAAATTGGAGGTAGTATAATGACTTGGCTACCATTTTTTTGTTTAGGAGCAGGTTTATTGCTTGGTATAAGGAAATTGTCGGATAATGTATTAAAACTTGTGGACTGGATAATTAACATTGCTTTGATTGTATTAATGCTTACAATAGGTATGAATATTGGAATAAATGATTCTGTAATGCTTAATTTAGGGACAATCGGTATTAATTGTGCAGTCATCGCTATAAGCGCTATAGCCTTTAGCGTAGCATTAGTGTTACTTGTAGAGAAAACAATTTTGCCGCTTGATATACTTAGAGAAAAACTTTATGCAGAAAACCTAAATGTAAACAAAGAAGTTGATATTGATAAAGAAAAAGAGAAAAAGACATCGCCTTTAGTTTGGATAATGCCTATTAGTATTGTTGCAGGAATTATTGTGGGATATTTCTTGTTGTCGGATAAACAGGTTGGCCTATTAGGTTATACTTTAATGGGGTCACTTATTTTTCTTTATATTGGTGTTGGCATTAGTCTCGGAACTAATCGTAAAGTATTTGGTTATATAAAGATATTAGGCTTTAAAGTTGTATATATTTCAATTGCAATATTTGTTGGAAGCATATTAGGCGGTTTATTAGCAGGATTAGTATTACATGTTCCCATACATATCTCTGTAATTTCTGCTAGTGGAATGAGCTATTATAGCATTACAGGCGCATACATGACACAAGGGTATGGAATAGAATCTGGTACATATGGTTTTGTAGTGAACGTAATGCGAGAATTTTTTACTGTACTTCTTTTGCCGTTGTTAATTAGAATCAGTAAAGGCAGTCCAATCGCAGGTGGTGCAGCAGGAAATATGGATACTATGTTAGTTCCAGTAACTAAGTTTGTTGGTGCAGAGTTAGGACTTGTAGCTTTGATAACTGGTGTAATACTTACATTTGCTGTTCCATTTATCTTGCCATTTCTTTATGGAATACTATGAACATAATATGTAGATGTATTAATTCACAGTCTTCATAAACTATGGCCTAAATAAATGTACGATTTTACTTAAAACATTACATTCATATTTTTGAATGAAGTCTTGAGTTATATAGCTTGTTAAGCATTCAGTTAAATTTAGTTAAGCGATTAAGATTTTGAATGTATTATTTTATGTGCTCTATTACATTTATTTTGTGTTTCCAGTAGCCACCTTTTAGAAATAAATTTATCACAGTAATACCCCAAGTATAATTTTTTGTGGCACTATGTTATAAAAAATAAAGTACTTGAAAGGATTAAATAATGGATAAGAAGCAACAAAATTGGCACCATATCACTGTTTAGAAAATATGACTCTCTAGATGATAGCTTACTTGATCACAGAAAGCTTTTAAGCTTCAATAGGTACAAATCTGTAACAACATCTAAAGACTACAAGGATGCCTGCTATAGCGTCTATAATTTTGGTTACTGCACCGATACTGAGTACCTAAAAAACTAATTGCCATAATTAAAGGAAATAAGAGATGCAAATAATAATGCTTTATCTATCGATGGATTCATTGGTCCACTAACCGTTAAAAAGCTTCAGTACATACTTGGCCTTTCTATATATGGCATGTGTGGACCTGAAATATTATCTGAAGAAAAAAGTATTATGGAAATGAAACTATAAGAATTGTTAAGGCCTATCAGCAAAATAATAAATTGGATTTACTGAAACTCCCACACCTGAAAGAGTGGGCTTTCCGCACAAATTCTTGTAATATTTCTATTTATACTTATGGTAATATTTGTAAATATGTGTTATAATAATTATTGTGTTACATAAAAAATTTGATTATCTACAAGCTTATTTTATGTAACGCAAATATTATGAGGTGATATTATGGCAAGAGGCAGAAAGAAAATTGAAAACTCTAAAAGTGAATTGATCCATATACGAATAAGTGAAGAATTATCCAAATCCTTAGAAAGCTTCAAAAATGCTAACAACATAACTAAAAGTGAAGCCGTAAGACTTCTCCTGGACAATGTTCTTAAATAATAACAAACCCATTGCTTCTCCTGTAGTTTTGTATATCTGTTGAAAGTAAAATCAGTAAATCTACTCCACCTATGCTGGCAATTATTTAAATGGAAAAAGATTCCATCAAATTAGCCTTAGTGGAATCTTTTTACTATGTTATCTCTAGTGGGGATCACAAAGTATAACAAAAAAGGTATAGCTAATATATCGCTACACCCTTGATTATTCTAAACTACTTATACCCCCTTCATCTATTCCCATCCAAGTAATTTCTTCTCCAATTTATCAAAATCATATTCCCTTTGCGCGTAATCATTGAATTTACCAACTTTAACTTTGCTTATAGGCGGCTGATAATCTTTTTTTATTGCATCAATAAGCCAACCAACCATATTTGTAATTTTAGCTGCTCTTTGAGAACATCTATACTTTTCTTTGATTATATTTATATCTCCATTAGCACTAATCCATATGCTTTGTGCTTCCTTATCTGTTATTTCTTCTTTTATAATCTCTTTTATAAGTTTAATATGGTCAATATTTTGTTGTGGCTTTGGTTTAGGCTCTGCCAGGGTAGCTGCTATTTCACTTTTACAAGTATTTTTATTACTAGTTATGTAAAATTTAATTGAAGTTACTTTTCTACTTTCTTTCAGCTCTTCACACTCAATATGTAAATCAGTGTTATTATTTATTTCATTAATCGCAATTTTTATAACCTTTTGTTTTAAATTTGAATACTTTGGATATTGACTTGTATTAATATCTAAGGCACTTCTCAAATTATAAATAGTAACTATTCTATTACCTATTTTTTCATACTGTTTCAATAATTCGTAAATCCTAAATGAATAGGTACTTTTAAATTGCATAATATTTCTAAGCTGATATTTAGTATATTGTTTAAGTTCTAAGTAAAATTCTTTCATTTCTTCATCAATTTTCATAGTTAATATTCCATTTTCAAAGTCCGCATTTTTTATTAAATGGTATTTTTTGAATTTTTCAGCTTGGTTATTTTTAACTTTTATAACTCTTAACATTAATTTATCCGTAACTTTATCCAATTCCTTATAAATATTCTTTCGATGAATACCTAGTATCTCACTTAAATCAATTGCTTTGAATTGATATTTTTTTAAGTCAACATCATCTTTTTTTATCATACTTGCGAGTAAACGAATCAACTTCTGTTCCAATACGCTAAATGAATGGGATGCTTCAATTAATTTATTACTTTGATATATCCAATTATCATTTATATTTTGTAAATCTGTTGCCATTTATTATCACCTCCACCATTAATGTAAGTCTTTTTATATAAGTTGTCTATAACTTTTTTTAAGCGAGTTGCCTTTGACCATAAATGAGTTGCCTTTAACCATAAATGAGTTGCCTTTAGAGTGAGTTTTGACCATAAATAGGTTGCCTTTAACCATAAATAGGTTGCCTTTAGAATTTTAAGGCTAGTCATACCAATGCTTTGAGGTACTCATAAAACTATTAAAACTATGTTGTTTATAAAACTATTAAAACAACAACAAGGAACCTAACCATAAATAAGTTATATTTGTTGTTGTTTTGAAGGTATATACCAAACTTCTCCACAGAGTATCCACAAACATTAGGGCAATCTATATCCTAAGCTCAAATCGAACTAGTATGGGAATTATATTTTATATTAGAAAAGCATTTACTATTATAAAATATAATAGTATTGTTAATATATAAATTAATATAATTTCTAATGTATTAGTTAATATATTATTAGGAGGAGTTACATTGAAAATAATATCTTTTAGCACCCTAAAGGGCGGTGCTTGAAAAAGTTCTAGTTTATTTAATATAGCGGGATTACTTGCAGAAGAGGGTAAAAAAACTCCAATCTCTTGATGTTATTCCAAGTTCTATATTTTTAACTGCTACGGAATTAAAACTTGCTTGTTTAGCTGGTAGGGAAAATATACTTATTAATTATATTGAGGATAATTTAAAGCATTTTAATACATATGATTACATTATTATAGATACAAACCCTTCCATGAGTATAATCAATCAAAATGCTTTTGTGGCTGCAACTGATATTATACTTGTATCTGATATTAGCATGAATTCAGTAGAAGGTTCTGAGCTATTTTTAGCTCTTTGGAAAGATATAAGAAAACGCTTAAAAATAGAAAATAATATAAAAGGTTTCTTGATTAACATGTACGATAAAAGAATGAATCTTTCATCACAATTTAGAGATTATTGTAAAAGAAATGATGAGGTAAAAGACATACTTTTTGATACTGTAATACCTATGAATGTTAAATTAAAAGAGGCTGAGTTAGAAGCAAAGCCTATAAATATTTATTGCAGATCATCTGCAGGATATAAATCCTATGTAGAACTTGTTAATGAAATGAAGGAAAGAGGTATTTTATAATGGCAAATAAATTTGATAAGGCTGTACAAAATCGCAGCTATGAAATATTAGATTCTGGAAAAAAACAAAAAAATGATGATGTGGTTTTAGTAGAAGATAAAGCAATTGAACCCACTAGTTTTAATCTTGATGATATTATAGATAAAAGTTCTAAAAACTCTAAAAATAAAACATATTATTTAGAAACAAGTGCGATTGATGAAGTAAAAAAAATAGCTAAAAAGCAGAAGATAAGCGAAAGCAAGCTTATAAATGATATATTAAAACATGTATTAGGTATTAAATAAGTTAATATTTTTTTTAATATAATTTTTAATATAATAACTAATATATTAGAAATTATACTAGTTATTATATTAATGATAAATTTAACTAAGCAATTATGCTTTTTAATGGAATTACTTGTTGTAAAAAATCTTGGAACATCTACATAACAAAGCTCGAGTTTTCATTAAAATAGCGTATCTAAATTAAATCATTGGTCCAAAACCTAGGAGTAGCTATTTTATGAGAAAACCGTTAGCAGGCGTAAGGAAGCCTCTGCACTTAAGACAGCCACTACACCATTTTTATCTCCTTAGTATTTATATTTTTTACATACTCTCTATATTCTTCAATTGTCCTTTTGTCATGACTTATATCTTTAATTGCAACAGTATTGAAGTCGAATTCACTTTTCATAACATGAAAATAGCCTTCGGTGTTGAGGTAGGAAATAACACTTGAGATAAATTATTATCCTAAAACAAAAATTTATCAAAACACCTTGTCCTTGTCCAAATCCTGCACCATTCATCTTACCTATAGAAGAGCTACCTGTTCCATAACAATTTGCCTGATTAGTTTTAATAGAATTATAAATTTCATCTGCTTTATCTTTTGTAACTTGCTGCACTGTCTTTTCTGTTAATCCAGCTATTATATCCGCTGGCGTCTTAGTAGTTACAGCAAAATTATAATTGAACTAAGTACGCTTACCACTGCAATTAGATTATCTATAAGCTTATTTTATGTAACACAAATATTATGGCAAGAGGCAGAAAAAATTGAAAACTCTAAAAGTGAATTGATCCATATAAGAATAAGTGAGGAATTATCTAAATCCTTATAGAGCTTCAAAAATGCTAACAACATAACTAAAAGTATAATACTAATCTTTTATATTCCATATCCATTTTATCTACCTCTATTTATAATTATTTTTAAGCATATGCTTTTTAATTTCTTCAACATTTTTTTTTACATTTTCAATAATATTAAATTTATCTGCTAATTCTGATATATTTGGGAAGCACAATGAAGGTATATATCATATACAACATATTAATGCGTTTCATAGCAAACTAAAAGAATGGATGTATGGATTTCACAGTGTTGCTACGAAATACCCTGCTAACTACATGTACTGGTTTAAATGGTTACAGTTTTTTAATACAGAGAAGGATACTGTAAAAACCAAACATTTATTAGTTCAGTCGCATACATCTCATTCTGATACAAAGTTAAAAAATTTTAAAATTAGGGAAGCGATTTATATTTAATTATGTTAAATATTTGAATAATTACATTGCTATGATGTATAATTAAATACGGACACAATAGTAAAATATTGTTCATCAGTTCCTTTGTATAATTGCAGAGCTAATAAGATGAATTTTTAGTAATCTATTAACGATAAAAATAAAGAATGTCGGGGGACAAATAGAAATGAAAAAAAATAAAATAATTGTGGTAGTTATAATTATTATTTTTTCTCTTTTTATTGCATGGTTTTACGTAGGTATGAATGGATTACCTTGGAAAATTAGACAAACAGGAGTTACTTCTCAAAAGTATCTAAGGGAAAAGTATCCAGACTTAAAATATAAAGTGGATAAAGCATATTACAATTCAAAATTTGGATGTTATTATTGCAGTGTTGTTACTGAAGGTGATTTACCAATAAGCTTTGAAGTTATTGTAAGAGAAAATGAAACCATTGAGATAATTACTTTGAAATGAAGGTAAATACCGAAGCGAAAAATATAATAGTAGGGTTAATAAAAAACAGCGTACCTAATATAAAGTATATTTCTGTATTAGAGGATGCTGGTCCTAGTTCGGTAGCTGGAAGTTATAAAAAGTACACAAGGTTTACACCTGGAAAGGTATATCCATTAAAAATAGATATTACATGGAATGGTGATAAAATGTCATTAGACAGTTTTATTGATAAAACTTTAAATATTAGAGAAATTTTAGAAAGTAAAAATATTTCTGTTTGTGGTCTTTATATTCAAGATGAAACAAATAAGTATGTAATTGATTTAAATGGAGGAATAGTGAATGGAAAAAAGGAAGGTAACTATAATCTTACGAAGGATGAAATTATAAAAAGTAAAACTGCATATATAATGAAATAATTATTAATTAAGAAAAAATCAAAATAATATGACGGAATATTCTTTAAATATAAATTAAGGGAAGCTATTTTTGGCTTCCCTTAAAAATTGTCATATTATCAACACTAGTTACTGCAGCTGAAATTCTAGTAATGTTATGGGGATATAATTCAAATGGTGTAGAATATCAAGGAACATTTGGTTCAGGCCTTAAAGGAGCAATAAATTCCTTTAAAAGTGCTCATGGTTTATCTGCAAATGGAATATGTGATCGTTCTACATTCCTTTCACTGATTAGCTAATAAAGCCAAAATATTTATAATAATAATCATTTTTATAATATAAATATACCAAGTATTTATTTTACGATCATTTATGTCCTGGTATCTTGTTATTAGCATAAGTATTACCTTGTAATGGTTTAAATCCAGATATCTCTATAGTTGTTACATAGGGAAATGTAAAGTTAAGAGTATACTTATGTCCATAAAAAGTAGCTTGCGTTCCATCTCCTGTAAAAACTGCTGTATTTCTAAGGAAAATAACCTTTTTATTTTTTGTTTTTCTATCTATTTCATGAACAGTAAAATCAAAAGAAGTATTAGTTACATTAGAAATTACAACCTCACAATAATTTTTTGTTGATTCTCCAAGATCACCTACGAAATATCTATCATCCAAATAATTACCTTGATATAATTTAATTTTCATATTTACCTTAGTTATTTTTTGAGAGACATTATTTTTATCTTTTACTACTTGTTTATTGGGACTTATTTTAGTAGACTGTATAGAATTTGTATTATTTGAATCTGTTTCTTTTTTTTCATCAATACTATTTTGCTCATTAGTAGCTTGTATCGGATTATTAATATCTTTTGAACCATCTTCTAAAGTTTGGTTTTCATTAGTATATTTTATAGGTTTATTTGCTTTTTTATCACTATTACAACCAACTAAAATGAAAATCAAACTTAAACATAATATCAAAACTAAATTCTTTTTCATAATTCAAATCCCTTTCTCTTTAATTTTATAATTATAATAATATCATAGCATAATTATCTCTTTTATCTATATAATAACTGTAAAAAATTTAAATCATTACTATATAAGGGGGACTATTCCTATTACACCTCCCATATTTTTTGTATCCTATTTGGGCATATGAAAGTAGTGAAAAGGAAGATTTAAAAATACTTTTGCCTTTATAATGCAATAAAAAGCCACTTAGTAGAGATGACTTCTACAAAGTGGCTTATCTTCACATTATATACCTATAGATTGCAACAACTATTTTTGCTTATAAATTATATCACAATTTGTACTTATTAATTTTTCATCAGGTGAAACTAACATAATAGTATAATGTCTTTATTTTGGAGATGAGGAAAGTATATCTATTTTTAGAAAACAATCAAAGATTAGAAGGATTATAGATACATTTGTGGAATTACAGTTAATAGTTTTAATCGGCTACCATCTGAATACAAACCTATTCATTATGCGAAGCAAGAATACTTTATATTAATTTGTATTTGGGGGTGAAAGTTATATGAAGAAAATATTGAGAGTTTGCACTTTAATTGCTGCTTTTTTTGCTATGGTACTAGGATTTTTGAATCTAATAGGGATTATTACAACTCAATGGGCTTGGATAAGTTTTGCCGGGATTTTACTAGCGATTTTAATGAGTCGTGAACAATTTTCAATAAAGGGAGAGCCAAATAAAACAAAGAATGTTCGTATTCTCGGAATCGTTTGGTTGCTGACTGGTGCTGTGAGTCTTTTAGCGTTTATAAAGAGTGTTTTAAGATAAAAATTATAATCATTATCTTTAGCAATTAATATGTCATATTCTTATATGTCGGTGCGACAAGAAGTCGCTAAACGTATCGCCGTTCGAAACTGCACTCCCAGTAGCAACAAAAACTGTTTCAATTTTTGTAAGGGGTCTGCCTAGCCAACAAATCCGACAACTCAGATATGTAATAGTTTTCAAAAATGGTGTTTAATTATATGATTTTTCTACTGATTAAGTCGCAACTGTAAATAATTGCTACTTAATTACAAAATAATTTTTTTGGGGGGGGAAATATTATGTATCAATATTATAAGGGTTTGATTATTAGAGAAGGAGCAGATGGGCTTAAATCGGATATGATTAAGAGAATGTACACCGAGGTTGGTTGGGTGGCTTCAAATCAACCACAATGGCAAGATGAAAAGTACGAAATCTGCTTTAAAAATTCATCATGGGTTTTCACTGTATGGGATAATGAAGATATATTAGCAATGGTAAGGGTTGTCTCAGATAGAGTTATGACTGCAACTATTCAAGACCTTGCTGTTAAAGAGGCCTATAGAGGAAAAGGCATTGGTAAAAAATTAGTAGACTTATGCTTACAAAAGTTACCGCATGGAAATTGGTGGGTACATACAACTCCTGAAAATTATGATTTCTATAAAAAGTGTGGATTTGAGGTTTCTCAAATATCTGAAAGTTCAACACTAACATATATGGGGTTCATAAAGGCACGATTAGAAGGACATAGATAATACTTCGTATTTTTAATATTATGAAAAATTTATATCCTTATTTTGCATATATTTTTATAATCTATAAATGAGCGAAAACGCTAACATTTATTTATATGCAAAGTAAAATCAACGCTTTAAGTATTGTATGTACTAATCAAAATTAAAATTCAAAAGACATATAAAGTATTGATATTACTTATGTTGTTAATTAATGGATGCAAAAACGCTCATTTATAGTATAATCTAAAATATACAAGAATATAAAAGATACAACTATCATACCTATTATGGCTCCAGTTAAAAAAGAAACTAAGTATACTTGATAAAATATAACCATAGATTTAAACCCAAAGATTCCCACGACCGTATGTACATTATATACAGTTGGTACTATCCCCATAATGCATATTATGCCCCACTGAAACTCCCACTCATAAATGAATGGGGTTCTTGAATACTAAATAACTTCTTTTATACTCTCATTTATAATAAAAACTATAAATTACAACATATAAAAACTAATTATTTTCTTCAAGAATTTCACTATCAAGCATCACAATTGACACATTAACGATAGTATATGGCTCGTTTCAAAACCTAAGTATATTATATCGCACTAAAATAATCATGTCTAATGGTATATTTTAGTAGTGCTATCCATTCCACACCTAAAGAGAGTGGGCTTTCCGCAAAAATTCTTTGTAAATTAAACATATTAGGTTTTTTATTTTTCAAAGATAGTATTACTGCGGGATGAGCTAATGTAAATGTCACATATAAGACCTCCCTATTTAATTAACATAACCGTGTATTTGAAGGTTGCGTACTAATTTTGTTCATTATTATTTTTTAGCCTATCTGTTCTAATTTATTCATCCACCAATCTTTATCAAAATATAAATGTCTAACTGGAACCATAACAATATATTCACTGTTCACTTCTATAATCTGAGATGTGCCTGTATATACTAGATCTATATATAAGTTAAATGGTTTAACTTTTCTTTGCACTATATTTTCAAACTCATTAATATATGTATAGATTCTTTCATCATCAAATCCTTCAAGATATGAAAGTGCATTTTTGCCTCCACCAACCATTTCCCACCATTGTATAAAAAGTTGCCATGAATTTTTACAGTATTCTCTTAATTCACAATAATATATATTCGATTATACCGTTATTACCATAAATTATGTATATTTACAATTGTTTTAAAATGTGTAATAGCCTCACACTGAAAGTAACTCAATTGGTATTGTGTAAATTTAGTATGGTTTTATTTAAATAAATTATCATTTTGCTTTTTAGCTTTTGAGTCCCTATATGCAAGAAAACCTGTAGCAATTTAAGGATAAGCTGATTCTTGTGTTTGATCAGGGTAATCCTGATTCCAGCCTGTTTCAGAAGTATTATGATTACACGAAAAAAATGTTTCAGAGATGTAGCTCAATTCTTAAAATAATCACTTTAACATTGTTGAAATAGAAACAAAAGTATACTATAATATTGTTAATACACCAACGGGTGGGAGGACAAGATATGAACAAACAAGAACAGGTTTTAATGGGTTTCAGAGACATATACAACAAGACGGTTTCGCTTAATAAGCCTAAGATGAAAGACAGTTTTAAGGGTTATAACTCTTTTGAAGTGCATTGCATAGAATACATTGAAAGAAATGTAGATTCCAACGTGACAAAACTTGCGGAGTCCTTTTATGTGACTAGGGGTGCCATAAGTAAACTAACTAAGAAGCTCATAAAAAAAGGCATTATCGAAAGCTACCAGAAGCCAAATAACAAAAAAGAAATCTATTTTAGATTGACTTCGCAAGGTAAAGTAATTAACAAAGTCCACGAGGAACTGCATAAAGAGTTTCAAGAGCGGGATAAAGCCGTATTTGAGCAGGTAACAGAGAAGCAATTTGATATCATGCTTAGCTTCGTGGAAAAGTATAATAGGCATTTGGATGAAGAAATAAAGAAGCAAGGTATAGATATAACAAATCGAAATGATTTTGAATAATGGGCTTGTATCAAAAATTAGCCTAAACGGGGCTGTATCAAAACGCTGAAACATCAGCATATGATACAGCTCCATTTTATTGTTGACAAAGAAACAATAAAATGATAAAGTAGTTATGTTTCCTAGGAAACATATTCTTTTTTAGAGAGGTGGAATTTTAAATGCGTAAAAATTTTTTGTGGATCATTGTGGGAATTGTACTTATGAATGGAATCGGGATGACAGTGGTGTTCCCGCTATTGCCATTTTTACTCGGCAATTACTTGCCCGCTTCGCAAATAGTTGTAGGAATGAGTGCCCTGGCATCAGTTTTTGCGGCTTGCACTTTTTTTGCAGCGCCAATATTTGGGGCATTAAGCGATCGCTACGGTAGAAAAAAGATTTTAATCATTAGTTTACTCGGATCTGCTATAGGATATATTCTGTTTGGTATCGGTGGAGCGCTGTGGGTGCTATTTCTGGGTCGCATAATTGATGGATTAACAGCAGGCAATATCAGTACGTTGTTTGCTTACATTGCTGATAGCACAGAGCCACAGGAGCGCACAAAATGGTTTAGCTATATAGGTGCTGCCATGGGAATAGGATGCATGATAGGGCCTGCACTGGGAGGTCCGCTTGGCGCCATTTCAATTACACTACCGTTTTTCGTTACTGCAGGTATAATGTTCCTCTCCACTATTTGTACCTATTTCTTTCTGCCGGAATCACTGTCTCCTGAAAAACGATCAACCCATTTTTCCATAAAAAGTTTCAATATTTTCGGTCAGTTCAAAGATATTTTTACCATGAAAGAGGCCAGATCGCTTATCATCGTCGGAGGATTCTTCTATGTTGGACTCGGAATCTATCAATTCAATTTCAGCATCTTCTTAAAAGATATTTTCTCCTGGGGGCCTGCGCTTATCGGTGGTATCTTTACTATTATTGGAGCCTGCGATATTATTTCGCGAGCTGTGTTATTACCGCTTCTTCTTAAGAAGTTCAGTGAGCGAAATATTGGTATTGTTGGTCTTTTCGGACTAGCACTGGGACTTAGTCTAATAATTCTTAGCACTTATATCACGTCTCCAGTAATTATTATTGCTGCGGTTATGAGTATCACGCTAGGCGAAGGATTGTTCGATTCGTCCTACAACGGACGACTCTCAAAGTCTGTAGATGAAAATAGCCAAGGAAAATTACAGGGTGTAAATCAAAGTTTGCAGTCCGCTTACAGAGTTCTTGTTCCTCTTACAGCTGCTGCTATATATTCATTCAGTCCCGGCATTCTATATGGAGTGGCAACTTGTGTTATGATTGGATCGCTGATTTTATTCTCGAAATTACAACCGCAATATACTTAAAAATTTTATACAATCTAAGAAGTAAAATTGCATACAACAAGGTTATATGCAATTTTAAAGACTTTGATGATAGTTCTGATTACAATTTAATAGATAATATGAGACCTTTGAGGGAGATATTGCAATAATTTATAAAAATTAGAATTGTATTTACTATAATGATATACTAATAAATAGGTCGTAGATGTAAAACAATTTAATAAATAGTAATTTGATGTACAGGTTATTTAATAATCTTTCAGACAAGACAAAACATAACACAAAAAGTCGGGAACAACCGCTTGAAAAGAGATAAGATATATGTACAGACAGGGGTGATGATTATGGGGTGGATTGAAGGAATCGGTGAAGCTATCAAATATATTGAGGAGAATATCACTGAAGAAATCGGAATAAAAAATATTGCAAAAAAAGTACTTATGTCGACCTTCTATTTCCAAAAAGGCTTTGCAACGCTTTGTGGTTTTACGGTGGGAGAGTACATCAGACAACGCAGGCTTACCCTTGCCGGCAGTGAGCTTGTTTCTACTGATGAAAAAATCATTGATATTGCACTGAAATATGGCTATGCCTCACCAGATAGTTTCACAAAAGCTTTTACTCGATTTCATGCTTGCACACCTACTGCTGTTCGAAAAGATGGAGCAATGATTAAATCGTTTGCTCCGCTGAAAATCAAATTTTCATTGGAAGGCGGTTATATTATGGATTACAAAATTGTTAAAAAAGATTCGTTTACTGTAATGGGCGTATCAAAGGTATTTAAATATGATAGTGCAACTACAGAAATTCCACAGTTTTGGACAGAGCATTATCAAACAGGAAATGGGAAATTTGTATGCGGAATGTACGGAGTATGCATAGATGATAGCATGGGTTCAGATGAGTTCGAATATTTGATTGCAGATAATTATAATCCGTCCATAGAAATATCTAATGGTTTTGTTACAAAAATTATTCCTAAACACACCTGGGCTGTTTTTACTTGCAATGGCGCAATGCCTAAAACTCTGCAAGATGTGAACAGAAAGATCTTCTCAGAATGGCTGCCTAATTGCAGTGATTATGAAATTGCAGCAGGTTATAATATTGAAATGTACACCAATACGGCTGATTATCCGCAAGGTAATCAAGACGAAAACTACTACAGTGAAATTTGGATTCCTGTTAAGAAAAAATAACTACGTAAAGGATCACAATTCGGAGTTCATCAAATTCCAATTTGTAAAGTTGATGTAGAACAATTTTAGATTTAGTTTTTGTCGTATCTTTCGCATAGTGTGACTTAAATCCTACCTTTTTCATTTTTAAGGAATATGTTTAAAATATATTTAAGGAATTGGATTTTTGTATCCTTTCTTAATAAGATTCTGATAATTAGGTGGTAATTCATAACTTTTTATATGTTCAAATTTTTTTATTTCAACATCTCCAGTGCCTCCAACTATAACAGTGATATAATCAAGCCCAACACCTAAATGTGGTCCTATATAAGAATTAACTCGCAATTTTATATTAAAAACAAATGAGCGATAGCCCTTAGGTCTTTCAGCACTCAATACGTATACTGTATATGGAGCAACCATTGGGGTGTCCGTTAGATACTTTGAATAATAGTTATCAACTTCTTTCTGAATATAAGGCAATAGTAATGATATAAAAATATCTTGATATAATTCTTCTCTTGACTGTTTTGGTGGATAATATGGTAAATCAACAGGATCTTGTGTATTAGCATAAACAAGAGTATTAACTGTAAATTGTAATCCTAATATCAAAATAATTAACATTAAAATAGGCTTTTTAGACTTTTTCATCTTTATCTCCCTTTTAAGTATGAAATTAATATTACTATCTGCATTAATAGTAATTTTATACTGAAAAAGTAGCAGAATGTTAAGTATAAATGAAAATAGAAATAGCATTGATGTTGTTAATATCAATGCTATTTTTTCGTTATTTTTAAAGTTGATAACAAAAGCGAGTATCCTAACATTTTTTTAATTTAACAAAAACAATACATATATGAATTATTGAAGTAGTTTTGTTAAATTAATATTGAAAAAAATTATAAATAATGTATAATTAATTTAACACATATACTGCATATTAGAATAAGTGAAAAATATTTGTTAGAGAGGTGAGAGTATGAATGAAATAATAAAACAGAAAATCAAAGAGTTATTTTTCAAGAATAAAGGCTATGCTACAACAAAAGAAATTTCAGACAAGGGTATAAATAGGTATTATGTTAGTACCCTTGAAAAATCAGGTTTTATTTTAAAAATAAAAACAGGATTATATAAGTGGGTAGATTATGATTTTCAATACAATTTCGAATTAGTTGATGTATTTAAAATAGTTCCTAAAGGGATATTGTGCCTTACTTCTGCATTAGCTCATCATGATTTAACAACTATTAACCCTAGGCAGTATGAGATTGCTATAGAAAGAAGCAGCAAAGTTATAATACCTGAGTATCCGCCAATTAAACTTCTATATTTTTCACAAAAACAGCTAAATATAGGTATAACCAATATAGAAGTAGATGGACATTTAATTAAGATATATGATATAGAAAAGACAATCTGTGATTGCATAAGATATAGAAATAAAATTGGAATTGATATTGTGAAAGAAGGAATTAATGAGTATATAAAAAGAAAAGATAGAAACTTTAGCAAATTAATGAAATATGCTGAAGTTTGTAGAGTTCAAAAAATACTAAAACAGTATTTGGAGGTGCTTGTATGAGTAAGAAAATAAAAGACATTATTGCATCGGCAAGAGCAAGACTTGCGATTATAGCAAAAAAGGAACAAAGAAGTTTTGATTCAGTATTATTGTTATACATGCAAGAAAGAATATTGGGGTATAGGTAGTAATGGAACAGAAATCGGCTATAAGCCTGTAAATATATGGTGATAACTAACCCTAACGTGTACACAGTAGGTGTTTTAGAATACCAATTATTTAATATGAACGTTCAAAAACACAAAAATTAAATATATTGAACGCACTATATAAAATGACAAGGTATATTTTATATGTAAATAAATAATATTAAGTTGTAACTTTCTGTTCCATTACTACAGATACCCTAATACCCGGAAAAAGACCACAGAGAATGATTCAGACGCCCTTGATGGTTTTGTTGAATAAGTTTGTTTAAATTTTGAAATATTAATAGGACAAAAAAGCATATTTTTTCGTTTTAAATGGTATAATTTATTATGATAATAACGATAATATTAATAAAAATGTTTTAGATAAGGAGATTTAACAATGAAAAACCCATATGTACCATTCACATTACCTAATGATGAATTAATTGATAAGGTAAGATTATTTAATAAAGTAATAAAAGCAAATAAAGAAATTGCTATCTATAATGAAAAATTGAAAAATTCAAAAATAAGACCTGACCTTTTAATGGATTTATTTTCATTAAAAGAAGCTTTAGAATCTTCTAAAATTGAAGGGACTCAAGCAACTATGGATCAAATGTTAGAATATAGATCAGATGAGAAAAATGTTACGGATGATATTAAAGAGGTAATAAACTATCATATTGCTCTACAAGAAGGAGTATATGGGCTAGAAAGATTGCCTATAAGCAGTAGATTAATAAAAGATTTGCATAAAACATTACTTGGTGGTGGTGTGAGAGGTGGAAGTAAAACACCAGGACAATTTAGAACTATTCAAAATTATATAGGAACACAAGGTTGCACGCTGCAAAACGCTTCGTTTATTCCACCAGAGCCACAGCTTGTAGATAGTTATATGAGCAATTTAGACAAATTTATAAATGAAGATGATGAAACTAATGATTTAATTAAAATAGCATTAATTCATTCACAGTTTGAGACTATTCATCCCTTTTTAGATGGTAATGGTAGAATAGGAAGGATACTAATTCCTTTATATTTATACAATAAGGGATTCATAAGTAGTGCTAACTTATTTGTTAGTGAAAGCTTAGAAAAAGATAAATATAAATATTATGATCTTTTAAATGCAACTAGAGTTATTATAACCCATAAAGAAGATGATGAAGATCAATATAAAAAAGATATTGCAGTAGCACGAAAAAATTACTCTGATTGGATAGACTTCTTTTTATCTGCATGTATAAATGAATCAACTAAATTAATTGACAAAATAGAAAAAATAAATGAACTATATAGTATAACTATAGATAAAAGCATAGAGATAATAGATAGTAGCAAAATGAGAGAGGTTATAGATGTTATATTTGAATTTCCTATTTTTACAAAAAATAAAATAAGCAGTAAAGTAACGATTCCAACAACAACTTTAGATGGTTATTTAAGAAAATTAGTGGAAGCAAAAATAATTTATTCGGATAAAAGACCTAGAAATAGAAAATATTACTTTTATGACCTAATTAATATTCTAAAATAAGTGTTCTTGACCACATAAAAATGATTTACAAAAGCTTATGGAACAAACAGTGCTTTGTTCCATAAGCTTTTATTTTTTTCTTTGGTAGGGGTTGTAAGCCCTAACCGGGGTAGTGATAACATGGTACTATCTATTTAAGTCGTAAGCGATGGAACAAACACCGTAATGCAAGTTAACCTCCCTTTTGATATACTTTAATAAAGTAATCGAGGGGAGGTTTTATTTGGGAAAGGCAGACCAAGACATAGAAAACATATAATAAGTACGACAGTTATTTATTTGTAAAAGTAATTTTGATCATTCTCTACATATAAGGTGACGTAATAAGTCTATATTTTTTTGATGAATTTATAGAATGTTCTTTAAAATGCAATTTTCATTGCAATATATAATTTGAGATATCCTCTCATAAAAATGATATTTTAAAAACAAATCCTTTATTTTAAACATGAAGGATTTGTTTCATTTTTATACTGCAAGTCTAGTCTCGCAATACTGCAAACCCTCTCCCTACCCCAAATTACTCTGCATATAAACTTCCTTTTTTTGATCCTCAGTTATTCCTATATACCTTAAAGTTTGTGTTTTAGAGGAATGATTAAATATATCCATTAACAGCTCTATGGTTGTTCCTCCAGTATAGGCGTGGTAACCGAACGTCTTCCTCATAGTATGGGTCCCAACCTCTCCGGATATTATATTTCCTTTATGATCCCTTTCAACCAGGCCTATCATTTCCGCAGCATTATTTAATATGTACCAGGCATGTTGACGAGATATTGGTTTGTTTTCTGCTTTTTTACTACAAAACACATACATATCTGGCAGCACTTCAACTAAACTGCTCGCATAGCCTTCAATTAGTTTACTAACTATGGATCCTATGTAAAACTTTTTGGTTTTTGAAGTTTTCTTTTCTGTTATTGTTACATATTCTTTGGCACTCATGCTTTTGAAGTTTATAACATCATCAAAGGTTAATTTTAAAATATCACTTATACGAAGTCCAACATTTATTCCAAGGATGAATAGCAGCTCATTTCGAAGACTCTGATCTCTTAAATAGGATCTCATAATTCTTATGGTTTTTAAATCTCTTATAGGTTCTACAGTTTTCATTTTACATCTTCCTTTTCATATTACTTTGTTAAATAGTTAACAATAACTGAGTTTATATCTAAATTTGTTAAATATGGTCGTATATATTAGGTTTTCAAGGCAAATTTATATCATACCTTGTCGCAAATTAGAATTCCCAGTTTTTATATTACACAACAATGTATAAATAGTCAATATGTCATATTAGAACAAATTGGAAAATACCATTTTTTTACAACGTAAGTATTTGAGCCATTTATAATCTGACACAACGCGGTTGTGTCAGATTATAAATTTATTACAAAGTGCTGATATATTTGTAATATATGTAAATACATTAATTGGAATTATTTTTTAGAGGGTATTTTTTATGTATTGTTATTTTTAAAACAGAAGTTTTAAAGAGATTAAAAAAACCGTTTAAAATTTATTACAAAATATGTATAATAGATATATAAAATAAAAAGGGTGGTGTTTATACTGGAGAGTTTAGTTGAAAAAGCAAAGAACGGAGACAGAAACTCTTTGATGGATATTATTGAAAGGTATAAGTTTTTGATAATTAAGTTAGCTGGAAGTTACCACATACCTTCCTATGAAATTGACGATCTTGTGCAGCATGGATATCTTTCTGTTATAAAAGCAGTTAATCTTTATAAATTAGGTAGCAATACTTTTGATGGTTATTGTATACATGCTATTAGAACTAATTTCAAAGCTCTTCTAAAGGGAGAAATAAAACACTATAGAGAAGTTCCAAATCCGCAGCCTACAAGTAGCAGTGCCTCTTGCGAGTATGAATTCACCTTAGAGGATGAAGTAATAGCTTACGAGGAGACCCAAAGGCTTTATAATGCCTTGAAAAAATTAGATCCAGTTGAAAAAGACGTTGTTTCGAGATTTTACTTACACTACGATAGTCTTCGGGAAATAGCTTGTGATGGTGATAACAGTTATGCTCATTATAGAAAGATTAAAGATAAAGCTTTAAAAAAGCTTAAAAAATATATTTAAAAAATTTTAGAAACCAATTGAAATAAGCATATATATTATCTATAGCGGTGAGGGAGGTGGTGCGTCATGTATGATGCATTTGTTAAACTGGTTAATACAGTTGGCTTCCCTATAAGTGTGACGATATATCTGCTTGTTCGATTTGAGAAGAAAATTGAAGATCTCAATAAATCTATTTCTGATTTAACTGCAACTATATCCACCGTTATAGGAAAATCTCAAAAATAAGGGTACCTAACTTTGGTATTCTTATTTTTTATAGGCAATATAGATTGCCATAATGTTTGTGGATAATCTGTGGAGAATTTTGGTATATACCTTCAAAACAACAACAAATATAACTTATTTATGGTTAGGTTCATTGTTGTTGTTTTAGATGTTTTAACATCTTTTTGTTTTAAGTGTTTTAGAAACACCTCAAAGTGTTGATATGACTAGGTTTGAAAAATCTATTACGAGCTTTCCATACCCAACTACGAGATTTCCATACCTAAAAATAATCTAACTACGAGCTTTTCATACCTAACTACGAGTTTTTCATACCTAAATACGGAGTAGTGCATTGACTATTCGTATTAATATGGTAATATATGTTCATGAGGTGATTGTATGAACAAGAACTATTTAATAACTAAATCAAATTATTTTATTATGAATAGTAGTTATGATTTAAGTTTGCAAGAGCAAAAAATAATACTTACACTAGCTAGTATGGTACAACCAAATGACGAAGAATTTAAACCTTATAAATTTAAAATATCAGATTTTATGGAGCTTGTAGGGATTGTAGATAAATCAAAATATATTGAAGTACCTAAAATTACAAAAGAATTAATGAAAAAAGTGTTTGAAATTGAAGAAGGCAATACAATAATTCAAACTGCTTGGCTTAGTGGTGTAAGATATGAAAAAGGTTCGGGTATGGTAACATTAAAATTTAATCCTGATTTAAAACCTTACATGCTAAAACTTAGTAATATGTTTACTCAATATAAATTAGCAAATATATTAAACATGAAAAGTAAATATTCAATAAGAATGTATGAAATACTTAAAGCTAATGAATTTAAAAAACAGAGATACATAGAAATTGAAGTTGAAGAATTAAGAAAATTAGTGAAAGCTGATAATGTATATCCTTTATATAATGATTTTAAAAGGTTTGTTATAGAGAGAACTCAAAAAGAATTAAAAAAATTAAGTGATATAAGTTTTGAATTTGAAGAAAAAAAGACCGGTAGAAAAGTAACTTCAATTAAATTTTACATAACCAGTAATAAAAATACTTGTAAAAGTGAAATAGCAGCTTCACTGGCAGAGCCTAAACCAAAGCTTAAACCAAAGCCACAAATAAACATTGACCATATTAAAATTGTAAAAGAGATTATAAAAGAAGAAATAACAGACCAGGAGGCACAAAGCATATTGACTAGTGCCAATGGAGATATACATATAATCAAAGAAAAGTATAGATGTTCTCAAAGAGCAGCTAAAATTACAAATATGGTTGGATGGCTTATTGATGCAATAAAAAAAGATTATCAGGCTCCTATAAGCAAAGTTAAAGTTGATAAATTCAATGACTACGCGCAAAGGGAATATGATTTTGATAAATTGGAGAAGAAATTACTTGGATGAAAATAAATGGATGAAATATAAATAGCCTAGAGTAATCAAGGGTGTAGCGATGTTTTAGCTATACTTTTTTTGTTTTTATTTTTATTTTCAAAAAAACCGCAAAACTTCTGGAGGAGCATATATATTCAGTGAAAACAAATTGAAAGGAGTGATTAACATGGCAGTTAAATCAACAAAGGTAGCTAGTTCCTTAAAACTTACTATGGTAGTAGGAGTTGACATCAAAGGTAAAGAGAAACATGGAACAAAAAAATTAAGTAATTTAAAAGTTACTGCAGTAGACGAGGACATTTTTGCTGTAGGACAAGCTATTTCCAACATTAAAAATTATCCATTAGTCGGATTAGACAGAGAAGATCAATATAGCTTAGTTAATGCGTAACTTTTAGCTAACTATTGAAAGTGAAGAATTTAAAAACCTAAGTAAAATAATTTAAAGGAGGAAAAATGATATGAATAAATTAACTATGAGATTTTTAACTTCTACAGAAGGTAAGTATTTTACCTTAACTGTAGATGACGTTAAGGCTGATGAAAAAGGAGTCCCAACTGTTACAAAAGCTGAAGTAAATTCTCTTATGGATTTAGTTATTGCAAAAAACATTTTTGCAGCAGCTAACGGTAACTTAATTGGCAAGAAAGATGCAAAGATAAGTACTACTGATACTAGTACAGTTGACATAGCATAGTAAAATAGTGCCGAATTTCGGCACTATTTTTTATTCTAAGAGAATAATTTAGCCCAGGTATTTTCCCCGCAAGCTCCATCAGCTGCTAAATTATTATTTTTCTGATATTCCCTAACGCATCTCTGCGTTTCATCTCCATAAATGCCATCCATACTAGCCTTAAATCTATATTGAAGGTACCTTATAGCTATCTTATTTTTACTACTATTAATACTACAAATAGGCTTTCTCATAATGATTTCTAATGCATTTAAGGTCTCGGGGCCACATATGCCATCAGCAGTAATACCTACTATATTTTGAAAATTTTTAACAGCAGTAATGGTTAATGCTCCACTGGCTCCATCTACCACTAAAATATTATTATTGATGTCTTTAATCTTCATCTTATTTAATGAACTCTGCAGGTATTTGATATTTTCTAAGTTACTACTAGTTGGGATTTTACCTCGAAACACAGGATCATATTGATAGAGCTTATTTTCCTGGATTATGGCCACAAGTTTTTCAGGGTACTCATTATCCGTACAGTAACCACAGTTATATAGATTTTGGCAGGCCTGTTTGTAGTCTTTAGATTCTATAACAGCGCGGTATCTGCTAAAACTTAAAAGCTTTCCATGGTCTAGGATGCTATCGACTAAAGAGTCATATTTTCTAAACTTGCATACCATGGGGGTTTTGACTCCATTTATCCATTCGTGAGTGTTAAGCTCTTGGTCTTCATAGCCACAACCATTTGTCCATTTGATTCCGAAGATGTTATTGCCTTCAACATGCTGCAGCCATCCGGTTTCTAATATGGCTTGGGCTATGGTTACTGAGGGAAGGGTGTTGTATTTTTTGTAGGATAGTAGGGCACCGGTGGTTAGGGTTTTTATTATTTGGTTTTTGTTCATGGGTGATTCCTCCTTTGGGGTTTTAATTTATATATATGGAGGAGGAGAGGGGTTTTTAAGATTTAGGGAAAAATATTTTATTTTTTTGATTAAAGCATTGATTTATATGTGTTGTTAAGCAGTTAGTTAAATTTAACTAAGCAATTACGCGGTTGAATGTATTGGTTTTATTCACTATAACCTTTAGTATATTGAATGTTATTTTATGGTATTAAATGGTACAATCTATTTATGAGTTGTTTCGCAGTCGTATAAAAAGGTGAAGTAAAGTTTATCAATATTATTGGGGGGATGTGCATGAATAACAATATAGAAATTGTAAAAAAATTATACTCTGATGAACATGCAATAGGAGATATGCGAGATTACACCAAGAAAAAATTAAAAGTTTGGGAAAATGAAGTAGTTTCACATTTTCCTGTTAAATCATGGGTTCTTGATATAGGTTGTGGCATGGGTAGAGAAGCGTTTTGTTTATATGATAAGGGGTTTAAAATTACGGCTACTGACATTTCTGAAAAGGTTATAGAACCCGCAAAACAATTTGCTATAGAAAGTAAACGAAATATTGAGTTTTTATTAACGAATGGACTAGACTTACCCTTTGAAAGTAATACTTTTGATGTTGTAATAATATGGTCACAGACTTTCGGCCTTTTTTACGAAGAGGAGAATAAAATACATATTTTAAAAGAATGCAATCGTGTTTTGAAAAGTAAAGGAATACTTAGTTTTTCTGGTCACGATAAAAAATTTTTAGAAGCAAACTACTCTCAATATCTTGATGGTAAAAAGTTCTTTGCTTATGCAAATACAGATTGTTATTGGGAAAGTTTTACCATTAATGAAATGATAGATTTTGCACAAAAAACAGGATTTACAGTTATGGAGTGTAGAAGAGGTATGGTTTATAAAGAAGAAGATGGGCAGGTGCTTCATTGTATATGCAGAAAACGAGTATAATAAAGTGTTAAGTTAGTTCACTTTATTCTTAAAATGCGAAGAATAGGTTATATATTGGTAGATGATAGTAATAGACACATATAAGAGGAGATATGATAAATGATAATATTATGTATTCTATGTGCAATATTAATATGCTTTATGATTGAGTATGCTGTTCTTTGTAACAGTTTAAAGAAAGCAACCTATAATAATGGGCAAAAAAAAGATGTGATTATTGTACTTGGTTATCCCGCAAAAAAAGATGGAAGCGTGTCACCAATTCTGCGAGAACGAATAAATAAAGCAGCAAAACTATATCATGAAGGAATTGCTGAAGTGATTATTTGCACTGGTGCGGCAGTCGCTAATAACTATGTTGAGGCAGATGTCATAGCACAAACCTTGATTGAATTAGGAGTGCCTAATTGCAGTATAATTCGTGAAAAACTTGCAACGGGTACATATGAAAATTTAGTAAACTCAAAGAAAATTATGAAAGATAGAGGATTGAGAACAGCAGTTATTGTATCCTCACCTTGGCATTTACGAAAAGCCAGTTCGTATGCTTTTAGACTTGAAATTAACCATACAGTGGAAAAATCTAAATTTCCTCATGAATACCTAATAATAGGAGTGGGAATTATTTACCTTTATTTATATACTCAGATGTTCATAAAGCTCTGCGTTATCATAAAGGCAAACAATAGAGTTAAGTCATAATTTTCTTAAACTACCTACTAAGGTCAAAGGGCATTCAAGATAATTATAGGACTAAGAAACTTTATTAACTTAATATAAAAACCATGTTTTTTATTAACTTGTATTCTAGTGCATGTATTATTTCCACTAAGCCCAAAAATAAAGTGAAAATAACACAATAGCAATTGAGTTACTTTCACTTTGAAGCTATAAGCTAGATATATGGATACAACAAAAGTCGTGAAAATAACCCTTTCATGACTTTTGTTTTTTTTTGCATAATAGTACATTCATTAAAGATAATTCACTTTTAGGTCTTATTTGATCTCCAGTCATTTCTAGTAATTTTATTTTGACGCATATATGTATTAATGCAACTTCTCCTCTAACTAAACTTTCCCTCGCTTATTCTATATTTTGAAAATAAATTGGATATCTAATAATAAAAGGAATAATTACATACAAAATTTATGTTTATATATGTGAGGATTCATCAAATAAGTTTTTCAGTAAAAATTTAATCTCATAAAGTACTTCATTATGATGTGTACTAAGCAAATTTCATAGGTACTGTCAATGTATAAGTGAAAAATAAGCTTTAAATGTTGTTATATTAATTGAACATTAAGCTATTTATTAGGTAAGAAATGAAAAAAAAATTTTTTAGGATTTTTTTATATATTTAAGTATTTATTGATATATATAGTTGCCGAGGGATATTAACATAAATTTCGTATAAATTTAAGAAAATTATGGTACGGGCAAAAAAATGCAAGGAGAAATTTTTATGTTAAATGGAGGTGGATATTTTGTTTTACAATTCGGGGTAAAAAATATTGATAATAGTACGACAAGTTAGCTCTTATAAAATCTTTAGGATCTGTATATTATAATAAAAAATATGATTAAAGAGAGGTATAAACATGTTATATAAAACAATTAGTTTTTTGAATAAAACAGTAAAAAACGTTAGTCTGTCTGCTTTATTAAAAGCAGTAATAGTTTCTTATTTTCGGGATTGGATCAGGCTTGTTATAGTAAAGATAAAGGAAAAACATATTCAGGTAGAAGTACCAATTCCCCAAAAGGTGTTAACGCCATTCCCTGACAAAAAAGAACTGGCGTTAGTTGGCCCTGTTTATATAAATGATTTTGAAGAATCTTTAGTAATAACTATAAATCTACTTGTTATTAAATTATCCTTCATGAGAAAAAAACATATATCCCCAAAAGATAAGGATGATAAATAAGTATCGTCGAAATACTTATTTATTTACAAAAACTTCTACATTAAAAAGTGTAGGAGCTTCTATTTTTAACTTAATTATAGCTTATATCATTCCCCGTCACAATATTCCTAATCCGATTTACATTTAAAATAAGTTGGTGCAATTTTTAAATGTAAAAAAGGTTTACTACCAATAGTATTCTTATATTTTGTAGTAAGAAACCCTATATCCAATGGTATAGGGTTTCTTGCTTTAAGTATATATTGATATTTCTGAAAGTAACACAATACTAATTGAGTTACTTTCACTTTGAGTCTATTGGTCATTCCTTAACATTGTAAATATGCTCTATTTTCAAAACCTACCTTCTAAATTGCCACGAATAATAATACAAAAACAACATGTTTAATTATCTTGAATGGAGTTTTTAATTTTAGAAAATAATAACTTCAAATTTAAGAGATATTAATAAAAATATTGGGGTTCAAATATACGTTAATATTTTTGAATTGATAATAAATCGTCAATTCTGACATTCATATATGTATAAGAATCATAAACTCCTTGATTATAAAATTCTGGTGCTATTTCTTCTATTATAAAATTTAATAGCCGATTTGAAGATAAATCATTGAATTCTCCGTCCCTTTCGTAAAAAAAATGGTCCTTTATTTGAGAAATCATTTCTTCCTTTTTCTCTTTAGTTAATTTTATTTTATTTTTATTTATCATAGTGTACCTCCATCCAACATTAATATTATTTTTTCGGTTACTTCTGAGTAAATCATACCACCATACTTCTGTTTTTATCACAGTTATCTCATGTTCAATGAAATGTTTAATTCATAGTTAACAAATCTAAAATACAATACTGTATCAAAAACATAGATAGAAATTAATAAGTCTACTGTATTTTTCAATGTAACGTAATTACTATTGTGATATATACAGTTAATTACTTTTATTCAATAATGAGACCCAGTATAGCAGAAATGGAAATTGCTTGCATAGTAGTAACTCTTGCACCCTCAAAATCAGCAATATTTGCTCCTATACTTTCGATATTACAACTAGTAAAATCTATTTTTTTAAGATTTGTGAAATTCATTTGAGCCTGAAGTAGATTAGACTCCTGAAATTCAACCTTTAAAAATTTTGAGTTTTGAAAATCTGAAGAACGTAACTGACATTTGAGAAATGCAACTTGCTTACAATTAGAATAACTGAAAAAAGAAAATTCACCATTACAATTATCAAAAATTACATCTCTAAGGCTGGATTCAGTTAAATTAATGCCAATGATTTTGCAATTTACAAATTCTACCCTATGTAATGTAGCCTCATTAAAATCTACATTTGACAAATCACAATTTTCAAATCTCACATCCACCATTTCTATACGTCTAAAAATTATTTTATTAAAAATGACTTTTTTAAATATTAGTTGCTTAAAATTCACTCTGTCTGCCTCACGATTTTCTAAAGAACAATCACTAACTGTTCCAAAAGAGAATATGCTTTCATCTTCAATATATTCGTTAGATAAATCTACGATATCTAATGCGCTATCAAATTGTGGTCTTAGTACTTTTGTTTTTATTTTCTTGTCTTCCATATATACTTACCTCCTTTTTTACTATTAATTCTAACATATTAATTATAAAATATTTAGACTTGACTTAAGGTATTGCTCTACCCGTATCACTATTAAATCATATTAATTATAAAATATTTAACTTGACTTTAAGTATTTCTCTAACTGTATGGTGTTAGTATAATATTGTAGACACGATGTTTTAGTGAAATCTAGTTTGTGGTATTAAATAACATTATGTTAAGTACGTTGAAAGTAACATAAATGCAATTGTGCTACTTTCACTTTGAGGCTATTGCCTATTCCTTGAAAATTTCAGTTTGAATGTAACTTAACGTATTGACTTGTTACGTTCAATGTATTATAAATCGATAATTATAATGCTAAGACGTCGCAGTCAAAGGCTAGTCCACATCAGATTTTCTCCTTCATACTTCATGCGAAAATCTGATGTGGCACAAGCTCTTTAACTGCTCCTGGTCCAAAAGGAAGCTTTGGACAATCTTACTCACTGCATTTAAGTAAAATAATCTATTAAGGTACCGTAACATGCATCTTTTTTTAGTATTAGCAGCAGTCAGTAAACTTGTCCAAAGCAAAAAAAATAATTCCCCCTTCCCCCAGGGGTAACACTTCCTGCGGCTTTGCCGCAGGAAGTGTTTTTGTCTTCAACATACCACTATCTTAAAAATTCAATACTTTTTTCAGATACATTAATGTTCGCTATGTTTCTAATTTAATAATTAACGTTAATTATCTTATTTCATATTTTTATTAAATAACAACATATTTGATATATATGTTCTACATATCCCTTATAAACATTAATGTTTACAAATATGTAAACATTAATGTTTAACTAAGTGTAATTAATTTTGTAGATAAAGTTGTAAATGCTCGTTGTTATATGATATCCTACTATTTAAAAGAGTAATATAAATTTATATAGGAAAGAGAGGAAGAACTAAATGAAAAAAATTGCAGTTCTTAATAATAAGGGTGGCGTAGGTAAAAGCACCGTATCTGTTCAGTTAGCACACGGACTTTCAAAATTAGATTTTAAAGTCTTACTTATAGATTTAGACGGTCAAAATGATTCTTCTTTGTTTTTAGGAAAGAATGAAAAAGATTATAATAAGACGTTCTATGATCTTATTGATAGAAGAAATCCGGCAAAGATTGAAGATTGTATTATTAATGCTCGCGAAGGTCTTGATCTGTTGCCAAACAAACATATAGAAGAGATAAATGCAGAATTTCATAGAGAAGCTAGAATTGACTTATACCTAAATGAAAAGCTTCAGGGGCTTGAAAAGCTTGGATATGATTATGTAATTATAGATTGTGGTCCACAACGAACAAAGGTTAATGATGCTGTATTATGCTATGTAGACCATATAATTATGCCAGTTCAAGTTGAAGCCGCATCTGTAAGAGCCATAGGTAACATCTATGAATATCTTAGTGATTTAAGGTTAGATCCTAATATGATTGCTCTTGTAATTCCCAATATGTTTGATCAAAGAACAAAGGATGCAAAAGAAAATCTTGATTTTTTAAAAGAATTTTTCTCCGATAGAGATATTGTAACAGAGCCGATTCATAGAAGAGTAAAAATTACGGAAGCTGGAAAACTAGGTAAAACTGTTTTCGAGTATGATCAGGAAGCTGCAACGCAATTTTTTAAAGTTTTAGAGAGGTTGGTGAAAGAAATTGGCTAATCCAAAAGAACAAAATAATTTTGATAAATTGAAAATAGAAATGTTTAAAAAAAAGAAACAATCAGAACAAAATAGCAATACTAAAACAAGTGTCATAAGCTCTAGTGACACAAATGTTTCTAATATTGAAAACAAAGATGTAAACAAAGATGTAAACAAAAGTGTAAATACTGAAAGGCAAGGCGTAATAACCATTGCAAAGAAAAAAAATGAAGAAGATAAACTAATTAGAGCAACTTATTATGTAAGGGAAAGCCAGGATAAAAAACTTGAAACATTAGCTAAAATGACTGGTAAAGGAAAAAATGAAATTTTAAGAGAATTGCTTGATTCTGCTTTAAATATGATCCAAGTGGTTGAAGAATAAAAAGGACCCTTTAGATAATTTTACTCACTGCCTAGAAGTGAATTAATCTATTTAGGTGCTACAACATTCATCTTTCTATTTAGTTTTAGCAACAGTCAGTAAATTTGTCCAAAGCAAACCCAATACTCTCCCTTCCCCTAGAGGTAACAAGTACTAGGTTGCTTCCGGAGGAGTTGTTTTTGTCTTTCACATGCTATTATTAAAACCTCAACATTTTATCGAGTATTTTGGAGGTTGTTAAGCATTTAGTTAAATTTAACCAAATGCTTAACAACTCATATAAATCAATGCTTTAAACAAAATAATCAATGTAATTTAAGAAGAAAAATTGCCTAAGAAGAGTTCAAAACCAAGAATATATTCACCAGGGGAGTCAATAGAATCAGTCGCAGTCAAAGGCTAGTCCATATCAAATTTTCTCCTTCATGCTTCATACGAAAACCTGATATGGACAAGCTCTTTCACTGCTCCGATTCCAAAAGGAAGCTTTGGACAATCTTACTCACTGCCTACCAGTAAAATAATCTATTGAAGTAACTCAACATTCATATTTCTATTTGGTCTTAGCAGCAGTCAGTAAACTTGTCCAAAGCAAGGAAATGATTTTACTTCTCATGGAGTTGTTTTTTTTCATATTTTAAAAAAATTCAATGATTTTTACAGATAATTTGCTATTAGTTATATTTTAATTTAGAGTTAGTTTTAAAAAATTATTATATGCTTACCTTACTTCTATAGTTCGCATACCGTTTTTTCATAGTACAAGCAATTTGGGATATAAAGATGGTTTAGTGGTTGTCTTAAGTGTATATGTTTCCTGAACCAGCTAACGGTTTTCTCATAAAATAGCTTTTAATAAGTTTTTGGCCAATGCTTAAATTTTAGATTTGCTATTTTAATGAAAACACGAGCTTTAGTATGGAAAATGTTCTAAAGTTTTCACCACAAGTGGTCCCTAATATAAGTTTTATAAATTATCATTTGAAATTAGATTTTATTTAATAAATGTTTTTAATACAGATATTAATTAAGTTTGTATTTTATAATTGTTTCTTATAAAAAGCCATTCTATAAAGAGTTTTTACACTCTTTATGGAATGGCTATAATTACTATTTTACCATTGTAGGAAAAAACAACGTGTAGATCATAATTACAGCAAAAATTAATAAAAATTTTGCTGTTAGTTTCATTCGAAATCCCCCCAACTAGTTTAATGTTTATTTACAGTATACACTTTTTCAAAATAAAAACATAATATTGTTTTTATTGGTATGACTGCGTTAGGGGGTTTTTATTTTATAAATGTTTGTTATTCTATTATTCAAAATAATTATAAAATAGCTAGGATATATTGAGGGTTTTATTTGGAACTAATCCATATTTACATTATAAACCATTATAAAACTGGTACAGCCGACTACATGTATTAATAGGAATACATCGTGGATAATTTCATGATGTGACTTTTTAATCGATTGTTTCTGTGAATCTGAAGTACATCTTATATACTTCAGACATATCCTAAAAGGAAGCTATAGCCTATCCTTTAACCTTCGTTCCTCAGGTAAAAGTCTAGTCTGCAGCTAACTAATTGGAAATGGGATGCTCCGCCCCAAACCCAGGAAGTAGGTCTCTGAGGGTCTTTGAAGCCTCGCTTCGCTTGGAAGGAAGCTTTGGGCAATCTTACTCACTGCCCTAAATTAAAACATTTTATTAAAGTACCTGAGCATTTATCTTTCTATTTAGTCTTATCAGTAGTCAGTAAACTTGTCCAAAGCAAAAGCAAATATTCCCCCTACCCCCAGGGGTAACAAGTCCTGAGGCATTGCCTTAGGACTTGTTTTCTTCTTCTTAATAAGATTTTTTTTAAAACCTCAATAATTTTTGCAGATATATTTAATAATTATTTTAGATTTAATTTTAAATAATTATTAAATGTTAAATTTGATTGTATATCTAGTATACGTAAATTTGATAGTACAACCTTTTCTTTCCTCAGAAATAAAGATGGTGTAGTGGCTGTCTTAAGTGTAGAGGTTTCCTTAAGCCAGCTGACGGTTTTCTCATAAAATAGCTTTAATAAGTTTTTGGCCAGTGCTTAAATTTTTAATTCGCTATTTTAATGAAAACGCGAGCTTTAGTATGAGAAATGTTCTAAAGGGTTCACCACAAGTGGTACATGGTTAGGTAGTGCCCTGACTCGTTTCTAAGGCTGAGAATTATATGTATTTTAAGCGTATTGAAATTACTTCTTGAAAAATTCCATTCCGAGCTCGAAATCACTTTTGCCCATTACTTTTTCGATAGTTCCATTTTTAAGTTCATCCGCTAGAGCTAAAATATTAGGTATAACTGTTCTAAGCTCTTGGAGCTGCATTTGAGATTTAGCAAGATCTGATTCAAGTTTAGTTGTTAAGGGTTCTTCATCATGCCATTTAGATATTTGATTCTCATATAAACATATGAAATCTAATTGTTCGCTAAATACCTTAATAACTCTTTCTACTATTTCATCATTCAAAACATATGGTTTAGATCGTGCTTGTAATAGATTTTCATATTGATTTTTAGCTTCTTCTAGTTGACCGGATATCATTGTAGCAAACATAGGTAGCATAGTGATAGGGTGCCAATTTTGCTTTTTATTCTCCATAATTTTAGTCCTTTCAAATATAATATTTTTTATAATGATAATATCATAAAACATTATGCTTAGGGTATCGTTAGCATAATCAATATATTACTGTTGGCATGAGCACTAATAAAACCAAATGGAGTATAGGGCGCGATTTTTGCCCTATATGGAATGCGGTAGTATAAGGAATAAATTTATCCCTCTAGGGTCAATGACGCTTTGGACAATCTTACTAACTGTCCAGAAGTAAAATAATCTATTAAAGTACCTGAGCATTCATCTTTCTATTTAGTATTATCAGCAGTCATGGGTCTCTGTAGTAAGGGAACAGAAAATTACAACTACTTCACACAATATAACAATTTACAATTTAAAACATCCGAAACCATGGTTTTTCATAGGTGAACGCTCATAAATTTAATTTATATATTTTTCAAACGCTAAAATACAGTGGTCTATGAATATGAATTATAAGAGGTTGTTAATACCTTCTTTTTTTATAAATGTGAGAAGATCTAAGAATAAGTTAAATGGTAAGATTGCTAATAAGTTATTCAAGGCATTGAAATTCTAGAGAAGGGCCTAGACAAAGATTATAAGGAAAGCTTAGAGATAGGATTTCTTCTTTATTGAAAAGATTTCATATATGAGTATTAATGAAGATTTAAGAGAAAGAATAAAAAAATCTAAGTATATCTATTATACTTAGATTTTTTGTAGCTATTTTATATTTATTTTAAATGTCCTATGGAAGCTAGACATGATAGACGAGCTATACATGGCTAGACAACCAATCATTGGACCATAATTATTTTAATTTTTATCCTTTAAATATAATTAGATAACTAACTTTTCCTTCAGTTATTAAAATTGTTACGGAAAAATTATCTAAAATATTGCCAAACTTATGGCTGAGATGGAAAATCAATTTAAGTATGGCCATAAATATATTAAATATATTCATAGCTACTCCTTTCATTTTGTTATAACAAACTTAATTATATCAGTATTCAATGCATAAATATATAGGGAATCAAAAATTTGTTATATATGCTATATTTTATATTATTATATATTTATTTGAAATAAATTATATTTAGTTTAATGCATTTTATATTTATTTGGGGTATGAAGAATATAGCTGTAACCAGAAGCAATAGGAAAGTTGAGAATTTCATTTAGAAACTAGAACTTAGATGTATTTAAAGCATTAAAGTGGGTATTTTAGGTCTATTTGTAAACTATTTTTAAGATAAGTTCCTACAATTGACATTATAGAAACTTTTTTAAATTAAGTTGTTTTACAAAATTCAGTTTAGATAAAATGATACTATGATACAAAAAAATTCAAGTCATAAAATCAGAAAACCTTACGATATATATTAAATTTGACAATATAAGGGCCTGAGTTTTCAGTAAGGCACAGCTATGTTCTTCATGCCCCCCGAAAGGTAGAATAGGCAAATTATAATAATGTATATTTTATAAATGCTTGTTATAAAAAGCCATTCTATAAAGAGTTTTTACACTCTTTATGGAATGGCTATAATTACTATTTTACAATTGTAGGCAAAAACAACGTTAAAATCATAATTACAGCAAAAATTAATAAAAATTTTGCTGTTAATTTCATTCGAAATCCCTCCAACTAGTTTAATGTTTATTTACAGTATACACTTTTTTAAAATAAAAACATAGTATTGTTTTTATTGGTATGACTGCGTTAGAGAATTCTTATTTTATAAATATTTGTTATTCTATCATTTAAAATAATTATAAAATAGCTAGGATATAGTGAGGGTTTTATTTGGAACTAATCCATATTTACATTATAACCCATTATAAAATTGGTAGAGCCGACTACATGTATTAATAGGAACACAACGTGGATAATTCCATGATGTGGCTTTATAATCGATTGTTTCTAAGGAAGCTATAGCCTATCCTTTAACCTTCGTTCCTCAGGTAAAAGTCTAGTCTACAGCTAACTAATTGGAAATGGGATGCTCCACCCCAAACCCAGGTAGAAGGTCTCTGAGGGTCTTTGAAGCCTCGCTTCGCTTGGAAGGAAGCTTTGGACAATCTTACTCACTACATCTTATTGTCGTTTCAAATATTGTATACTGCACATAAACGTTACTAATTTAATGTAATTAGCAGTCAGTAAACTTGTCCAAAGCAAAAGCAAAAGCAATTGTTCACTCGCTATGATATAGTTCTAAATTCATATCCTTTCCCTTTTAAATACTCTATTATTTGAGGCAGTGCTTTAGCAGTTTCTTCTTTACCATATGTATCATGCATTAATTTTCGTGCGAAAACTAATTACTTTTTAACTGATGACTTATAATCTAAAATTCCTTTTACTATACTATTAGCACATACAGATTGTCCACTTTTAGATGTCATAAAATTAGCATCTGAGGAATTACTTAAAAAGCCTACTTCAATTAATGCAGAAACAGAATTATTAAGCTTTAGTACGGCCAATGATCCATTAGATTCATATTTTAACCCTCTATCGACGGAGTAATTACTATTACCAAGTTCCTTTTGGATACTTTTAGCAAGTCTTTCACCATCAGTATAATGAAACCTACACCATGTTTCTACTCCATGATAACTGGGGTCAGTAGAACTATTACAATGTATAGATACAAATATATCTGCTTTGGATTCATTTGATACTTTAACTCTTGCTCTAAGATCTAGCTTATTATCTGATGGCCAGGACACTTTATCAGTAGTTCTTGTATATAACACCTTAATTCCATCCTTTTCTAAAAGCGAACCTGCTTTTAGAGCAATTTCTAATGTTACATCCTTTTCAAAAATATTTGATGAGTTTTTGGCACCGACATCATATCCTCCATGGCCTGCATCAATACAAACTGTAAAATTTGAAGTATCACTCTGTGAATTAGCATTCGCTCTTTTTTTTCCCGGATTACTAATAAATATCAATCCCAGGATTAATAAAAGTACAAAGAGTACTTTCATACTTACTTTAAATAACTTTTTTTTCATGGACTTTTACCCTCTTTCTACATTGTCTTCGAACTTCATCGTTTATCTGACGTATTTGATATGTATCAGAAGGATCTTGTAGTTGTAGCATTTTTCTCTCATATTGATCAATCGTTGCTAATGTTACTATTCACAGCAATGTAATAAAAATTACCTTTTAAATAAAATTTGATTGGAGCCTTTCTGAATATGAACCCAAAAGTTTCGAGAAGGGAACTGATCAGAAAAATATGATTCAACCTTAGTCTCATAACTGCCATTTAATACTTTTTCAATATGAAAAGCAGGCCATTGTGCTAAGTAACGCCTCTCCTCTCTTGAATAGGTTTTAGCCGGTAGAGCAAGCTGCAATATAAAAATTGCAAGTATAAATAAAAGCGGCAACATACACACGATATTCTGTATAATAGCAGGTTTTTTTTTGTTACTTATTCTCATATCAATCCTCCTGGTCAAAATCGGAAATATATAAATGGGTTGTAGGTTGAACTAACCATATATGCCGTTGAAAAAAACATTAGTACACAATAATACACGGTTACTGCTAATTTATAAATATTGTAATGACTTCTTTTAAATACTAACGCCAGTTCCTTCGGCCAAGGTGAAGCCGCAATGATACAAACAATATATAAGATGGCATAGGCTTTTAGCTTCACAAGTACTTGGTTATTAATAAGCGCGTTGCCTCCCACTCCAGACATGATCCGCAGAAAACCGAACATATCCGTCAGGTTGGTAAATTCAAAAAGCACCCAACCTATAACAACAAACAGCAATAAGTATATATGACGGACAGCCTTTGGCCATCTCGTCATGCTTTTCTGCAAAAACAATTTTTCTATTAATATTAAAGCTCCAAAATAAAGCCCCCATAAAACAAAATTCCAACTTGCACCATGCCAGAGCCCAGTGAGAAACCATACAATGAACATGTTCCGTATCAGTTTCCACTTGCCGACACGGTTTCCACCAAGAGAAATATATACATATTCCTTAAACCATGATCCTAAGGAGATATGCCACCTGCGCCAAAATTCCGAAATACTTTGCGAAATATATGGATACTGGAAGTTTTCCTTGAAACGAAATCCAAACATTTTTCCCAATCCGATAGCCATATCTGAATACCCGCTGAAATCGAAATAAATCTGTAATGTAAAGGCAATAATCCCGGCCCATGCCATGAGCACTGAAACTTCTGTACCTGGCATGGCTTTTACCTCAGACCATAGTAGTCCTATATTATTTGCAAGAAGCATCTTTTTCGCAAGACCACACAGAAAGCGTTGCATCCCGGAGTTGAATTTTTTGAAGTTCATGCTCCTGTAAGCTAACTGTGGTTCAATGTCTATATACTTCACAATTGGTCCGGCAACCAACTGCGAGAACATAGTAATATAAAGAGCAAAAAGAATCAGACTTTTCTGCGGCTTTATTTTCCCCCTGTATACATCAATCACATAAGATAGTGCATGAAAGGTGTAAAACGAAATTCCTAAGGGAAGCTCCGGTATTCCTACATTCAAATTCCAACTACCTATTGTACTTATGATCATGCTGATGTATTTAAAATAAGCGAGACAGCCTAAATTGAGCACCAGGCTTATTATTAAAAAAAGCTTCCTTTTTCGGCTACTGGTATCAGATCTACCTAAGAGAGTGCCTAGACAGTAATTAATCGTTATGGAACCGCACATCAATAACACATAGATAGGTTCTCCCCATGCATAAAAAAACAGGCTTGCAGTCAGCAGGACAATATTCCTAAAGTGCTTTCCTAAGGAATAATATAGAATTACTGTGATAGGCAAAAAAACAAATGTAAAAAACAGACTACTGAATATCATATGGTCCCTCCACTATAATAATTTAGAAAGTTTCTTCAACCACAACTGATAAAATTCTTTCTTGAAGTGAACACCATCTTCCGCAAATAAATCGGGTGTTTCCTTTGCCAATGCTCCTATGTCTATATAATTAACTGATAACTTGCCAGCCAACTCCTTTAAAAGCTCGTTATATTCATCTATGTTTTTATAGCGGGGTTCTCGTTTTAATGCCTCCTTTGTTACAGATGTTATGGACTGGAGATATATTTTTGAGTTGGGCACCTCTTTTTTTATCTTGTTGATTAGTTTTGTTAAATCATTTTTAAATAGTACCTTAGGATCACCCTTCGGCCAGAGCATGTCATCCGATCCCAACATAATAAATACGTTGTCCGGTTTCTTTTTAGTCAAGCCATCAATTTCATTATACGTAAACCCGGCTGTGGCTCCTGCCCCAGCTATTACACTTTCTTTAGGAAGAATTTCATTGATGACAAAACCTTCGGTAACGGAATCTCCGATAAATACATTGTTCTTAGACTTAGCTGTAACATCTTTTGCAGCATTTGTATTCCCGCAGGCAGTCATACCTATCAAAAGAATACCCATAAGGAAACTAATAATTAATTTTTTCATGAAAATACCTCTTTTCTTTATTTGATAAACTTATATTACAATAGTAAAATGCAGAACAGATGCAGATGAGATAAAGTTCAGATATTTATTTCTTTCTAATTTTTTGCAAAACAAAAGCCATGAAGTATCCTTCATAGCTTTTGTTTTGCTGGCAAATATTAAATTATTCATTGCTTATGATTGGACCGGTAGAGAAAAGAAAAAACGGACGCCATCTTTCGTATTTTCTACACCATAAATTGCATGATGAAGCTCCAGTATTCCCTTGGATATGGAAAGTCCAAGACCCGTACCTGCTTTGGATGTCCGTGCCTCCACACGGTAGAATTGGTCCCATATCTTTTTCCTGTCTTCCTCTAATATCTGGTTCCCCTGATTTTCTATGCTGATTTCTGCTGTCTCTCCATTGCATCTTGTAGTAATTACGATTGCATATCCATTCTCCGTATGCCGGATTGCATTACTGAGAAAATTAGTAATAACGCGACTGATTAGCCATTTATGCCCCACTACAATTTGAGGGCAAAGTCTTAATATAAGAGAGATATTTTTCTCCTGTATTTGCTCAGCCAGGGACTTGCATACTTCGATAATTACTTTATCTATTTCAAAAGGAGCTATTTCAGGCTTATAGGTACCAGATTCAAACTTAGCTAGATCCAACATGTTTACAACTAGCAAGTCCATCCGTTGTATTTCGTCGTCCATAGCCTGTAAGTAATGTTCCCTTTTTTCAGCTGCAATTCCGTCTTTAAAAATAGATAGACAACTTTTCATAACAGCAAGAGGCGTTTTCAGCTCATGAGATACACCTGCAATAAATTTCTTTCGTATAGTTTCTAATTTTTTCTCTTTATCGAGATCCTGTTTAAGCTGACCAATATATACTTCCATCTGATTCGACAGATAATTAATATTTTGGGATAACTGACCAATTTCATCGGCCGAACGCACCGGCAGTTTTTCCGTAAAATCCATGTTTGCTATTTTCTCTGTAATCTGGTTGATGGATATCAAGGGTTTCGCCAGCCACTTAGAAAAAACAAACGCCAAGAATATAACACACAGAAAGGTAAATCCAAAAAAGTAAGGATAGAATTGCTGTATAACCGATATTGCTTCATCTACCGGCTGAAGAGAGGTCATAGCAAAAATATATCCCGTTACCCCATTTTCAATAACCGGTTTAATGATTATCTTATATTCTGAAAAATTCTCCGTTGCACTAAGTTCTTCTGTACCCTGAAGAGGTTTCGCATTATTAGCTAGCAAACCGGCTTGAAATTCTTTTATCTGTTCGAAAAAATAAAGTTCATGGTAGGGAAACGCAATATCCGACTCTCGTTCCGGAAATGAAGTCTTCGTTATCTTTCCCCTCAAAATGCCAGTTACAAGGTGACTATAAGCTTTATCAGCATTAGGACCATTCAGCTTGTTTGCAAGGTTTAAATTTACGACTCCCGTTGAATCATTCTGTATCTGATAAGGTATCCTTTCATCCGCTATATTAACTGTATCAATAACCACCTCCTCTCCGACCTTTAATGAAGCGAGTACATTGGAAGAAAATTCTCCTTCAAAGGAGTACATTGGTATCTGCAAAGTACCCTGGGATTCATTTTTCAATTTCACTTCGAGATAATAATTTTTCACATCGCAGATACGTCCATATTCATCCAATTTTGTAATCCAGATTTGCTTATTCTTATATATTTCACCAGATGCTGCTTCCGCTCCTTTTTTCGCTACTATATCTGAGTACTCCTTTATATACATTTTGAGAGTATCCGATTTCTTATTAATATAATATTTCTTAAAAAAGTAATTTTGCGTGATTCCAATGAATAAAAACATCGTAGAGAATAATAGAGCTGTTAGCACAAACCATTTAAAAACAATACTTTTTTTCATAGCTACTCCTCTTCGAATTTATATCCCGAACGGATAACCGTAACAATGCAGCTACCTTTACTGCCCAGCTTAGCACGCAGGTTTCTGATATGGCTGTTCATTGTCTTTTCATCACCATAAAAATCATAACCCCATATTTTAGCTATTAATTGTTCTCTAGTAATTACAATTCCTCTATTTTGCATTAAGTAAGCTAGAATCTCAAATTCTGTATGAGTCAAATTAATTGTATTACCATCAACAGAAACAAGTCTTGACCCCATATTTATAACAATACCACCGGCTGACGTCAGCATTCCATCCATAGTACATGGGTATTTTTCAAGAAATCGTTTTACTTTTGCCATTAGAACCAGGGGACTATATGGCTTGATAAGATAATCATCCGCTCCCAACTCATATCCAAGAAGAGAATCATCCTCATCTGAACGTGCAGTCAAAATGATTATAGGTATACTGGAATTTTTCCGTATTCTACGGCATACTGACCAGCCGTCAATCTTCGGCAGAACAATGTCTAGTATAACTAAATCAACAGAATTTGATTGAAATAGCTCTAAAGCTTTTTCTCCATCTTCGGCCTCTAATACCTGATATCCATCCTCGATTAGATAGTCCATTATCACTTCACGTAAAATATCTTCATCTTCAACAACCAATATTTTATTCATCCCATACCTCCATTTGTGTCCTTACAAGTAAAATCTTTTGCATTACACATCTAGTCTTATTATAACTTCAAAATTAATAAAGCAAAATAAATATTATAAAAATTAAGGGCTCTGCCTTTATAATCGTACTATGCTCTCAACGTATGTGGTTTGTGGAAACATATTCATTTATCAGTGAATTAATTGATAGCTAAATTAATTACTCTCAATATTGGATCTATGTCAATATATTATTTTTTACAACACTGACTTAATTTGTAACAACCATAAAAAACAACAACTTAGTCTATTTTTTCTAATCTTTAGTCACACTACCGCTCTGGTCAAATTTACATGCTTTATTAAACATAGCATTACCAAAGACACAGGTATTTCAGGTCACGTCTATTACAGACCATACAATTACATGGACACTCTCCTCAATATAATAAAGATGTAATTATGCTCATGGCACAGCTCTATCAGCTTATTTCATTATCTAAATATCATATGAAGTTATATCATCGAATTTATTAACATTATCGTTATATACGTAATTCCCATTGCTACCTATCTAAAAATTTCCTTAAAGAATTTAATCTTTCCACCATCTTACTTATATAGGGGTACGGCAACATAGCCATCAAGCTAAGCCCTATTGAACATTAGTAAGTCATTATTAAATGATAGATGTTATCAATTATTTTTCTTTTAATGAGTTTCAATGGTAAATTTTAAGTGTACATTAGTATTCAAAGAATTTTAGGGTACACCAAAAAAAACCACGTATATAGTGGAAATTTTACAACTTTATTAAGTTGTTTTATGCTGCAACTTTAGCCTGTGTTGATGTTAGTTTATAACAAACTCCGAGAATATCAAAAACAGTTTTCTTATCCTTTTTATGAGATTTCAGACCATTCTTAACTACATTTTCAAATATTAATTTTAAAGTATTTAAAATTTTATTAGGGAATTTGATAAGCTCAGAGTATATCCCATCAATATATTCATGAACTATTTCACAAGTCTTAATTTCACTGGCTTCAAGCCCTTTATTTTCTAAAGCTAAAGTCCTCATTTTAAACATTACAGCAGAGCTTATGAGTAGCAAAATAAGTTTTCCATAAAGTTGACATTGAAACCGTTCTATTTTAACTAACTTTACAACCTGTATACTAAATATGGATTTCCATGTTTTAAAAACTATTTCGATCTGCCATCTTAGGCTGTAAAACTCATGAACCTGTTTTGCACTTAAAACTTCTTCTGTAATATTGGTTATATAAATAGATATCCCTAATAATTCAATAGTATTATCACTTTTTTCTATACCCTTTTTCTTAGCGTTCTTCACAGATTTTTCTGTTCTTTTTTTCAATTGATCATTTGTTAGTTTATATAAAATAAGCCTTGTTTTTAGTGTCTTTTCCTTACCTACATAGACATCCTTAATTTCATAACGTTCCCCCTCTGCCATCTGTTTCATTATGTCAGAAATATAGATTCTTTTAAAAAGGCTTGATTTTTTGGGGGCGCCATTCTTATAGTACTCTATATCCTCATTGTCTATATATACTGCTATATTAGGTTTGAGTCTTGATATGTAAAAAGCTACTCTATCTTCTATATCCAAAAAATCTTCAAAGTTGAAATATCCAAGATCTCTTAAAATAAGATCCCCAGCTTTGATAGTATCTCTTATTTTGCTCCCAAAAGTATTGTCGCTTCCAGAGCCAGCTCCTACTTGTATATTAAGAAGATTTCCAGATTTCAATTCATATTCTAGTTGTATTTTTACACCTGAAGCTTGAGAACAGCCACCAGATCCAGGGTAAATATCTTTATAGCTTTCCGGTACTTGAAAAGCAGTAGAATCAAGTATTCTTATTCGTTTGAAATGTTCATCCCATACACTTGGTATACAAGTATTATTTGTTATTGTTTGGCGCAACAGATTCTCAAAAATTTTCTTTAAAAATTCCACGCATTTTTCATTTAAACGTTGATCTAATGCTTGATTAGAAATAACTATTCCTATTTTGGCACTAAGTTTTGTACATAAGGTAACAAGTGTATTATTCGCAACCTCTGCATCCATAAAGCAGCATAAGCAAACGAATTCCCATGCGCGAATTTTACCTTTTCTTTTCACAAAACCTGTTTCTCTTGCTATTGCTTCAAGCTCCTCTTTTGAAAAACAACTTTTAAGTTCAGCTGCAAAAAGTTTTATATCTTTATCCAATTTTAAGTTTTCTTCTATCATTTGTAAATTACCCCCATTGCTGTGTTTTTATTATCTTTCAAATAATAACATTTTTACAAATGGGGGGCTTTATTTTTATAGAATTTTCTTAGCTTGATGGCTATGGGGTACGGCAACCATTCATGTAAAATAGGGCCACATTGAAAATATTGTAAAATGGCCCCTATAAATCTATAGTTATTAAGCCTCTTTTAGTAAATCAATATTAAAATTCAATTCGGGTGCAGCTCTTTCTTTATCTAAACTATACCTACCAAATCTATTAATATGTTGATTTATATATGGAGACAGAAGTGATAACATGGTACTATCTATTTTATGCCCTTCTTTTATAAGTTTTTCAATAGCCATAGATATATTATATACGTTGTAAAATATAACACAATTAGCAACTAAATGATTATATTTAATTACTTTTCTTTGTTCTGATCTGTCATTCTCACTGATAACACCCTCACCACCAAAAAACAACCACTTAATAAATCCATTAAATGCTTCACTTTTATTAGTTGACTCTTGTATTGTTCTTCTAATATTTATATCAGATATGTATTGTAATAAAAAGCATGTTCTTTCAACTCTTCCAAGTTCCTTAAAAGCTTGATACAGCTTATTCTTCTTGCTATAATTAGATAATCTTTTTAAAATTGTTGAAGGGGTTATTTTACCCGTTTTTATTGAAAGAGCTACTCTTAACATATCAGGCAAATATGTTTCTATAAGCTTCCAATCAATTTCATCTGAAAAAATGCTTTCTATATGCTCATAGGTGCAAGTCTTATCAGCTTTAAAAAAGGTTAGATCTTTCCAATTCCTTATTCTTGGCATTAATTTTATTCCAAGCAAGGATGAAAGTCCAAATATTGTTGTGTTTTGACCTTGTGTATCAGCGTGATATGTATCAGGCTGTATGTCGGACTCATTTTTAATATTTTCATCTAATATATAAACGCCTTCCCAAACTCCACAAGGAATAAAACTACTAAATAAAGCTATGTATAAATCGGATACATGGTAATACCCTATTCCGCCATACCCACCATAACGAATATGATATTCAGATATAAGGTTTTTTTCATATAAATCCCATTTGGTGCCATCTGCGGATGCTCTTTCACCAGTTCCCCAATATTTAGGCAATGAAAAACAATTGTAAGCATTTATTACTCTATTAATGGCTTTATCTAGTTTTTCTTCTGTTATATGCCTTTGATTTATCCAAGCTACTTGCTTTCTATTTAAGTCCTCTAATGATCTTGATGTTTGAGTTGGACCAAGATTACATCCATAGCAAAAACTTGTGATTATATAACGTTCTATAGGGTTTTCTAGCTTAGAATCAAATCCTGAAATAGGTCCAAAAGGCTTTGTCCAATTAAGCCATTGTTCAGTATCTGATAAAATATCAAGGATATTTACTGGTTGCAATTTTTCTGCTAATAAAGATTCAATTAACCTTAAATTTTCAGGTTGTTTCTTCTTTTTAAGCCTTGAAAGAATAGGTACATCTTTTTCAATTCTCAAGTATTCATTATCCGGAAAAGCCTTATCTGCATTAAGAGATATCTGTTCTAGTTTATTTTTAGCAAATTCAACAAAAGATCTTCCTTCAACAGGAATATTAACTTGTTCTCCAAATAAAGATATATTTGCATGATATTCTTCCCAAGATATTAACTGTTCTCTATAATCGGAGTATACATCACTATCTTTTATACATAAATCTCCTGATTTTAGCTCGCACATTATCTCATATAATACACAAGTTTCAAAATTTCTACGTTCTATCTTTTCAGGGTAATCCTTTCTATTTGTATATCCAGTTAGTAATTTCCACCACTGATCATTTACCCAGGATAAATCTAGCTGCTCCTCATGTAACTCTATATATTCAAGTTTATTTGAACACCTATATTTTTTTATAGTTTCTATTGCAACTTCTATGGATTTATTTTGAGTAGTTGAATATAATTCGATAGAATCTAAAAGCTTAAATAGTATAGACCTATTACCTTTTAAGCACTTCCAATAAAAATGATAATAGTTATTACCTGAATGAGCATTATGGTTATCACATTTTTCAATAATTTCTCCAATATTATTATCTTCTAAAATAGTTCCTATAGCGCAAATCCTTTCTTCACTTGTTCCTGGACTTTTATATGCTGTTAAGAAATTTTTTAGTGTTGATATTAAATCATCTGCGACTTTAGAATTAGCTAATTTATATTCATCGAGTTTTTCTTTTGCTTTGTTTTGACTACTCTTTACAAGTTTTATAAACATTTCACCAAGATCATCAAGCATACTTGATATATTTTGTTTTAGAAAACATACAGCTAATGTATATCTTTTATATGTTTCTAATTTTTTCATTTGTGCTGCATTTAAAGTCTTCCCTTCTTCTGCAAAGTGCTTAATTTTTATATTTGGAATGGATGAAAGTATAGTTTCATTTATTTTAAATGCCTTTAGCATGTGATAATGAAGAATTATTTCTTTTAAATTTTTATGGGATGGCTTTCCTGGTTCTTCTTTTAATAAACTCCATGGTGAATATGTATTATTGCTTTCGATATTAAAAAGGTTATTAATACTTTCTATAGTTTCAACAGATAAATTTTCATAAATATACTTATAATAAGAATTATATACACTATGTCTTGTGCTTTTCGCAATCCTTTCCAATGTACTGAATGCTGGTAGCTCATATCGTTGTCTAATAAGTTCTTCAATAACTATATTTATAATATCAGCATCATTATCTTTTGTTTTTGCTGCTTCCGTTGCCACGTCTATTACAATTATGCGGGTTTCTTCTCCATAGGCTGTTATTTTTAAATAATCTCTAATGATAATTAAGTGTCGTTTTTTAGAGCTTGATTTATCATAATTTTTTAAAATACTGTTATTGAAAATTGCATTACAATGATTAGTAATATGCTCTATGATGCTTTTAGGAACATCTGTAATACTAATAAAATATCCTAACCTTTGAAAACATTTAAGTGTTACTAAAAAACATATTTTTGATAAATCGCCCTTTGTATTTTCTTGTGCTAACCGTAGTTCTTCATCTGATGGCGTGTAAATTCTATATAATTCTTCTTCTGTTATATAGCTTCTTATTTTAGGGTATGCTGTTTCTGTAATATTAGTCAAAATTAAACCTCCTCGTACAACCTAAAATTAAAATTAATATGTATTAAGTATTAGATCTGCTTGCAATAAATCTATATAATGATGTTTTACTGATACCAGTTAAAGCTGTTATTTCAGAAAGACTATAATCTTTTGAATTATACATTTTTATAGCTAAATCTATTTTCGCAGTTGTATAAATCTTAGGACGGCCACCTTTTTTTCCTCTAGCTCTAGCAGCGACAAGGCCTTCTTTAGTTCTTTGTGATATAAGGTCTCTTTCAAATTGACTTATTCCTGCAAATATAGTAAACATAAATTTCCCTTGTGGCGTAGTTGTATCAACCCAATTCTCCTTAATAGATTTTATGTTGGCACCTTTCTTTTCAATAGTATCTATTAATCTGAATAGGTCCTTTGTACTTCTACTTAATCTCGCTAATTCAGTTATAACAATAATATCTCCTTCACGTAATTGCTCAATCATTTTTTCAAGCTGCATTCTATTAATTTTAGTACCTGAAATCTTTTCTTTGAAAATTTTTGCACATCCAAACTCCTTTAATTGATCCAGTTGCCTATTTAAACTCTGATCTTCTGTGCTAACTCTTGCATAACCTAATAGCATATTTTGTAACCTCCTTTAATTTTATAGCTATAAAATAGTACCATAAAGGTTTTATGATGTATATATTGTTACTTTGATTATAGTCCTATGTTATGGTACTGCTTAACTGCGCATTAATTGGTTTTACTATTAAAATAAATACCCCCTCCCATAAACGGTCGTTTATGGCTCTTTAACAAAAAAATAAAACAAGAGCATACACCCTTGTTGATGAATAATATATGAAAATTATGAATTAATCATTTCACATTAATATTATTTGTTTTTAATTGCTCTAACAATTAGTAATGTACAAAGAAATATTGTGAAAATAATACCTATACCAAATATAAATAAAGCAATAAAAATTTCATTTCCATTGCAACATGACAATAATACGCAAAGAACTATAACTACACAGATAGTGTATACAAATGCTTCACCTATAGTTTTCATTAAAGTATCTCCCCTTTATCTCTCTCGTGTATCGTGTGCTACACAGATTGATTTTACTTACTTATACATCGACTACATACAATTACAAATCAACTTATAAGTAAATAATACCATTATGTACGATATATTACTATTATCTAGACCGAATTTTACAAAGGGGTAGCATAAGGGGGAAATTACGTCTATTTTTAGAAAATAATCAAGACTTAGAAGGATTTAAGATGCATTTGTGAAAATTAAAGTTAATACTCTTAGTGTTAAAGCAAATTTCAGAAAGAGGGAAAAGATTGAATCTCCATAGCAGTGGAAACGCGGCATCGTTCTTTAGCTTGTTTCAGAAATTGAGCAACTTTAGTGACTATCATCATTTAAGTATATACTTATGGTGATAGTTTTTATCGGCTCAACATCTGAATCCAAACCTATTCAGAAGACGAACTACTTAGTTTTCTGTTTTCGTTAATTTTTGAAAATATTATTATCGATTTTCTTTGTCATAAACACTAAGATGAAATCCATTAAACAAGAATATACTAATAATAATCAATGCGCATAAAGTTAAAAATATAGTTAGTCTATATTTTAAATTAGGAATTAAAATTGTTAAAACCTGTATAATCAATATTAAAGGAAAACTCATTCTAGTCAATCTTGTTGATGTTATTCGTATTATATCTCCTTCTTTAACTACTATTTCATTGCTCTTTATTCCAAATTGTGTGACTTTTATGTGAGCTTTACCCTCAGGAAGTTCAATGTCTACACTATTATTTTCCATGACACTGTATGCCTTTTCTCCGTTTACTTTTATTTGGATTTTTGAGCCTGTGCCCTGCCATCCAGTATTTCGTTTAATAGTAATTGACATATTATTATCTCCTTTGTTAGAACCATTCTGCTTCTTAAATGAAATTGGTTACTTCGCCATATTCTACTGTTGCGACACAAAACATTTATTTAATTATACTATTATTACTGTTACTTAACGAGTAAAGTATTTACATTTATGGGGTTTAAATTTCCTTAACGTACGAAATATCATTTTTGCGTATGCTACCCCACAAAGAGCATTAATTATAATTCAATAAGAAAAGCTTAAATTATTACATAAAATGGGAAGTGGCCCGTTTTTACATGAATGGTTGCCGTATGCCTAGGTGGAGTAGATTTACTTATTTTGATTTCAATAGAGATGTAAAACTATAGGAGTAGCTGTGGTTTTTTATTATTTAAGAACATTGTCTAGGAGAAGTCTTACGGCTTCACTTTTAGTTATGTTGTTAGCATTTTTGAAGCTCTCTAAGGATTTGGATAATTCCTCACTTATTCTTATATGGATCAATTCACTTTTAGAGTTTTCAATTTTCTTTCTGCCTCTTGTCATAATATCACCTCATAATATTTGTGCTACATAAAATAAACTTATAGATAGGGAATTTAATTATGTAATACAATAATTATTATAATACATATTTACAAATATTACCATATATTTAGGGTAAGTAAATCTTTGCAGGTTATGATTTAACCACATTCATCATTAATTCTTTTTTTCTTAAGATTGCTGATAAACAGGTATTAAAATTTTAAATCCATTTTTTTACATGCTTATAGCCGTTTTCTGTTCCATTACTACCTGTACCCCATCAAAGGGTAAGGGATGGTAAATTAACTCAGGCTAAAGCAGATGAAATTTATAATTCTATTAAAACTAATCAGGCAAATTGTGATGGAACAGGTAGCGCTTCTATAGGTAAGATGAATGGTGTAGGATTTGGACAAGGAGAAGGAAAAGGAATGGGTAAAGGTTCAGGACA